>DASQAS010000160.1:0-31798 GCA_035635635.1 Myxococcales bacterium | reverse complement strand
ATCGGGTTCGGGCAGCGGTGCCTGATCGTCGCTCCGCCGCGCGCCGGCAAGACCGTGCTGCTGCAGGACATCGCCCACGCGGTCACCGCCAATCATCCCGACGCCTTCCTGATCGTGCTCCTGATCGACGAGCGGCCCGAGGAAGTCACCGACATGCTGCGCACCGTGCGCGGCCAGGTGGTGTCGAGCACGTTCGACGAGCCGGCCACCCGCCACGTGCAGGTGGCGGAGATGGTGATCGAGCAGGCCAAGCGCCTGGTGGAGGGCGGCAGGGACGTGGTGATCCTGCTCGACTCCATCACCCGCCTGGCGCGCGCCTACAACTCCACCGTGCCTCCCTCGGGGAAGATCCTCTCCGGCGGCGTGGACTCCAACGCCCTGCACAAGCCCAAGCGGTTCTTCGGCGCGGCCCGCAACGCCGAGGAGGGCGGGTCCCTCACCATCATCGGCACCGCGCTGGTCGACACCGGCTCCCGCATGGACGAAGTGATCTTCGAGGAGTTCAAGGGGACCGGCAACAGCGAGATCGTGCTCGACCGCAAGCTGATGGAGAAGCGGATCTTCCCCTGCCTCGACATCAACCGCTCCGGGACCCGCAAGGAAGAGCTCTTGATGGACGACAAGCAGCTCAACCGCGTGTGGATCCTGCGCCAGCTCTTGCACCCGCTGAACACCATCGACTCGATGGAGTTCCTGCTCTCCAAGATGCGCGGGACCAAGTCGAACAAGGAGTTCCTCGATTCGATGAGCCGCTGATGGGCGCTGGGGGGCCGCCGCTGGTGTGCCTGCGCGGGACGATCATTTGACGTGGTCGCGCGCCACGAAGGATTGAAGCTCCTCGCGCGAGGTCACTCCGCTCATGCTGAAGCGGTAGAGCGAGAAGAGCTTGGCGTTTCCGTGCGCCATGCCGGCCAGCGCAGCCCGGTAGCCCGCCTCCCGCGCCAGCTCGGCCGTGCGCGCCCGCATCGAGTTGTAGGGATAGGCGAGGACCTCGATCGGCCTTCCCATCTGCTGCTCCAGGGCTCGCCTCGATTGCACCAACTCGTCGCGCACGCGCTCGTCCGGCAGATCGGCGAGTCTCTGGTGATCGACGGTATGGGAGCCGATCTCCATTCCCGCCGCGGCCAGCGCGCGAGCCTCACTCCAGTCGAGGTACCCCGGCTGCCCCACAAGACTCGTGATCAGGAAAAAGCTCGCCCGCATGCCGCGCGCCCGCAGCGCGGGCAGGACGACCCGAACCGCGTCCTGCTTGCCGTCGTCGAAAGTAAGGACGATCGGGCGCGCCGGAAGCCGGCTTCCTTCCAGGAAGTCGTGCACCGAGATGGTCTGGAATCCTTCCGCCTTGAGCCAGTCGAGCTGCTGCTCGAAGGCCGGCTGCGGCACCGTGTACTCGTCCGCCACCGCGCCCACGGAGTGGTACCCCAGGATCGGCACGGCCGGCTTGCCGCGGGAGCAGCAGGCCAGCAGCAGCGCCACGAACAGACGCTTCACCGCGGCTTCCCGATCCCATTGCGGACCAGGTGCCAGGTGTACGCGCCACCCAGGGCCAGCACCACCGCGTCGGGCAGGAATCCCGCGATCCAGGCGTTGAGGCCGTTCTCGGCCAGGGCGACTCCGAACCGGGAGAGCGCGTAGAACCCGATGAACATGCCGACCGTGATGATGTACGCCGAGGCGCGGCCGCCCCTGGAGAGGACGGCGAGCGGCACGCCCAAGAAAGCGAACGCGAAGCACGCCAGCGGCACCGCCCAGCGCCGCACCAGGTCCACCCGCAGCCGCGCCGATTCCCGGACCTCGCCCCGGCGCGCCAGCTCGGCGAGGCGGGCGCGCATCATCGGCTCGGTCATCGCCGCCTCGTTGCGGGCGAACTTGTTCTTGTGCATGACGGATTCCTGGACGCCGACGACGAAGCGTCCTTCCTTGAACCGCGCCAGCGTCTCGCCCTTGGCCTCCATGCGGTGCAGCTCGCCCTGGAAGAGCCGCAGGGCGATGGCCGGTCCGCCGGTGTCTTCGATGTGCCCGAGCTCCGCCAGCGCCAACACCGGCGCGCCGTCTCCGACGTCGTCCTCGATCAACACCCCGCGCCAGGTCGCGTAGGTCCCCGGCTCCGCCGGGTCCTCGCTGCTCACGTAGATCATGAACCGCGGCAGCCCGTCGTTGAAGATGCCGGGCTCGAGACCGGACTGGAGGTTGCGCTTGATCACGTCGTTGAGCACGCGGTTGAGCTGCTGCAAGCCCCAGGGCTCGGCCCACTGGGTCAGCGCCGCCACCACCACCGCGAGCGCGAGGCCGATGGCGAGGGGCACCCGGTAGAACCGCAGCGGGTGCGTGCCGGCCGCGCTGAGCGCGAGGACTTCCTGGTCGGCGGCCAGCCGGCCCAGGCCGAGCTGGACGCCGAGCATGAACGCGACCGGGACGGCCACCACCAGGAAGTGTGGAGCCAGGGCCGCGGTCACGCGGAGGAGATCCTCCAGCGTGACCGCGCTGCTGAAGACCACCTCGTTGAGCTGCAGGAGCTGGAGGATGACCAGGAGCTGCAGGACGGCCAGCATCCCGACCCCGAGCGGCATGATGATTTCCCGCAGCAGCAGCCGGTCCAGGAGCGACATCGCCGCGCTTATAGTATGTAGACCGCTCTTGGACCGCCGGAAAATCGCCGCGGCGCTCGCGCTGGCCGGCCTCACCGCGCACGCGTTCTTCCTCCCGATCTCCATCGCCGGAATGCAGATCGCGCTCGCGGTCGCGGCGGCCGGAGTGCTGCTCTCCCCTCCCCGCCCGCTTCGGACCCCGCTCGATCTGCCGGCGGTGGCGTTCGTCGCGGTCGCGATCCTCTCCGACGCGCTCTCGCCCCATGGATGGCCGGACCTGGCCGCGGCGACGCTGTGGAGGTCGGTCCTCGGCTTCTTCGTCGTCGCGCACGCGCTGCGGCTCTTGCAGCCGCGCGCTCCCGCGCAGCTGATCCTCTGGGCCGCCGGCGGCCTGCTCTGCGCCTCGATCCTCGGGGTGCTGCAGTACCGGACCGGCCTCGATCTGGTCCATCTGCTGGGCCTGCGGCAGGAGCCCGCCCTGGTCCAGGCGCCGGGAGCGGAGGGTCGGTTCGGGGCGATGGGCTTCTTCACCTCGCGCCTGACGTTCGGGCACAACGCCGCGGTCCTGCTCGCGCTGTTCGGGGGCGCTCTCGCGGCGCGAGCCCTGCCGCGGCCCGCCGCGATCGCGGTGGGCGTCGCGTGCGGCGCGGGACTGCTCGCGGTGGCCTTGACGTTCGACCGGGCCGCGTACCTGGGGCTCCTGGTGGCGGCGATCGTCGTCCTGGTCCGGACGCGCCATCGGGTCCTGCCTCTGGTGTTCGCCGGCTGCGCGGCGCTGGCGATGCTGCATCCGGCCGTCCGCGCGCGGTTCCGCAGCGCGTTCTCCGCGGCCGCCAACCCGGACCGCCTCTTCATCTGGTCGCGGGCCCGGGAGATCATCCGCGATCACCCGCTGCACGGCATCGGCTTCGCCAACTATCCGCGGGTGTGCGGGCCTTACTACGATCGGGTGGACCCGCGCTTCGCCATGCGGACCTGGGCGCACAACCTCGAGCTGTCCACGCTCGCCGAAACCGGTCCGCTCGGGCTCCTGGCCTTGCTCTGGCTCCTCTTCGCCGCGGCGCGCATGCTCCTGCGCAGCGCGTCGCCGGTCGCTGTCGGCGCGCTGGCTGCGCTCGCCGCCTGGCTCACGATGGCGCAGGTGCACGACGTGCTCTACGACACCAAGGTCATGTACGCGCTGTGGTTCTCGCTAGCGCTGGGATGGCAGCCAGCACCACCGCCGGCCAGAGCTGGATGAGGATGCGGTCCGCCGAGGTGCGGAAGATCCAGTCCAGCCGGTGGGGCTGCAGGACGTAGATCGGGGCGTACGCGGCGAAGGCAAGGAGGAGGGCCGTTCCCAGGACCGACGCCGGCAGCTGGCGGAAGTGGGACACGAGCAGCAGGAAGGCGGCGAGCACCCAGAGCGCGAAGTCCTGGAAGTAGACCATGCGGCGAGCGGTGAGCAGGGCGAGCTCCGCCCAGCGTCGGACGTCGAGCGCGTTGGCCACCAGGCTGGTCCGAGTGGAGAAGGCGGCGAGGTCGTTCGAGGGAGCGAGTCCGAGCTTGAAGCAGAGGAGCAGCGCCGTGCAGGGCAGCGCGCCCGCGGCGAACGCCAGCGCACCCCGGGCATCCCGCGCCCGCCAGAGCCAGGCGGCGAGCAGACATCCGGCGTAGAGCGCGCCCTCGTTCTTCGTCCACATCGCCAGGCCGGCGGCGAATCCCGCCAGGACCAGCTCGCGACGCGACTGCGCCTGGGTCAGGATGGCCGCGGCGATCGCGAAGTACAGGGCGAGCGGGACGTCCGACTGCTGGTTGGAGGCGAACGTGGCGAAGCACGGCAGCGTGCAGACCGCGAGACCTGCGAGGAGACCCCAGCGCATCCCTTGAACCCGCGCCACCGAAAGCGTGACCACGGCCACCGCGAGGATCCCGAACACCGCGGCGACGGCCGGGGCGACGAGCGGCGACTCGCCGAGCCGGGCGAACGCCTGCGCCACCACTCCCGGGACGAGCCAGGGGTAGTCCTGGTGGGCGAGGAAGGCCATCCGCGGGGAAAACGCGGTGCGCAGGTCGTCCGCGCGCACGAGGAAGCGGGCGCGGAGGTTCCAGACCATCCACGCGTCCCAGCCGCCGTCCGGGAAGCGCACCGTGTGCTCGACGAAGGCGGCAGCCGCGACGGCGACGGCCAGCGCGAACACGGCCCAGAGCCAGCGCGGAGCGGACTCGCGCTCCGGGACCTGCTCGGGAGGTCGAAGGCGGAAGGCGATCACCGAGGCGGCGCCGGCGGCGGCCAACAGGACGTCCTTGGCGAGCCCGGATTCACCGAACGCGAGCCGCCAGCCAGCGTACGAAGCAGACCACGCGCCGATTCCCAGCGCCACGGCGATCGCCGCGCGAAATGCCCGCTCGACCCCGTCCGCCGGGCGCCTCGGGAATCCGGCCGCGACCAGGCCCCAGCCGGCCAGGAGGATCGCGAGCAGGCTCATCGGGGCCGGGCCAGCGCGAGCCCGGGGCCCGCCTCCGCCATCAGCTCGAGGCCGCGCTGGCGCAACAGCTCCGGCAGCACGGCCGGGTCGGAGACGTTGGCCACGACCACGGCCGCACGCGCGTCGTCGTAGCGCAGCACCACCGGCGCGAGCGCGTACTGCGCGTGCAGGTACATGCGGGTGCCCAGCGTGGCGGCGTCCTCGCCGAGCCGCACCGCCGCGGGCAGATCGGAGACGTAGCCCACCTCGCCCGATCGGACGAGCTCGCGCAATGCCTGGTAGCGCAGATCGATGGGGGCGCGGGGCGGCTCGTGCCGGGGCTCCGAGACGAAGTGGAGCCAGAGGATCCGGAGCATCCCGATCGCGGCGAGCGCCACGAGGGCCGCGGTCGTCCGCCGCCGGCTCACGGTTCCGTACGCCCGCGGTGGAACAGCCAGGAAAGCCGCGGCAACTGGACGCTCGTCCGGTTTTTCGGCAGGGCCAACGGCTTGATCTTAGCAGACTGATCCGCTATTCACTCGCACCCTTTGCCCGGCGGAAGACCCCGCGCGAGTGTGCGCGAGCAATCCGCGGGCGGTCACGAGAGAAGCAAAATGCGCGAGAACATCCACCCCGCCTACCCCACCGCGAAGGTCCACTGCGCCTGCGGCGCGACCTGGGAGACCCGGTCCACGCACGGGGACCTGCACCTGGACATCTGCAGCAACTGCCATCCGTTCTTTACCGGCAAGCAGAAGCTGATCGACACGCAGGGCCGCATCGACCGGTTCAAGAAGAAGTACGCGAACGCCCCGGCGACTCCGCCGAAGAAGAAGGCCGCGGCGAAGAAGGAACCCGCCAAGCCCGAGAAGCCGAAGGAAAAGAAGCCCAAGAAGGAAGCGAAGGCTTAGGCGCAGTCGGGATGGCGCCGAACCCTCATCAACACAAAGGGCCGCTCGCTGGGGAAGCGAACGGCCCTTCTTCTTTCACGGACCCCGAGGGGGGGATTCGGGGCCGGGAAAATAACGACGGCGGCGGTCGGCGGGGGCGAGGGGGGGAATCTCGACCTATCGGCGACCGCCACCGCCCGCCCGTTACTTCTCGCGGGCAGCCACGCGGTTCAGTCCCTCCTCGTCCCGGAGGACGAGCAGCCGGCCCTGGTTCGCCAAAAGACCGTCCCGCTTCATCTTGTTGATCAAGGTCGACACGAACGAGCGCGAGGCCCCGACCAGGTCGGCCAGATCCTGCTGCGTGATCCCGTGCAGACAGAGCTCGTTTCCCGGCGCGATGCGCTCGCCGTGCGCCTGGGCAAGGGCGATCAGCATCTCGGCCAGCCGCGCCGGCACGTCCTTGCGCGTGAGGCCGAGCACGCGCTGCCGGAGCTGCCGGACGCGATCGTTGAGAGCCCGGATCACGTCCACCGCCAGCGCGGGGCGCGCCTCGAGCAGCGCCCGGAAGTCGCGGCCCTCGATGCTCCAGACCTCGCACTTGCCGGACGAGACCGCCAACTCCTCCATCAGCGAGCCCTCCGGGCGAAGCACTTCACCGAAGAGATCGCCCGGCTTGAGGATGGCGAGCACCGACCGGCTCTTGCCCTTCCCCTGCCTTAGCAGGCGCACGCGCCCGGAGCGGAGGAGGTAGACCTTGTCGGCCGGCAGGCCAGGCCGATAGATGACCGCCCCATGCCCGAACGTCTCCACCTTGAAGTAGCCGCGGAAGTCGACCACGTCGGCCGGTGGCAGGCTCGGGGAGGCGAGCGGCTGGAACTGCGGTTGGAAGCGCGGGTCGGTTGTGAGGGGACGCATGGTGGAGCTCCAGTCGAAGAGGGTGTCGGCCGGTTGTCAGAGCACCAGACATGCCAACCTTTGAGCATTCAGAAATTGCTGTATTTTCATACATGTGAACGCTAGTTCACACTCCAGACAGGGGTGCGGTTGAACGGTTCGTTCAGCCGGAACGTACAAACGACTGAACGAAACGTTCAATCGGTCCCCTCCGAAATCCCGTATTTCTTGAGCTTCCTCTCCAGCGTCGGGCGCGAGATGCCCAGCATTCGACAAGTCTTGCCTTTATGGCCGCGGGTCAGTCCCCAGACCCTGACGATGTGGTCGCGCTCGACCTCGTCCAGGGTGGGCACGCGACCGCCGGCTGTGGCGGAAGGCGGATCGCTGCGGGGCGGAGGAGCCTCGTCGACCAGGTACTCCTCGAGCAGCAGGTCCCCCTGCGAGAGTACCGCCGCGCGGGTCAGTACGTTTTCCAACTCGCGGACGTTCCCGGGCCAGGGGCGCTTCTGCAGCTTCTCGATCACCTCGCGCGGCACGCGGCGCAGCGACTTGTGGAGGCGCTGGTTGACCTTCACCAGGAGGTGCTCGACCAAGAGCGGGATGTCGTCGACCCGGTCGCGCAGCGGCGCAAGCCGCAGCGTCACGACCTTCAGGCGCTGGTAGAGGTCTTCTCGAAACCGGCCGGCGCGGACCTCCTCGGCCAGGTCCCGGTTGGTGGCCGCGAGGATGCGCGCCTTGATCGGGATCCGGCGCACGCCGCCCACCCGCTCCACCTCGCGCTCCTGGAGCACGCGCAGCAGCTTGGCCTGGAGGTTCTGGGAGAGCTCGCCGATCTCGTCCAGGAAGATGGTTCCGTCCTCGGCCAGCTCGAACTTGCCCGGCTTGGCCTGGACCGCTCCGGTGAACGAGCCCTTCTCGTGGCCGAACAGCTCCGACTCGAGCAGCGTGTCCACGATCGCCGAGCAGTTGATGCCGATGAAGGGCTTCTGCGGCGCGGAGTAGCTGTGGATCACGCGCGCGATCAGCTCCTTGCCCGTGCCGCTCTCGCCCTGGATCAGCACCGTCGTGCGCGACGCGGCCACGCGGCCCACGTCCTTGAAGAGCTGCCGCATCGGCGGCGAGGTCCCGACGATGTCGTCGATCTTGAAGGATCGCCCGCCCTGCACCGAGAGGTAGTCGGTTCCCTTGGAGAGGCGCCGCACCTCCAGGGCCCGATCGAGAGCGACGTCGAAGGCCTGGATGTCGATGGGCTTGTGGATGTAGTCGAAGGCGCCCGCCTTCATGGCCAGGATGGTGGTCGCCATGTCGTGGTGGGCGGTGATCATCAAGACCGGCGCCTCCGCAGCGCGCTTCTTCAGCTCCGGAATCAGGTCGATGCCCGACGCGTCCGGCAGCCGCATGTCGAGCACGATGGCCGCCGGGGCGGATTCGGACGCCATCCGGAAACCCTCGGCGCCCGTGGCGGCGGAGATCACTCCGAAGCCGCGCTCCTCGAGGTGCATGGAGAGCAGCTCCCGGATCGACCGGTCGTCGTCGACGATCAGGATGCGGTCCATCGCGCGGTCAGGAGGAGAACGTCACAGAGATAACATTTCCCCCGCCTGAGCGCTCCTCGATGCGGGCTTCGCCCCTGTGCTCGCCCGCGATCCGGGCCACCACCGCCAGGCCGAGCCCGCTGCCGCGGGCCCGCTGGAGCATGAACGGCACGAACGCCTTCTCGCGCAGATTGGCCGCGAGCGTGCGCCCGGAATCGGCCACCGACAGCTCCCATCCCGGCGGAAGCTCCCGCACACCGACCTCGACCACCCCGCCGCCGACCTCCTCGGCCGCGACCGCCGCCTGCCGGCAAAGGATCTTCACCGCGGTGCGGACGCGGAGGGGATCGAGCGCCGCCGGCGGCATGCGCTCCGGCAACTTGCGGGCGAAGCTCACGCCGCGGGCCGACCACTCGGCTTCCACCCCCGCCACGGCCTCCTCCACCGGGGTCCGGGGATCGCCGGGAACCAGCGACAGCGAAGGCGGGCGCGCGAACTCCAGCACCTCGTTGAGCAACAGCTCGATGTTGAGGACCTCGCGCAGCGCGATCGAGGTGCGGCGCAGGTCGTTCTGCGCCAGCGTCCCGTGCCGCTCCAGCGTCTGCAGCGCGATCTTGACGGCGCTGAGCGGATTGCGGACCTCGTGGGCGACCAGGGAGGCGAAGCGCGCCAGGTCCTCGGCCCGCAAGGCCGCGTCCGCCTGCCGGCTTCCGGCGGTGAGATCGCGCACCACCGCCACCGCGCCGCCGTTGACGCCGCGGAGCAGGAGCTGGGCGGGGAAGGGCGCTCCGCCGCGGAGCATCGGCCGCTGCTCGGCGGCCGGCACGTTCGCGCACAGTGCCGCCAGGTCCTTCGCGGCCCGCTCTCCTCCCGAGAACAGCGACGCCGCGGGCTGCCCGACCAGCTCGCCGGCCTTCCGCTGCAGGACGGACTCGGTGTTCCCGGTGGCGAAGAGGATGCGCGGAGCGGCGGCTTCGTCCCAGGCGACGATGCAGGAGTCGGGCGCGGCCCCGACAGTCTTGGCCAGCTCCTCGCAGATCTGCTCGATCTTCTTCGACCGCACAGCTGGATTATCCGTCCCGGCGCCGCCGCCGCCACTCGTGCGTGCGCAGCGTCCGATCGTCAACCGATGCACGGGCTGCAGGCTCCGTTCTACTCTCGTTTCTCGATTCCAGGAGGCTTCATGCGTCGATTCGCCCGCGAGCTGTTGCAAACCGAATCCGGACAAGGTCTGAGCGAGTACCTGATCATCGTCGCGCTGGTCGCGATCGCGGCCATCGGCGTGGTGACGGTCTTCGGCAGGGACATCCGCGAGCTGTTCGCCGGCACGACCGACAGCCTGGCCGGCAACCAGGCGAGCAACACGGCGCGCAAGGCCAACGTGAAGGCCAGCAAAAACCTAAAGACTTTCGGGAAGTACAATGCGACCTCAGGCGATTGAGGGCGCGCGCCGCGGAGGTGCCGGAACCCCGCGCGCCGGAAGGCCGGGGTGGTTCTTTCGTGTTATCTGAGGGTCCATGGGTCGCGACACCAAAGGACAGGACAAGATCGTCCGATCCGACGAGCACAATTCGCGCGGGATCGAGCTGGCCGACCGGGGCTGGCTCGACGAGGCGATCAAGGAGTTCCGCAAGGCCATCGAGCTGGACCCGAGCTCCGCGCACGCCCATGACAACCTGGCGACCGTGTACTCGGAGAAGAAGCAATATGCGCAGGCGCTCGAGGAGTACCTGACGGCTTTGCGGCTGGAGCCCGAGAGCCCCACCGCCCATTACAACCTCGCCTGCTTCCTCGCCACGCACGCGCACGACATGGCGATCGAGCAGTACCGCGAGGCCATCGAGCTCGACCCCGAGTATCCCGACGCCCACCTGAACCTGGGGATGACCTACGCCGACCTCGATCAGCGCGAGGAGGCCAAGGCGGAGTTCAAGGCCGCCATGGAGCTCGACCCGCAGGATCCGCTGGCGCGGCACGAGCTGGCGGCGATGCTGATGGACGAGGGGGACTACCGGAGCGCCATCGCGCTGCTGAACGAGGTGGTGCGGCTCGAGCCGGAGAACTACGAGGGCTGGCTGGACCTCGGCATCTCGTACGCGCAAAAGGGCTTCTATCAGGAGGCCGAGCGCTGCTACGCGAAGGCGCGGGAGCTGAACCCCGACGACGTCCTCCTGAACTACAACGTCGCCGCGCTGTACTCGCTCTGGGACCGCCGCGTCGATGCGCTGGCCGCGCTGCGCAAGGCGCTCGACAAGGAGCGTACGAAGGTGCGGAGCTGGCTAGCCGCCGATCCGATGTTCGACGGCCTCAAGGGCACGCCCGAGTTCGAGCAGCTCCTCTCGGCGAACTAGGACCCGCGCGCGCCGTGTGGCATGCCGGGACTGCAATCTCGCATTGCAGATCTGAAATGAAGCGCCGATGTAGGTGGATGTAATTCTATCGTAAAATTAGGATCCGGATCCTTGGCACGGATGGTGCTCTATTTCCGACGTGAAGCGTCATCGCAACGCCGGGCGAATGGTCCCCCCCGCCAGTCCGGCACCGAGCGCTTCATCTTTCCCGCCCCCGGACATGGAGTCCGGGGGCTTTTTTTTGGCCGCTGCCGCACCGGAGGTGCGGCCTTGCGGCCAACGCTTTCTTTCACGCCTTTGGAGACTTGAACGCCCTCTCCCGCGGCGATAGACCGCGCGAATGAAGATTGCCACGCTAGCGGTCCACGCGGGCGCTCCCGAGGGCGCCAACGCGCCCATCACCACGCCCATCGTCCAGTCGACCACCTTCCGATTCGAGAGCGCCGAAGCGGTGCAGAGATACGCCCGCGGGGAGGGCGGTCTCTACATGTACAGCCGCGACGAGAACCCGACCGTTCGCGCCGCGGAGGAAGCGCTGGCGCAGATCGAGGGCGCCGAGGCCTGCGTCCTCTTCGGCAGCGGGATGGGAGCCATGACGTCGGCGTTGATGGCGCTGGTCTCCGGCGGCGACGAGGTGGTCGCGTCCACGGCGCTGTACGGTGGCACGTACAAGCTGCTGCGCGACGTGCTCAGCCGATTCGGAGTGCGCGCGCGGATGGTCGAGCCGCCGGCCCTGGCGGAAGCCTGCGCGCAGGGCGGGGCGAAGCTGTGCGTCTTCGAGTCTCCCACCAACCCGGCGCTGCGCGTGCTGGACGTGGCCGCGGTGGCGCGCGCCTGCAAGGCGGCGGGGTTGCGGTCGGTGATCGATTCGACGTTCGCGCCCGCGCTCCTGCAGCGTCCCCTCGAGCTGGGCGTGGATCTGGTGATGCACTCGGCCACCAAGTTCCTCAACGGGCACAGCGATCACCTCTGCGGCGTGATCGCCGGCAGGCGCGAGCTGGTGGAGAACGTGCGCGCGATCGCGCGCAAGCTGGGCGCGGTGCTCGACGCCCAGGTCGCCTATGACCTGCTCCGCGGGCTGAAGACGTTCGCGGTGCGAATCGAGCGGCAGTGCGCCAGCGCGCTCTCCATCGCCCGCTGGCTCGAGGGGCAGCCCGCAGTGAAGCGCGTCTGGTACCCGGGCCTGCCCAGCCATCCCGATCACGACCTCGCCCGCCGCCAGATGGCCGCGTTCGGCGGGATGGTCACCTTCACGGTCGGGACGCGGGAGAAGGCCTTCCGCTTCTGGGATCGGCTCCAGCTGATCGCGCGCGCGGCCAGCCTGGGCGGCCCCGAGACGCTGACCAGCCTGCCCATCCTCTTCAGCCACACCGGATATAGCGCGGACGAGCTGCGGCGCGCCGGAGTGGACGAGGGCATGGTGCGGATGAGCGTCGGCCTCGAGGACCCGGACGACCTGATCGCTGACCTGCAGCAGGCCTTGATTTAGCCCTACCCGAGCGGAATCACGCGCGCTTGCTTGCGCGCCGCCGCCACGGCGTCGCGGAGGCGGTCGTAGAGCGGCTTCGCCGACGCCACCGGGCCGACGATCAGCTCCGGCTCCACTTCGTCGGTCGACAGCACCGTGATCCGCCCCACCCCGCGCATGCGCTCGATCAGCGTCTGCTCCAGCACGACGTCGCGGACCCGCCAGAGATCGATGCTCTCGTAGCGGCGGCCCAGGATCCCGCGCTCCACCTCCAGGCGCTGCATGGTGAGCCGGTAGCGCACCGCCCGGCGCCCCGCGAACGTAGCCAGCAGATACAGAGCCCAGAAGAGGAAAGCCGCCGCGACCGGCCCCGCGAAGAGGGGTGGGACCGTGTGCTGGTAGCCGATCAGGGTCGCGGCGATGGAGATCCCCGCGCAGAGGCCGGCGCCCCACAGCCGCGGGCGCGCGTCCGTGCGGACGTCGGCGATCGCCTCGGGCTCGCTCTCGGCGGAAACCAGTTGAAGCTGCGTGCCCACGGGACCGAGTCTACCATTGCCCGGTGGAGCCGCTGCCAAGGACCTTCTACGACCGCAACGCCCTGAAGGTGGCTCCGGCCCTGCTCGGATGCGTCCTCGCGCGGCGGATCGGCGACGGCTATGTGATGGGCCGGATCGTCGAGACCGAGGCCTACGTGGGCGAGCACGACCTCGCCTGCCACGCCCGCGCCGGCCGGACCGCGCGCACCGAGGTGATGTACGGGGACCCTGGCCACGCGTACGTCTACCTGATCTATGGGATCCACCAGATGCTCAACTGCGTCTGCGGGCCGGGCAGCGACGCGAACGCCGTCCTGGTCCGCGCCGCGGAGCCGGTGCCGGACTCGCTGCCCTGGCCGCATCCCAGCGCGCGAGGGCCGGGAAACCTATGCAAGGCATTCGGGGTGAAGGCCCGGCACAACCGCGCCGACCTCTGCGACCCCGAGGGCGAGCTGATCGTCCTGCCCAGGCTGGGCCGGCCCCGGATCGTTCGGGGCCCCCGCATCGGCGTGGACTACGCGGGCAAGTGGGCGGCGGAGCCGCTGCGCTTCTGCGACGTGAGCAGCGCGCACCTCTCGCGGCCGCCGGGGCCGCGCTGAGCACACCGGGGCCACTAGAATCAAGTTGAGAATCGCGGGCGATCGGATCATCCTGCGGGTCCATGAAAATCCGGCGCCTGGAGATCTCCGGCTTCAAGTCGTTCGCCGATCGGGTGGTGTTCTCGTTCGACGACGGCGTGACGGGGGTCGTGGGCCCCAACGGCTGCGGCAAGAGCAACGTGGTGGACGCCATCCGCTGGGCGATGGGCGAGCAGAGCGCGAAGCACCTGCGCGGCCGCGCCATGGAGGACGTGATCTTCTCCGGGTCCGAGTCGCGGCCGGCCACCGGGATGGCGGAGGTCTCGCTCACCTTCCAGAACGACGGACGGCTGGTTCCGCCGCAGTACGCGGGATTCGGCGAGATCACCGTCAGCCGCCGCCTCTTCCGCAACGGCGAGAGCGACTACGAGATCAACAAGACGCCCTGCCGGCTGATGGACATCACCGAGCTGTTCCTCGGCACCGGCGTCGGCACGCGGGCCTACTCGATCATCGAGCAGGGCCGCATCGGGCTGATCGTCAGCGCCAAGCCGGAGGACCGCCGCGCCATCATCGAGGAGGCGGCCGGGGTCACCAAGTACAAGGCCCGGCGCAAGCAGGCCGAGCGCAAGCTGGACGCGACCGAGCAGAACCTCTTGCGCCTCTCCGACGTGGTGGGCGAGGTGGAGAAGCGGCTGCAGTCGCTGGAGCGCTCGGCGAGGAAGGCCGAGAAGTTCCGCGAGCTGCGGGCCCAGCTCCGCGAGCTGGAGCTGCTGGCCGCCTGCCGGACCTATCTCGGGCTGCGCGACACCGAGTCCGCGCAGGCGCGCGAGCTGGCCGAGGCCGCCGAGGCGGAGAAGGTGGTGCTGGCCCACGTGGCGCGCCTCGAGGCGGGCCTCTCCGCCGAGCGGCTGCAGCTCCTCGAGGACGAGAAGAAGGTGCAGGAGCTGACCGAGCACTCGCACCGGGTGGACAAGCAGCTCAAGCTCTCCGAGCAGGAGATCGAGTTCGCGAAGCGCGAGCGGGAGGCAATCGCGGCGCGGCAGGTCCAGTACGAGGAGGAGGTCTCGCTGCTGGGCGTGCGGCTTTCGCTGCTGGCGCGCGAGGAGGAAGGCCTGCGCATCGAGCAGCAGAAGCTGGCCGACGCTTCCGCCGAGGATCAGGCGAAGCAGCGGCAGGCGGAGGAATCGCTGCAGTCGGCGCTGCAGGAGATCCAGGAAGCGCAGCACGCGGTGGAGGGAGAGAGGCACCACGCGGTGAGCGTGCTGACCAGGCTGGCCAACCACCGGACCAACCTGGTCAACCTCGAGAAGCGCGAGAGCGACCTCTCCGGACGGGTGCAGAAGACCTCCTCCGAGAAGGAGCAGCTCGAGGCGCGCGCACAGGAGATCGCGCGGCAGCGCGACGAGCTGGCCCACAAGCTCCAACAGACGCAGGCCAGGCGGCGCGAGCTGCACGAGCACAAGCTGGCCACCGAGGCCGACCTCGCCGCCGGCCGTACGGAGCAGCGCGACACCGAGGCGGAGCTGATCAAGCTGCGCGAGGAGCTGGCCGACCGCCGCAGCCGGCTCACCTCGCTGCTCGAGCTGCAGAAGAACTTCGAAGGGTACGGGCGCGGGGTCAAGGCCATCATGCTGCGCGAGGAGGAGGAGCGACGGCGCGACGGCGTGTACGGGCTGGTGGCGGACGTGCTGCGCGTCGAGCCCCGCTACGAGCGCGCGATCGAGGCGGTGCTGGGCGAGCGGCTGCAGCTGGTGCTGGTCGAGAGCCACGCCGCCGGGCTCCGCGCCGTGGACTATCTGCGCCGGGCCGCCCAGGGCCGCGCCTCGTTCGTCCCGCTGACGGAGATGGAGCAGCTTCCGCTGGTGCCGGAGGCCGCCAGCCTGCCGCCTCCGGACGAGACGGTCGGCGCGATGGAGGTGGTGCACTGCTCTCCGGAGCACGACCGGCTGCGCAACTACCTCCTCGCCGACGTGTTCCTCTGCGACACCCTCGCCACCGCGCTGGCGCTCTGGGCGCGCAATCCCGGCGCGCGCACCTTCGTCTCGGCCGACGGCGAGGTGGTGGACAAGGAAGGCGTGGTCTCGGGCGGCGCCCTGGAGGGCGTGGGGGACGGCCTTTTGCACAAGCGGCGCGAGGTGCAGGAGCTGGCCGAGAAGGTGCAGGAGCTGGAGGCGAAGCTCCACCTCGTCACGCAGCGGGTGGAGCAGCTCGCCGCGCGCGTGCAGGCGGCGGACACGCAGGTGAAGCGGCTCTTGCACGAGGAGCGCGAGGAGGAGCTGTCACAGCTCCGGCTGGACCGCGACGTGGCGCGGCTGCAGGAGGAGCTCACCCGCATCGCGGAGCGCAACCAGGTGCTGCACCAGGAGCTGGAGGCCCTGCGCAACGCGCTGGCCGAGGTGGCCCGCGAAGAGCAGGCGTCGCGCGAGGCGGTGGCCGCCGGCGAAGGCGAGCAGAGCGAGCGCGAGGCCCGGCTGCGCGCGCTGCAGGCCGAGCTGCTCAAGGCGCGCGAGCGCGCCGAGGCGGTGCAGGCGGAGGTGACGCGCGCGAAGGTCAACGCCGCGGCGGTGGCGGAGCGGCGCGAGGGAATTGCCCGCTCGCTGCAGCGACACGTGGAATCGCGCGCGGAGGTCGAGGGGCGGCGCGAGAAGCTGCAGGGCGAGATCGCGCAGGGAAAGGAGCGGGACGCGGCCCTGCAGGCGAAGGACGAGGTGGAACATGGGCAGTTGCGCCAGCTCCTGGCCGAGTCGGAGCGCCTGCGCGACGACTTGGGGCGGGCGCGCGCGCAGTACGACCAGGCCCAGGAGCGGCTGCGGGGGGGCGACGAGGAGGTGCGCAAGGCCCGGGACGATGGACGCGAGACCGGCGAGCGCCGCGGGAAGGCGGAGCTCGCGCTGCAGGGGACCCGCCTCGAGGTGACGCATCTGGAAACCCAGGTCCGCGAACGGCACCTGATGGAGCTGGCCGCCGTGGCGGACGCCCGTCGCGACCAGGCGCTGCAGCTCGACCTGCCCAAGGCGGAGGAGCAGATGCACTCGCTGCGCGAGAAGATCGAGGCGCTCGGGGAGGTGTCGCTCACCGCCATCGACGAAGCCCGCGAGGTGGCCGAGCGCCACGCCTTCCTCTCCGGGCAGAAGGCGGACCTGGAGGAGAGCATCGCCAAGCTGCGCTCGGCCATCACCCGCATCGACCGGGTCTCCAAGGAGCGCTTCAAGGAGACGTTCCAGCTCGTGAACGAGCGGTTCCAGCAGGTCTTCCCCCGGCTGTTCCGCGGCGGCGTCGCCGAGCTGCAGCTGGTCGAGGACGCGGCGAACCCGGCCGCCGAGCCGGGCGTCGAGATCGTGGCGCAGCCGCCCGGCAAGAAGCTGGTGTCGGTGAACCTGCTCTCGGGCGGCGAGAAGGCGCTGACCGCGGTCTCGCTGATCTTCGCCATCTTCCTGATCAAGCCCACTCCGTTCTGCCTCCTCGACGAGGTGGACGCTCCGCTCGACGAGGCCAACGTGGGCCGCTACAACGAGATGGTCCGCGAGATGTGCCGCAGCTCGCAGTTCATCGTGATCACGCACAACAAGCGGACCATGGAGGGGGCCGACTCGCTCTATGGCGTCACCATGGAGGAGCCCGGCATCTCCAAGATCGTCTCGGTGAAGCTGTCCCAGCAGGACGCGACCGCCGCCGCTTAGGGTCGACGTCGACGTCGTCGTGAGCGTGGACGGCGACGGCGACGTGGCCGTGGGCGGATCAGGTCGATATCGAGTTTGCGTTGATCCCGGGCGGACCTGGGGTAATCTCGTCCGATGCGCACTCCGATTCTCGCAGGACTCGCCGCGGTCGTGTTCGCTTTTGCCGCCCGGGCCGACGACACCAAGCCGCCTCAGATCTCCGACGTCCAGGTCAGCGCCAAAGGCAACCAGGTGCAGGTCGAAGCCCGGATCACGGACGAGACCGGCGTCCTGACCGCAACCTGCTTCCACCGTGGGCCAGGCGGCAAGGCCGAGGCCTCGCAGATGGTCAAGAGCGATCTCGACGACACCTTCCGCGCGAGCTTCACCGGCGGCGCCGACACGGAGTACTGGATCGAGGCCGGCGACCTGCTCGGCAATGGCCCGGCGACGTACGGGTCGTCCAGCAAGGCATTCGCGGTGGGCGCAGCCGCCACCGGCAAGGCCATCGCGAGCAGCGAGCCTTCGCGGCCCAAGCGTGCGAAGAAGGAGCCCAAGCCGCACACCGTCGCCAAGGCTTCTGAGCCGCCTACCATCCAGCACGGCCGGCCCGCCTCTCCGCCGACGGAGGGGCGCGAGTTCACCGTCCGCTCGAAGATCCAGAGCGACTCCCCGGTGGCGGTCGCGGTCCTGCAGGCGCGGCCCCAGGGAACGGCCACCTTCACCAACACGCAGCTCACGCGCGCCGACGGGGACAACTGGGAGGCGCAGATCCCGGCATCCATGGCGCACGGCACCGTGGAGTACTTCATCGCCGCCAAGAACCAGGCGGGACAGATGACCCGCCAGGGCGACGGGGACGCCAAGACGCCGTACACGCTGACGTTCAAGGGCGGCGGAGGCGCGACCCCGGCGGTGGCGGTCGGCGCCATGCCGGCGGGCCCGAAGCCGACCGGACCCTACGTGTTCAGCGACGACCCGCCCGCCCGGGCGGCTCCGGGCCGGCCGCTCCTGTTGCGCGCCCAGGTGGTGCCCGCGACGGACAGCGGCGAGATACCCGATCGGGTGGCGGTGCTCTGGCGCGGCGGCGACGGACAGGACCAGATCACCGACATGGTGAAGGACGACACCGGCGGCTGGGGCGGCTTCAAGGCCGAGCTTCCAGCGCAGGACGAGGGCGCGGTCTTCTTCCAGATCGTCGCCTGCGACGCGTCGGCCTCCAAGTGCGGCGTCGACACCGGCAGCAAGCGGAAGTGGAACGCCACGGCGATCGCCGCGCAGGCCGGGGCGGCGAAGCCGCTGCCGCTCGAAGCGGTGAGCACGAAGGCGCCGCCGTCGCTGCCGGAGTAACCCGGGCGGGACGACAGAGCTTGCTTTTTCCGGGGTCCTGAGCGATCTGCGCGGCCCGTGCCGCTCTCGCTCTCCACCCAGGAACTGATCCTCGCCGCCGCCGCCCTGATCGTCGCCGCGCTCTTGATCGCGCTGGTGGCGCGGGCGCTGGTCGGTCGCAAGGCGAAGCCCCCCGGCGAGCTGCCCCCCGCCCAGGAGCGGGAGACTGTCGAGCCGCCGAAGATCGATGTGCCCGCGGTCGCGCCCCCGGCGGAGCGCGTGGCGCGCGAGCAGCGTGCGCGCGAGGAGATGGAGGAAGCGGAGCAGTCCTTGCGCACCGCCCGGGAAGCGCTGGACCGGGAGCCGCAATCTTCCGCCACCCGCGCCGAGGTCGATCGGTACGAGCGCGAGGTGGCCGACCTGCGCCGCCGCCTCGAGTACGAGCACCGCAAGACGGAGGAGGCCCGCGAGAAGGCGCAGCAGCGGGCGGAGGCTGCGGCGCGCGAGCAAGCCGAGGCGCGCACCCGGGCGGAGGAGCAGGCCCGAGCGGAGGCGGATCGGCGCGCGCACGACGAGGTCCGGCGCAAGCTGGCGGAGCAGGAAGCGGGACGGACGCTCGCGGAAGGCCTGGCGAAGACGCGCGGCGGCTTCATGGCCCGCCTCAACGCGTTCATCGGCGCCAGCAAGGAGCTGGACGAGGCGGCGCTGGCCGAGCTGGAGGAGATCCTCTTCTCCGCGGACGTCGGCGTGCAGACGGCGACCGCGCTGCTGGAGACCGTCCGAGACAAGCTCAAGCGGCGGGAGCTGGAGGACATCGCCAAGGTGAAGGCGGCGCTGCGCGTGGAGATCGAGCGCATCCTCTCGCAGGCCTCGGGCGCCCACGGCGGCCTGCCCGAGGGGCCGCCGCCGCAGGTGGTGATGGTGGTGGGCGTGAACGGGACCGGCAAGACCACCACCATCGGCAAGCTGGCGGCGAAGCTCAAGGCGGGCGGGAGGTCGGTGATCCTGGGCGCGGGCGACACCTTCCGCGCCGCCGCCAGCGAGCAGCTCGACGTCTGGGCAGACCGCGCCCACGTGCCGATCGTGCGCGGCAAGGACGGGACCGACCCGGGCGCGGTGCTGTTCGACGCGGTGACGCGGGCCCGCAACGAGAAGATCGACGTGGTGCTCTGCGACACGGCGGGCCGCCTGCACACCAAGGCGAATCTCATGGAGGAGCTCAAGCGGCTCAAGCGCACGCTCGCGAAGGCGCAGGAGGGAGCGCCGCACGAGGTGCTGCTGGTGGTGGACGCGACCACGGGGCAGAACGCCATCCAGCAGGCCCGGCAGTTCCACGAGGCGCTGGGCGTGACCGGCTTCGTGCTCACCAAGCTTGACGGCACCGCCAAGGGCGGCGTGATCATCGGGATCTGCGACGCGCTGAAGATCCCGGTCCGGTACGTGGGCCTGGGGGAGAAGGTGGCGGATCTGAAGGAGTTCGACGCGCACCAGTTCGTGGTCGCGCTGTTCGAGGGGTAGGCCCCTGGCGCCAAGGTCAAGCGTACCCGCCCAGGGGCCTTTGGCCGCCGAGCGGCTATAGTTCCGGACGTGGAGAGCCGCGGCACCATCCTCGTGGTCGACGACGAGCAGGCCAACCTGGACTCGCTCGACCGGATCTTCGCTCGCGAGGGATACCGGATCCTGCTCGCCCACAGCGGCCAGGCCGCGGTGGACACGCTGCGCAGCGAGCCGGTGGACGTGGTGCTGACGGATCTGATGATGCCCTCGATGAGCGGACAGGAGCTGCTGCGCGCGGTCCGGGCGGTGGCGCCGGATGCCGAGGTCGTCCTGATGACCGCCTACGGGACGGTGGAGGCCGCGGTCGCCGCGATGAAGGACGGCGCCTACGACTTCCTCACCAAGCCGCTCAAGCGGCACGCGGTGCTCAAGAGCGTCCAGCAGGCGATCGACAAGCGGCGGCTGGTGCTGGAGAACAAGGAGCTGCGCGCGCGGCTCGCGGGCGCGGAGCAGCCGATCGTGGGGCAAAGCCCCTCGCTGCGGGCCACCCTCGACATCATCCGCCAGGCGGCGCCCTCGTCGGCGACCGTCCTGCTGCTCGGCGAGAGCGGGACCGGCAAGGAGCTGTTCGCGCGGGCCCTGCACGAGCATTCGCCGCGCTCGCAGGGGCCGTTCGTGCCCATCAACTGCGCGGCGATCCCCGAAACGATCCTCGAGAGCGAGCTGTTCGGCTACGAGCGCGGCGCCTTCACCGGGGCGGTCCAGCGCAAGGAGGGCCGCATCGAGCGCGCGCAGTGCGGGACCTTGCTCCTGGACGAGATCGGCGAGCTCACGCCGTCGGTGCAGGTGAAGCTCTTGCGCTTCCTGCAGGAAGGGGAGATCGAGCGGCTGGGAGGGACGGGCACGGTGAAGGTGGACTGCCGGGTCGTAGCGGCCACCAACCAGGACCTCTCCGCGCGCGTGCGCGAAGCGAAATTCCGCGAGGACCTCTACTACCGCCTGAACGTGATCCAGGTGGTGCTTCCGCCGCTGCGCGATCGCATCGAGGACATCCCGCTGCTCGGGGAGCACTTCGTCGGCCGGTATGCGGCCAAGAACGGCAAGCCCATCCGCGGGTTCACGCGCGCGGCGATCGGCGCGCTCGAGGCCTATCCCTGGCCGGGCAACGTACGTGAGCTGGAGCACGCGGTGGAGCGCGCGGTCGTGCTCTCGCGCGGGGCGGAGATCGACGTGGACGATCTGCCCGAGTCGGTCCGGAGCGGCGGCGCGGCGCGGGCGGCGGGGCTGGGCGCGAGCCTCGAGGGACGTACGCTTTCGGTTCCGCTCGGCACCACCATGGAGGAGATCGAGCTGCGCGTGATCCGCGAGACGCTGCGCCAGACGAAGGGGGACAAGAACCTGGCGGCGCAGCTTCTCGGGATCGCGGCGCGGACGATCTACCGGAAGTTGGATCGGGAGAAGGAGTAGCGCGGTAGACCTGCCACGGAGTTGCTGGTTGATTGGGGAATCATAGACCGATCGCATGGGGAGGATCTGGCAGTTCCCGCACGGCAGGCTCGCGCCGGTCTGACAATTTGTCAGGGGAACCCCCAACGCCCTTGCCAGCTTGTCGCTCGGCTGCTTCCCGGGCGTCCCGGGCCCCGGGTTCCGGAGAGAAATCACTGGCATGACCCTTGCTCTCCGGGTGTTGCATGGGGATGGTCGTGCAGCGCTACTGGTGGGCAGTCGACGCGCTCGCCGTGGTGATCGGCGCCTATCTCGCCGCGCGCACGGTGAACACGATCGCGGCCACGGCCATCGCGCCCAAGCCCGCGCTGGTGCAGCAGGCCAGCGCGCCTTCGCAGGCCACGGTACAGCCGCGCGTGGAGCTCGACGCCGACAAGGTCGCGAAGCTGTTCGACGTCCCGCTGCCGAAGCCGGCGCCGCCGGGCACCGATGAACAGAAGGTGGTGTCCAGGGGCTGGAACCCGGTTCCGGCGCGCTCGTCGCTGCGCGGATCGCTGGTGGGCACCGCCATCGCCGAGCCGAGCAAGTACTCGCTCTGCCAGATCACCAACCCCGACGCGAACGAGACGCAGGTCTACGCCATCGGAGACAAGTACCAGGGCGCGCAGATCTACGGGATCGAGAAGGAGCGCGTTCTGCTCGACAACGCCGGCGCCAACGAGTTCATCGACAACAACCTGGCGGCGCCGCCCAACCTGGGCGTGGCGCCGATCCCCCAGCCGGTGGCCGGGGGCGGCGGCGAGGGCGTGCGGCAGCTCTCCGAGAACCAGTACGTGGTGGCGCGCGCCGAGATCAACAACGCGCTCACCAACCTCTCCGACCTGGCCACCAAGGCGCGCATCGTGCCTTCGTTCAAGAACGGCGTGGCGAACGGGTTCAAGCTGTTCTCGATCGTCCCCGATTCGCTCTACGCCAAGATCGGCGTGCAGAACGGCGACGTGATCCGGCGCATCAACGGGTACGAGATGAACAGCCCGGACAAGGCCCTGGAGATCTACCAGAAGCTTCGCGACGCCAGCCGGATCGAGATCGAGCTGGAGCGCCGCGGCGAGACGCTGCGCAAGTCCTACTCCATCGAATGACCCGGGAGATTTCCGTGCACCAGGTGCGCTGGGCTTCCCTGCTCCCGCTGCTGGCGACGCTCGCCGTCGCCCTTCCCTCGCGCGCGCAGCAGGAGCCGCAATCGCAGCCCCAACCGCAGGGGCAGACCAACCGGCGCCAGCGGCAGCAGCAGCAGCAGCAGCCACCGCGACCGCCGGCAGCGACCCCCAGCACGCGGCCTCCCACCGATCAGCCGGCGCCCAACGCCCCCACGCGGGCTACCGAGCCCGGCCCGATCCGGCCGCTGGACAAGCGCGAGGTCCACACCGGCGCCCGCACGGTGGTGATGTCGTTCGACCGGCGCGATCTCACCGAAGTGATCCAGTTCGTGAGCCAGTTCACGCAGCGCAACTTCATCCTGCCGGAGCGGGTCTCCGGGAAGATCACCATCCTCTCCAATTCGCCGATCCCGGCGGACGAAGTCTGGAACGTCTTCGTCGCCGCGCTCGACGCGAACAACTGGGCCGTCTACCCGGTGGGCAAGTACTGGAAGCTGGTCGAGAAGAAGCAGTCCTCCCGCGCCAACATCCCCATCTACCTGGAACGCGGGCAGGAGGCGCCGCCCACCGAGCAGATGGTCACCAAGCTGTTCAAGCTCCGCTACGTCGAGGCGGACCAGATGCGCAACGTGCTCAACCAGTTCACGTCGCGCGACTCCGACTTCCAGATCTTCCCGCCGGACTCGCTGATCATCAGCGACCTGGGGCTGAACATGCGCCGGCTGGAGAAGCTGGTCGACCAGCTCGATCAGCCGGGCGGGTCGGAGGAGATCCACATCGTGCCCGTGCAGTACGCGGGCGCGCAGGAGCTGGCGCAGAAGCTGACCGAGATCTTCCAGGCGCAGGCGCCCACGCAGCGCGGGGGTTCGCCCCGGGCGCTGGGCGTGGCCGAGCCCATCGTGCAGCCGGGCCAGCCGGTGGGGATCCCGCAGCCCCTCGGGGCGGCGGCCGCCAGCGGGCCGGTGCAGGTCGGGAAGATCATCCCCGAGGAGCGCACCAACAAGCTGATCGTGATCGCGGGGGCGCGCTCGTTCTCGCGGGTGATGGAGCTGATCCGGCAGCTCGACGTCCCCGCGGGCGAAGGCGGCGTCCACGTCTACTACCTCGAGAACGCCAAGGCCGAGGACGTCGCCTCCACCCTGCAGGCGCTGGCGCAGGGCGCGGGCGCGCACCGCACCGGCCCTGGGGCCCCGTCGGGCGCGCGGCCGCCCGGGGTGCCCCCGACCGTCGCGGGCGCGACAGGCGGCCCGGTCAGCGCCGACCTGTTCAGCGGCGAGGTGAAGATCACCGCCGACAAGAACACCAACTCGCTGGTGGTGATCGCCTCGCAGGCCGACTACCGCAACCTGGTCAAGGTGGTCGAGCGGCTGGACATCCGCCGCCGCCAGGTCTTCGTCGAAGCGGTGATCATGGAGGTGAACCTCGACAACCAGCTCGACATCGGCGTGTCGGCGCACGCCGGGACCATCATCAGCGACGTCAGCTTCAAGGGGGCGCACGGTGACGCCCCGGTGGTGGTCGGCAGCGAGCTGGGCAGCCTCAACTCGATCGGCGGCATCCAGTCGCTGGGCGCGCTGGGCGGGTTCCTCGCCGGGATCCAGGGGCCACCCATCACCGTGCCCGGGCTGAACGTGCAGCTGCCTTCGTTCGCCATCCTGCTCAACGCCTTGCAGAGCTCGAGCGACGTGAACGTGATCAGCACCCCGCACGTGATCATGACCGACAACACCGAGGGCGAGATCACGGTGGGCCAGAACGTCCCCTTCCAGGCCGGAGCGGTGCCCGCCGGCTTCCAGTCGCTGGCGGCCGGGACCACCACCGGGACCAACACCGGCGCCGCCGGCTCGATCGCGGGCTCGGTGATCGGGCTGCAGGGCGTCAGCGCCCTCTTCCCGCCCATCCAGCGGCAGAACGTCGAGCTGCGCCTGCGCATCAAGCCGCAGATCAACGAGAGCGACTACATCCGCCTCGACGTGGACGAGCAGACCGAGGAGATTGCCAGCACCGATCCGGTGCTGGGCCCGACCACCTCCAAGCGCGCCGCAAAGACGTCGGTGGTCGCCAAGGATCAGGAGACGGTGGTGATCGGCGGCCTGATCCAGGAGCGCACGGTCCGCGGGGTGAAGCAGGTACCGTTGCTCGGATCGCTGCCGCTGCTCGGCTGGCTGTTCCGCAACGAGACCACGCACAAGACCAAGACCAACCTGCTCCTCTTCCTCACGCCCTACATCATCCGCGACCAGTCCGATTACCGCCGCATCTTCGAGCGGAAGATTTCCGAGCGAGCGGAGTTCGTGAAGCGCTTCTACGGCGAGTCCACCCAGTACGAGCGCCCGATCGATTACGACAGCAAGCCCGGGCCGCTCTCGCGTGTGCGGCGGGGTACGCAGCTGGAGTTGAACCGGCTGGAGAACGGCGGCCCCGGCACCCCCGACCAAAAGGTAATCGGGCCGCAGCAGCGTTATGCTCCGATCGAGATGGACAAGGGCCGGTTCGCCCCGGCGCCGCCCCCGCCCCCTCCCTCGCCTGCTCCGCTTCCCAGTGAGCCTCAGAAGGATCCCGAGCCGGGCGTGCAGACGTTGCCGCCGGAGGAGCAGCCGGCGCCGCAGGAACAGAAGCCGGAAAACGGAGGTTGAGTCTCATGGACCCGCGTTCGATCGCCCTCGACGAGCCACCCGCGCGCAAGGGCGCGGCGCGCAGCCTCGCCGGGCTTCCGATCGGCGAGATCCTGCTGGCGCACGCGGCCGTCACGCGCGAGAAGCTGGACGAAGCGCTGGCCGCCCAGGCCGAGCGCGGCGGCCGGCTGGGCGAGGTCCTGATCTCGCTCAAGGCCTGCTCCGAGGAGCAGGTGCTGAAGGCGCTGGCCGCGCAGCTGGAGCTGCCGTACCAGATGCGGCTGGGGACCGAGGAAGTCTCGCAGGACCTGGTCTCCAAGGTGCCGATCAACTTCGCCAAGCAGGCGCGCCTCTTGCCGCTGCGGATGGACGGCGACCACGTGGTGGCGGCCATGGCCGACCCGCTCGACACCGGGGCGATGGACAGCGTCCGGATGCTCCTGGGAAAATCCGTCTTGCCGCTGTTGGTGCCCACCCAGTCCATCCTGGACTGCATCAACTCCGTCTATGACCGCGCCAAGAACGAGGCCGAGCAGCTGGTCGGCGACATGGAGGCGGGAGATCTCGACACCGTCGCCCACGAGCTGGAGGAGCCGCAGGACCTCCTCGACTCCAGCGACGAGGCGCCGATCATCCGGCTGGTCAACTCGCTGCTCTTCCGCGCCGCCAAGGAGCGGGCCAGCGACATCCACGTCGAACCACAAGAAAAGGACATCTGCGTGCGGTTCAGGGTGGACGGTGTTCTCCAGGAAGTGATCCGGCCGCCCAAGCGCTTCCAGAACTCGATCATCTCGCGCGTGAAGATCATGGGCGGGCTGAACATCGCCGAGAAGCGCCTGCCGCAGGACGGGCGCATCCGCGTGAAGCTGGCCGGACGCGACATCGACATCCGCCTCTCCACCACGCCCACCGTCTACGGAGAGCGGGTGGTGATGCGATTGCTGGACAAGAACACCGTGCTCCTCGACCTGGTCGAGATCGGCATGGACAAGGAGCAGCTCCGCATCATGGAGTCGCTGATCCACAAGTCGCACGGGATCGTCCTGGTCACCGGGCCGACCGGCTCCGGCAAGACCACCACGCTGTACGCGGCGCTGAGCAAGATCAACCGGCCGGACCTCAACATCATGACCATCGAGGACCCGGTCGAGTACCAGCTCCAGGGCATCTCCCAGACCGCGGTGAACCCGAAGATCGAGCTCACCTTCGCCAACGGGTTGCGCAGCTTCCTCCGCCAGGACCCGGACGTGATCATGGTCGGCGAGATCCGCGACCTGGAGACGGCGGAGATCGCCATCCAGGCCTCGCTGACCGGACACCTGGTCTTCTCCACCGTGCACACCAACGACGCTGCCGGCGCCGTCACCCGCCTGGTGGACATGGGCGTGGAGCCGTTCCTGGTGGCCTCTTCGCTGATGGGCGTCCTCGCGCAGCGCCTGGTGCGCGTGCTGTGCAAGGACTGCCGCGCGCCGTACTTGCCCACGCCGGAGGAGCTGAAGGAGATCTGCCTCACTCCCGAAAGCGTCCGGGAGGCGAGCGGAGGGATGCTCTACAAGCCGGCCGGCTGCGACCAATGCAACCAGACCGGCTACCGCGGCCGCTCCGGGATCTACGAGATGATGCTGATCGACGACGATCTCCGCCAGCTCACCCTCAAGAACGTCGACAGCGGCACCATCAGGCGGCAGGCCGTCAGCCGCGGGATGAAGACCTTGATGGACGACGGCGCCCGCAAGGTGGTGCGCGGCGTCACCAGCGTGGCGGAAGTCCTCAGCGTCACGCAGGAGGACCTGGCCTAGCTCCATGCCTGTCTTCGAGTACACGGGCCTCACCGAGGCCGGCAAGAACGTGCGCGGGATCCGGGACGCGGAGAGCAGCAAGGTGCTGCGGCAGGTCCTCCGCAAGGACGGCGTGTATCTCACCGAGGCGCGCGCGGCGGAGGCCGGCGCGGTGGCCGGCGAGCAGAAGACCGGCCTGGCGCGCGAGGTGGACATCGGCGCCATGCTGGGCTTCACCGGCGTGTCCGCGCAGGACCTGGCCATCGCCACCCGCCAGCTCGCCACCCTGATCTCCGCCGGGATTCCGCTGATCGAGGCCCTGACCGCGCTGGTCGATCAGATCGAGCAGCCGCGCCTGAAGAAGATCATGGGCGTGGTGAAGCAAAAGGTGAACGAGGGCGCTTCTTTGGCCGACGCGCTCGGCGAGCATCCGAAGGTGTTCTCCCATCTGTACGTGAACATGATCCGCGCTGGCGAGAGCTCGGGGGCCCTCGACGTGGTGCTGATCCGCCTCGCCGACCTCACCGAGTCGCAGGCGCAGCTCCGCAACAAGATCATCGGCGCCATGCTCTACCCGGCGATCATGGTGGTGGTCGGCATCGCCATCGTCAGCATCCTGTTCGTGGTGGTGATCCCGAAGGTCACCAAGATCTTCGAGGACATGAACGTCGCGCTGCCCTGGACCACGCGGATCCTGATCGCCGTCTCCACCTTCGCGCGCGACTACTGGTACCTGGTGGTGGTCTTCGTGCCGCTGATGGTGCTCGGCCTCCGCCGCTACATCCGCAGCCCGCGCGGCCGCGCCTGGTGGGACCGGACGCAGCTCCGGGCGCCCATCTTCGGCGAGCTGGTGCGCATGCTGGCCTTGTCGCGCTTCGCCAAGACCTTGGCGACTCTTCTGGCCAGCGGCGTCCCGCTGCTCACCGCGATGGAGATCGTCCGGAACATCGTCAACAACACGCTGCTCGCGGGCGTGATCGACAACGCGCGCGACGCGATCCGCGAGGGCGAGTCGATCGCCGCGCCGCTGAAGCGGTCCGGCCAGTTCCCGCCGCTCGTCTATCACATGATCGCGATCGGCGAGCGCAGCGGCCAGCTCGAGGAGATGCTGCAGAACGTGGCCAAGAGCTACGAGGCGCAGGTGGAGATGCGCGTCGGCGCGCTCACCTCGCTGCTCGAGCCGGTGATGATCGTCGCGATGGGCGGCGGCGTGGCGTTCATCGTGTTCTCGATCCTGATGCCGATCATGCAGCTCAACACGTTCGTGCCGAAATAGCAGTGAGGAGAGTCATGTCTCTAGATTTGAGAGCAAGGTTGGTTCGTTGCCTGTCCCGCCGGCGCAAGCCCGCGCGCGGAATGACGCTGATCGAGATCATGGTCGTGCTGGTGATCCTCGGCCTGATCGCCGGCGCCATCGGCTTCAACGTCTTCAGCAACCTGAAGGAGGCCCAGATCAAGAGCGCCAAGCTGGACCTGCAGGGCCTGGCCAACGGAGTGGACCTGTACCACGTGGAGACCGGGCAGTGGCCGGATAGCCTGCAGCAGCTGATCCCCAAGTACA
The DNA here is from genome assembly GCA_035635635.1 of Myxococcales bacterium. Taxonomy (GTDB): domain Bacteria; phylum Myxococcota; class Myxococcia; order Myxococcales; family 40CM-4-68-19; genus 40CM-4-68-19. The sequence continues at coordinate 3,463 of DASQAS010000160.1, read as the reverse complement.
TCCGGGAGATCCGCAAGGACCCCTGGGGCAAGGACTACTCCTACGTGCGCGCGGGCGACGGCTACGACGTCTATTCATACGGTCCGGACAAAGCGCAGGGCGGAGGCGACGACATCACCACGCACGGCGGCGAGGCCGCCGCGTCCTCCACGGCGGGGAAGTAGCGATCGGGATGCGCAGGCGGGGCGAGAGCGGCATGACGCTGATCGAGATCGGCGTCGCCCTGGCGGTGGCCGGGCTGATGCTCGCGGTCGCGATCCCTGCCATGTCCGCGGTGACGCGCGCCCAGCTTCGCCAGCGAACCGGGCAGCTCGCCGGAGCCATCCGCTCGCTCTACGGCAGCGCGGCCATCGGCGGGCACACCTGCCGGCTGGCGTTCGATCTGGACGCCAACGCCTACTGGTCGGAGTGCGCCAAGAACAGCGTGCGCCTGGCGCGGGAGGGAGAGCGATCGCAGAACGGCGCGCGCATCCCGGACCGCGAGGAGTCGCTGGAGACGCGTCCCGGCATGACCGACGAGGACCGCGAGAAGCTGGAGCTGGCGCAGAAGAGCGCGTTCAAGCCCTCCAACGACGTGCCCAAGACCGAGCTGGGCGGCTCGGTGCGGTTCACCGACGTCTGGGTGCAGCACCAGCCCGAGCGGTACTCGACCGGCAAGGCCTATCTCTATTTCTGGTCCTCCGGGCTCACCGAGGACGCATCGATCCATCTCGCCCAGGGCGACGACGTGTTCTCGCTGATCGTCTCCCCCCTCACCGGCCGGGTGAGGATCGTCGGCGACCGCCAGGACGCCCCAGGGCAGCGCCGGTGAAGCGCGGATTCACGCTGCTGGAGGTGATGATCTCGCTGGCGATCCTCGCCGTCGGGCTGGTGTCCATCTCCAGCTTGAACGGCGGCGCGGTGGCCATGCACGCCTACGGACGCCGGGCGACCGAGGCCACCCTGCTCCTGCGCAGCAAGATGCTCGACATCGAGGACGATCTGCAGAAAAAGGGATTCTCCGACTTCGACGACGAGCGGCACGGGGACTTCACCGACGAGAATCCGTCCTCCGACTACACCTGGAGCGCGGAGATCCTGAAGCCGGACGTCCAGCTCGATCCGGGGCAGCTCCTGAGCGCCGTCAGCGGAGGGGCAATCCCAGGGTCCGGCCAGCCGCAGGCCGCGTCCGGGCCGCAGCCGGTTCCCGGCGCGTCCCCGCTGATGTCCGGCCCGCTGTCCGGCGTGATGCAGAACCAGGCGAAAGCGTTCGTCGAGACCCTGAAGAAGAGCGTCCGCGAGATCCGCCTGACCGTGAGCTGGCCGAACGGCAAGGAGCGGCGCAGCATCTCCGCGTCCCAGACAATCGTCATCCTTCCGGAGAGCGTCGGGCAGACGCAGCCTCCGCCGACGCCCCAGACGCAGCAGCAGACGCAGACTCAAACACCGACGAATCCATTCCTCCCGCCGGGGAGCCGCCAATGACCCGGCGCGGATTCACGCTGCTGGAGGTCATGATCGCCATCGCCGTCCTGGCGATGATCGGCGCGATCACCTGGAAGAGCTTCGATGGCGCCTACGGGCTCAAGCAACGGGTGGAGAGGGCCGAGGACCGGGACCAGACGGTGCGCGGCGCGCTCGATCGCATCTCCCGCGAAGTCTCGATGACGTTCCTCTCCCAGCACTACGACAGCAAGCGGTTCCCCCGCGAGCGGCCCACGTTCTTCCGCCTGAAGGACGGGCGCCGGGAAGCCAGCCTCACCTTCACCTCGTTCGCGCACCAGCGCCTGCACGTGGACGCCAAGGAGTCGGACCAGGCCGTCTTCGAATACCGCCTCGACCGCGACGAGGGGAAGACCTCGCTCTTCCGCCGGGTCAAGCCGCAGATCGACGAGGAGTCCGACCGCGGCGGCGAGAGAGCCGTGCTGGCGGAGGACGTGCTCCGGTTCTCCGTCCAGGCCTGGGATCCCAAGGATCGCGAATGGCGCGACGAATGGGACTCGAACTCTCCCCAGCGCACCGGAGGCGTCCTGGTGCCGCCGCGCGTGCGCATCGCCATCACCGTCAAGGACGAGCAGGGCAAGGAGCGGACCTGGTCCACCCAGGCCCGGCTCCAGCTCGTCCAGCCGCTGGACTTCTGACGATGCGCTCCGCTCCCGTCCAGCAGCGCGGCGTCGCGCTCATCCTGGTGCTCACCACGCTGGCGATCCTCACCGCCGTCGGGGTGGACTTCAGCTACAACTCGCGTGTTTCGCTCAAGCTGGCCGAGAACCTCCGCGACGAGATGCGCGCGGAGTACATGGCGAAGTCGGCCATCAACCTCTCGCGCCTCTTGCTGCACTTCCAGAAGCAGCTCGACCAGATGGGCGGCCAGATCGGGGGCATTCTCCAGAGCTTCCTCGGCGGCGGGAGCAAGACGGGTACCGCCACGGCCGGGTCCGCCACCCCCGGACCGACGAATCCGGGCATGGCCACGCCGGCCGCTTCCAACAACCTCGGCATCCGGCTCTGGGAGCTCCTGCCCATCGATTCGAACGCGTTCAACGCCCTGCTCTCCAGAAGCATCTCCGGGCTCGAGGCGGCGAGGAAGGGCGAGAGCGCGCCTTCGCCCTTGCCACCGGTGGGACCCCGCGCCGTCTCGCATTCGTTCGGCGCCTTCGACGGCAGCTTCAACACGAAGATCGTGGACGAGAACAGCCGGATCAACGTGCAGCAACTGGACGGCTACTCGGACAAGCAGACCGCCGTCCTGACGCAGCTCCGGGCCATGATGGCGGACCCCAAGTACGACTTCATCTTCGACGAGCCCGACGCGAACCGCGACCGCGTGCGGAGGGACGACGTCATCCTGGCGATGACGGACTGGATCGATAATAACGACACGGCCGCCGTCCTCGACCTGGCAAACCCCAGGAACCCGATCGCGAAGGGGTTCGGCGACGAGAACTCGGCCTACCAGCGCTACGAGCCGCGCTACAAGGCGAAGAACGGGCACTTCGACAGCCTGGAAGAGCTCTACATGGTCCGCGGCGTGAACGACCGGTTCATGGCGGCATTCGCCGACCGCTTGACCATCTGGCCCGACATCAATACGAACCTCAACGTCAACACCAACGACCCGCAGCAGATGCTCACCAACATCCTGATTGCGGCCGCCAACCCCTACGATCCGGCCCTGCGCGACCCGCGCCTGCTGGCGACGATCCTGAGGGAGATCCAGATCCGGAAGCTGTTCTCCTTCATGGGCCTCGCCGCGGACGACTTCGTGTCGATCCTGCTCACGAACGGGATCAAGCTGCGGCCGGAGATCGTGCCCGGGGCAGGCGGTGGCAAAGCCACCAACCTCTTCGGCTCCACCAGCGACACGTTCCGCATCACCGCCACCGGCCGGGTGGGGCGCATCGAGAAGCAGATCACCGCCGTCGTCCGATATGACGACGGGATGGGCAAATTGCTGTACTGGAAGGAAGACTGATGCACCGGA
>DASQAS010000159.1:0-2663 GCA_035635635.1 Myxococcales bacterium | reverse complement strand
GACACGGCCACCGTGGCGGCGCGCGGCGACGTCGCGTCCTTGCCCCGGCCGCTCAAGGACATGCTGGTCCGGCTGGCGGATCGCCCACACAGCATCGTTCCCGTCCAGGCGCGCGCGGAAGCGGACTCTCCCAGCCAGCTCTTCCAGTACTACCTTCTCGACACCAAAGGCTTCGAGCCCAACGTCTTCACGAAGATCTTTCCCGGCGTGAACGACCAGGTGCAGCTCACCGCCACCGGCGGCAACTGCGGCTTGCCGACGGTCGGCGCCGTCCGCCTGGTGCTCGAGCCGAAGCCGGACCTCCCGACCGATCCCGCCGACCCGCGCGCCTTCATCGACGTCTTCACCGACATCTCCGGCCTCTTCGTCATCAACAACGAGAGCGGTTGGTACGAAGGCTGGATGATTCACGACGTGACCGTTCCAGCAGTGGACCCGGTCGCGCGGCGTGATCGGCATGCACATTTCGGGGCAATCTTGCCCAGTGACGCCGCCTTATTGAGGAAGATGGGAACCGGCAACAACGTCCCGGGAAACACCTTCACCATCGACGGCAACAGGCCGCACTTCCCGAGCGCGTCGGATCGCTTCCCCGACGTCCAGACCAACGTGGTCTCGATCTACCTCAGCATGGGCACGTACAACGCGCTTCAGCAGGGCGATGCTCACTCCTATTGGGAGTTCAACTACCTGGGCACGAACTGGGTGCACCCGCTGTACGAGCTCCCCTTCACCGGCGGGTTCCCCGACAAGTTCGGCGCGGCGCCGGATGCCTTCGAAGACGGCGAGATCGGGAAGCTGCAATCGATCGTGCCGGGCCCCGGACCGAGCGGCGCGAAGAACGACCCGCGGGCCGTGGGCGACGATCCCAACCTGCCGCGCGATCCAGACAAGTTCGACGGGACGGCGGACGCGCAGCGAGAATTCCGCCAGCGGGGCGTGCCGAGCGGCCTGGCCAACGAGATCTTCCTCGACGTCTACCTGCGGCGCGCTTCGTTCGAGCCCCAGGTGAAGGACCTGCAGCAGCGCCTCTTCGACGCGTACGCGGCCGAGGTCGAGCGCGTGAATCCCGGCGGCCACGGCATCATCACCGCCAAGGTGGGCGACATCGATACGGCGACGGATGGCTTCGCCGACAACTCGCGGCTCTACCTGCCGCCCACTGTCTTCGAGCGCTTCGCGGTGACGCGGGAGATCAACGACGGGCTGCTGGCGCCGCGCTTCTCGCCCAGCCAGCGCGCCTGGGTGCTGAGCGGGACGCGGGTGGCGGTCAGCCCGGCGGTTCCCGCCTCAGCTGGACGCGACGCCGACGATCGTTGATGCACCGACCGGGCGCGGCAGCTTCATCCTGGCTGCCGCGCCTGGGCGCCAGAGGACGGCAGCAAGAGCTGTACGGCGCGTTGCGCGCCCAGTCCCACAGCCAACGAGAACGCCGTCGAGCCGTCGGCGAGCGCCAGGGCTCTTCGAGGCTCCCCGTTCGAGCAGCAGTTGGACGAGCTCGACCCGGTCGAGCATGGCGGCGAGCATGAGAGCCGTCAGTCCTTCCGGACAGGCGCCGTCGGGGGGGGCATTCGCTGCGCAAGTGAGCCGCGGCCAGGGTGAAGCCCGCGAGGACGCTCGAGTTGCGCTCGGCGGGGAAGAGACCGAAGTCGCCGCCGGCGTCGAGCACGAGCCAGTCTGAAACCTGCCACGCCAATGCGAAGAGCACGCCGGCGTCTCGCGCCGCGACGGGTAGCGCCGAGCGGAAGCGATAGAGCTCCGTCGTTGCGGTCAGGTTGAATGGAAGCGCGTGGTTGAGCGAGAGCGCCGCCCAAGGCTGCAGAAGCGGCGAGCGCTACGAGCGAGACGAGGATGGGGACTCCGCGCCGCACGTTGACGCCCGTTGCCGGCGGCTACTGCCCGCTCAGGCCCTTTTGCTGTGGCGTGCCGCTGTTGCGGAAGAAATCGGCCGTGCCCTGAGCGACGGCCAGCGTGCTTGCCAGCGCTTCCGCGGCATCGGCGCAGTCGAGCGGCGCCTGCGCCTCTTCGATGAAGAACCCGTCGCTGCGCAGTGTCGCCAGCGCAAGCGCGCCTGCCGGCTTGCGCGCGATGCTGAGCGAGACCTCGAGGTCCTCGTGATAGGGCGGACGCTGGACGACCGTGAATCCCTCCTTGGCCAACGCTCGAGCGAACGCCGAGTACAGGGTAGGATCATGTGCGTCGTCCGCGATGCTCAGGGCCCGGCTGGAAAGCTCGCCGTGTGTGAGCGGCTTATCCGCACTCCGAGAGTGCCACTGTCCCGCGCATGCCGTCGCCAGGAGGGCGAAAGCCATCGCGCAACTGCTTCGCCGGAGTTGCCGCATCGCGCACGACGGCTCGGTCACTTCTGGTTCCCGCTCCCGTCGGAACCGGAACCGCCGGCAAACCCCGTGCTGGCAATCCAGGGCCCCGGCGTGCCGTTGAAGACGGCGCGAACCAGGACGACGGGTCCGAAGCAGGTGGCTGGCAAGCTGATCCCCGACTCGATCTCGGCGTTGCCGTCAGCCGAGAGCGCGACCGCATCGGTGGTTGCAACCACCGTCCCGCCCGCGCCGCCGCAGACCAGGCTGGCGCTGACGCTGTTGACCGGCCCGGTCGTCCCGAGCTTCGGAAGGATCAAGTCCCTCACTTCGACGCGTAGCCGG
>DASQAS010000158.1:0-2719 GCA_035635635.1 Myxococcales bacterium | reverse complement strand
CTGCCATACGTGCGGCGGGAACGTTTCTGAAGAAGATCCGCAAGCAGACCCGGCCGGCGCGGTAGGTCGGTGATGACGTTTGCCGCGCTGGGCTTGTCGAAGAAGAGTCTCGTCGCCCTCGAGCGGGAAGGCTTCGAGGCGCCCACGCCCATCCAGGCACAGGCCATCCCTCCCGCGCTGCAGGGCAAGGACGTCGTCGGTTCGGCCGCGACCGGCACCGGCAAGACGCTGGCGTTCGTGCTCCCCATCCTCGAGCGCCTGGACGGGAAGCACGGCACCCGCGCGCTGGTGCTGGCACCGACCCGGGAGCTGGCGCTGCAGATCCACGACCAGGTCGAGCGCTTCCGGCACGGGCACCACCTGCGCAGCGCTGCGGTGATCGGCGGTGTGGGGATGACGCCGCAGACGCAGGCGTTCGCGAAGGGAGTCGAGATCGTGGTGGCCACGCCGGGCCGGCTGAACGACCACCTGGATTCGGGGACTGCGCGGCTCGATCAGATCGAGATCCTGGTGCTCGACGAGGCGGACCGGATGTTGGACATGGGCTTTCTGCCTCAGCTGCGGCGCATCCTCAAGCGCCTGCCGCCCAAGCGGCAGTCGCTGCTCTTTTCGGCGACCATGGCCGGCGAGGTGGCCGATTTCGCCCGGGAGCACCTGCGCGATCCGGTGCGGGTCGAGGTGGCGCGCAGCGGGACCACTGCGCAACGCGCGTCCCAGCATGTCTTCCTCGTGGGCCAGGAAGAGAAGGTGGCTCTGTTGCTCGCGCTGCTCGAGCAGGACCAGTTGTCCACCCTGGTGTTCACCCGCACCAAGAGACGCGCCGACCGCGTAGCCCACTCGCTCTTGCGCGGCGGGCACAAGGTAGCGGTGATCCACGGCGACCGCTCGCAAGGGCAACGAAACGCGGCGCTGGAAGGCTTCCGCTCGGGAGAGTACCGGGTGCTGGTGGCCACCGACATCGCGGCGAGGGGCATCGACGTGGCCGAGATCGGACATGTGGTGAATTTCGACCTGCCCCACGTTCCGGAAGACTACGTGCACCGCATCGGCCGCACCGCCCGCATGGAAGCGAGTGGTCGCGCCTCCAGCTTCGCTTCGCCGGAGGAGCACGACCTCTTGCGCGACATCGAGAAGTTCACCCGCAAGGCGGTGGAGCGCGCCGCCGTGCCCCGGGAGCACGATGCCTTCCGGGACGAGTTGAAGCGGCGCGCGGACATGCCGCCGCCCGGCCGGCGGGTCCAGCGACACCAGCGGCGAGAGGGACGTCCGCACCAGGCCGGCGGCCGTACTCACTCGTCACAGCACCGAGCGAAAAGCCCGGCACAGCCGCCGCAGACGCTGGGCTCCTGGAAGCCGCGGCGCCGCCGCTAGCGCCCGCTAAGGCCGGTCCAGTGCAAGGAAGAAGGGTGGAGTTGGCAGAACGTCCCTGATCGGTCCCAGCGCGGACCTGGCTGCCGCTCGCGAGGTGCGCTCAACGCAACGCCGCCTACGATCGTTGAGGGACGTCGATGTAGAGCTCGACGCGCCGGTTGCGCGCGCGCCCATCCGGAGTCGAATTGTCCGCGAGAGGCTTGGCCGCGCCCACTCCCGCGACGAGCAGTTGCCGAGGGTTGACCCCTCGACTGACCAGCAGGTCACGAACTGCTTCGGCCCGCCGGAGCGATAGCTCTTCGTTGTGCGCCGGCGATCCGGTCGAGTCGGTGTGACCCTGGATGCGGATGCGGTCCTCGGGATACTTGGCGAGGATGTTTCCGAGCTGGGCGATCTGCTCGACCGCCTCGGGTCTCAGGACCGCGCTGTCGGTGCTGAAGAGCAACGACGACTTGAGGTTCACCAAGATGCCGTTCTCCGTGCGCCGCGCGTCGGCGACCGCCTGAAGCTCCTGCGCCTGCTTGTCGAGGTAGTTGCCGACAGCTCCGCCAGCTACGCCGCCGACGATCGCGCCGATCGCGGCGCCCTCCCACCCGCCGGCGATCGCGCCCACTCCCGCACCGACCGCCGCGCCTCCGCCCGCGCCGATCGCCGTGCGCTCGCCGGGCGTGGCGCATGCTGAGAGAGCCGCAATCAAGGAAGCCGACCACACGAACTGCCGCATTTCATTCCTCCATCCCTGGGTTCACCTGGACATTCAGGTTTTGAGCAGATTTGCACCGTCCCTCCGGCGCCGTGCGGAGTGCCGGAGGCCCGCGCTGCTCCGCACTCAACCGCCTTGTCTGGAGTCTGGCGCCGACGAGAAACAGGACGATCAGGACCGCGAACATCATCTGCAAGCCAGGCGCTTCCGGGTCGTGGAAGAGCGGCGCGCCGCTCGGCAGTCGCGTGGTCATCTCCGCGATGGCGGGGATCCAGTGGAAGAGGAACGTCGCCGAGTAGCTCACGGTCCCGACTGGACGCGAGAAGCGGCCGAACACGCAGCCGTATTCGGCGGCGAGGGCGATGAGCAGGACGACGAGCGTCAGTATGCCGAGCGCGTGCGGCTTGCCGAAACCGTGCGGGAACATCCCGAAGGCCGTCCCGACGGTGAGGAGCGTCAGGATCACGTAGAGCTTCCCGATCCGGTTTCCGGAGGAAATCTCCTTGTCGCGCACCAGCGCGACGAACCCAGCGGCCATGGCGACGAGGCCAGCCGCGGTGTGAAAGGTTCCGAGCGTCGTCAAACCCAGCATGTTCCTGGGTGAGGAGATTCCCTGCCACAGCCCAGGATTCGACAATCCGGCGC
>DASQAS010000157.1:0-8667 GCA_035635635.1 Myxococcales bacterium | reverse complement strand
CGCCTCAAGCGCCAGTGGGACGAGATCGCGCAGGTGCAGGAGAAGGTCCCCCAGATCCGCATCCTGCGCGGCAGCGAGGTGGACATCCTGGAGGACGGGGCTCTCGACTGGCCCGACGCCATCCTCGATCAGCTCGACGTGGTGATCTGCTCGGTGCACCAGCGCTTCAAGCTGGACGAGCCGCGGCAGACCGAGCGCATCCGGCGCGCCTTGATGCATCCGAAGTGCGGCATCTGGGGCCATCCGACGGGCCGGTACCTGGCCGAGCGGGACCCGATGCCGGCGCGCTGGGAGGAGCTGATCGCGCTGGCCGCCGAGAAGGGCGTGACCATCGAGTGCAACGGCACGCCACACCGCCTCGACTTCAGCGCCGAGCTGCTGCGCGTCGCGAACAAGCACAAGGCGAAGATCTGCCTCTCGGTGGACGCCCACTCCACCAAGGAGCTGGAGAACCTCCACTACGCCGTGGGCACCGCCCGCCGCGGCTGGACGGAACGCTCCCGGGTGGTCAACGCCCGCTCCGCGGACGAGTTCCTGAAGATGCTCTACGATCGCTCTGCCACGTCCTGACGCCCGCCGCGACCTGACCGCTCTGAGGTCCGCCGTGGCCCGCCAGCTGCCAGGTGATCTCCGCTACAGGACGCCGCGCAGCGCGCGTGCACTATCCGCGCGGCGGCAAGCTGACGCTCGCCCGGTTGACCGCAGGATCGAAGGGCGGATATAGGCTTCCCCGCTCGTGAAAGGCGCCCACTCCCAGGAGCGAGCCAGGTACCCCGGCTGGCGGCCCGAGAGGCGCGATTTTTCGCGAGCCAGAACAGGGGGAATCCAAACATGCCGTGGCATGCCTCTCGAATCGTCCGCGCAGCGCTGCTCGGACTACTTCCCGTTGCCGCCTTTGCGCAGCAGTCGCCGGCGCCGGCCATCCGCGCCCTCCAGGTCCCGGATGCTGCCCTCGCGCAGCGCCGGATCGCCCCGGGGCTGTTGCGCGTGCAGGGCCCGGTGCAGGTCTGGGTACAGCTGGAGGACGCCGCGCTGGCCGCGGTCAACGCCGACGCGAAGAGCGCCGGCGCGCCGATCACCGCGGGCAGTGAGCGCGCGTGGCTCAGCAAGCTCCGCGACAAGCACGACGCGCTTTCCCTGGCCGCCGCCTCGCTGGGCGGCCGCGAGCTGGGCCGGGTTTCCAAGGCCCACAACGCCGTCGCCTTCGCCATCGACGCGGCCAGCCTGTCCGCGCTTGCGACGCAGCCGGGTGTGGTCGCGGTGCGGCCGGTGATCGACTACTCCATCAATCTCTCCGAGACCGTGCCGTACATCGGCGCTACGGCCGTGCAGAACCTGGGAATCACCGGCGCCGGCGTGCGGGTGGCCGTGCTCGACTCGGGCATCGACTACACCCACCGCAGCCTCGCCGGCTCCGGGACGGCCGCCGATTACACCGCCGCGTTCGGCACCTCGCTGAACGACGCGCGCAACCAGACCGTCAATCCCGCGCTCTTCCCCACCGCCAAGGTGGTCGGTGGCTTCGACTTCGTGGGCGAGAACTGGCCCCACCCCGACGCCTTGCACTGCGGGAAGGACGCCCAGGGCAACGCGCTGGTCTGCCTGGTCCCCGACCCCAACCCGATCGGCTGCGGCGGCGTGGGCGGCTGCGACGGCACGCACGGCACGCACGTGTCCGACATCATCGCCGGGCGCAGCAACGACGGCACGCACAAGGGCGTGGCGCCCGGAGCGGCCCTCTACGCGCTCAAGGTGTGCAGCTCGGTCTCCACTTCCTGCAGCGGCGTGGCCCTGTTGCAGGCGATGGAGTTCGCCCTCGATCCGAACGGCGACGGCGACCTCTCCGATGCGGTGGACGTGATCAACATGTCGCTCGGCTCCAACTACGGCATGGTGGAGGACGATCTCACGCTCGCCTCGGAAAACGCGGTCCGGCTTGGAGTGGTGGTAGCCACCGCCGCCGGCAACGCCGCCGACAAGCCGTACATCGTCAGCTCGCCCAGCATCGGGCAGGGCGTGATCAGCGTGGCCGAGACCCAGGTGCCGAGCGCGAAGTTCTACCCGCTCGTGATCAACTCGCCGGCCGCTATCGCCGGAAGCTATCGGAACACCGCGACCGTCGGTTGGGCGCCGATCACCACCGGCTTCACCGGGGACGTGGCCTTCGTGGGCCGGGGCTGCCCGGCGGGAAGCATCACGCCGACCAGCCCCGACGATCCCTATCTCGCCAATCCGGCCGGCAAGGTGGCCCTGATCGACCGCGGCGCCTGCGCGATCAGCCTCAAGGTCGACCGCGCCGCCAAGGCTGGAGCCACCGCGGTCCTGATCGGCCTGGTCGCTCCAGGCGACGCGATCAGCTTCTCGTTCGGCGGCGGGACCCAGTTCGTGCAGACGCTGGTGATCATCCAGAGCTACGCGAACCTGATCAAGAACGCGGGGACCACGGTGAACGTGACCGTCCGCGATTCGCAGCCCCTGGTGAAGAGCATGGTCAACACCTCGGCCCGCGGGCCCAGCATCAGCTTCCAGACGATCAAGCCGGAGATCGGCGCGCCCGGCGCGTCCGTTTCGGCTGTGGCGGGCACCGGCACCGGGGAAGCCTCTTTCGGCGGCACTTCGGGCGCGACGCCGATGATCGCCGGCTCGGCGGCGCTGCTCCTGGAGAGATATCCCCATGCGTCGCCATTCGAGATCAAGGCGCGCTTGATGAACACCGCGCAGACCGGCCTCTTGACCGCGCCAAACCTCTTCCCCGGCCAGGTCGCTCCGGTGTCCCGGATCGGCGCCGGCGAGGTGCGGGTGGATCGCGCGCTGGCCACGCGTACGCTGGCCTGGGTGCAGGAGAACGAGAGCGCATCGCTGTCGTTCGGCTACGCGGCCCTGGGCGATGAGCAGACGTTCGTCCGGAAGATCCAGGTCTTCAACCTCGCCGATTCGAAGCGCACCTACAGCGTGAGCGCCGCCTTCCGCGATCCAGCGAGCCCGGCCGTGGCCGCCGCCACGCTGCGGGTGCCGTCGTCCATCACCGTGAAGGGGTTCGGCACGGGCACGGTGGAAGTGAAGCTCTCCGTCGATCCCTCGCGGCTGCCCGCCTGGACGCTAAACGGCGGCGCCAGCGGCGGCAACGGGCAGCTCCTCAACGCCTTCGAGCTGGACGGCGCGGTGCAGATCTCCGACGCGACCGACTCCATCCACGTGCCCTTCCACATGCTGCCGCACCGGGCGGCCGACGTGAAAGCCCGGGATGACGACGTGGATCTGAAGAACGGCGTGGGCACGGTGAGTCTCTCGAACGGCGGCGCGGTCGACGGCCGCCTCGACGTGTTCGCCTGGACCGGCAGCAGCAAGAAGATCAGCAAGCGCCTGCTGCCGCAGCCCGGCGACAACTTCGCGGTGATCGATTTGGGCCAGGTCGGGGTGCGGCTGGCGATGGCGGGAACCACGCCGGTGGTGCAGTTCGCCATCAGCACCTTCGGCAAGCGCGCCACCCCGAACTACCCGGCGGAGTTCGACGTGTACATCGACGCCAATCGCGACGGGAAGCCCGATTTCGTGGTCTTCAACCTGGAGAATGGCGGGTTCGGCGCCACGGGCCAGAACGTGGTCGCGGTTGCGAACCTGGCCACCAACGCCACGACCCTGATCACCTTCACGGATGCGGACTTGGACTCGGCGAACGTGATCTATACAGTCCCGCTCTCCGCGGTCGGGCTTGCGGCCGGCAGCCAGTTCGACTTCTCGGTGTTCGCCTTCGACAACTACTTCACCGGGAACCTCACCGACGCGATCGAGAATATGACGTTCTCCTTCGCGCAGCCGCGATTCGTGGCCTCGGGAGTCCCGGCTTCCGTGGCGGTGGGCGGATCCGCCTCGTTCACGGTCATGGCGAATGCCGCCGGCGACGCCGCGTCTCCCTCGCAGAAGGGCCTGCTGCTCATGTACCGCGACGCGAAGAAGCAGGAATCGCAAGGCATCAGCGTCGAGTCGAAGCGCTGAGGGCGCGCCGGCGTGTTGCGCGGGCGGCGATCGCTGCGGCCGTCCGCGCGCAAGCGCCGGTGAGCAGCAGCTACGTCGAAAAGTGGCGCGGCAAGGCGTACGCCCTCCTAAAAAAGAAGCAGCCACGGCTCACGAGCCGTGGCTGCCTCAAAAAACCCGGACGAAGAACGACCTACCGACGGTCGACCCTGCCCACGGCCGCGCCAATCAACGAGCCGCGGTCGTCCCGGTCGTCGTCGTCATCATCCCGGTCGCCATCGTCGTCCCTTTCGTTCCCGCGGATCTTGAACGTGATGGCCTGACGGGTGGGGCCCGAGTTCGAGTTCTCCCGGGACAAGACCATGACGCCGGCCGCGGGCGTGTTTGCCCATTCGGCCGTGTCGATGCTCAGGTTCAGGAGCGCATCTCCGAGCGGCGCGAGTGTGATGGGCAACACGCCGCCGGTGCTCGCGGTGCAACCCGGGGCGGCGCAAGTGTTCACGCTGGCGGTGAGCGCAGGCGTGAACCCGTTGAACCTCGCTGGAGGCGTCAGGTCGACAATCAGGCTGGCCCCGTCGTTGCGCGGATCCTCCGGCACGAAGAACGAGACCACCTGGTACGTGAACCTCGGAGCGGCGGTGGTCAAACCCACCGTGCTCGCCAGCACCGGCATCAGCACCATCGAGCTCTCGGTCGGAGCGGTCGCGTTGAAGTCCACCCGCGGGTAGTTCGGATCGTCCGGATGCAGGTTGTTGAGCAGGACGACCACCAGCTGCCCGTTGCGGGTTCCCGTCGCCACAAAACCGAAGTCCGCAGTGAACGCTGTGAAGTCCGGCGTGCCGGAGGTGTTCCCGTCGAGAGTGATATCGACGTCGTACTCGAACTGGCGGGCCACGTAGGTGGAATTCGGCTTGAAGGTGTTGATCGCGAAGGTGAGGACGCGGTCCGTCCCCGAGACCACGGTCTTCACGCCCGCGGCGCGGATGCCGTGGGCCCCTAGCCTGCGGCTGCCGCTGCCGCCCAGGGAGAACACGTCAGCCTTGCCGTTCACGCTGGTCGAAGCATTACGAACGATCGCCTCGGAGGCGGGGTGCCTCTCGTTGAACGGCCGACGGAGCGCGACCGACACGTCGGAGCGGGCCCGAGGGAGCAGGTAGTAGGGAACGACCAGCGAGGCGTTGCCGTTGCTCCCGGCGGCCGGCACCAGCGAGACGTAGCCTCCGATCTCGCGCGCGGCGGTCGAGTCCAGCCCGTTGGCCGACGTCGGGACCGTGACGGTCACCTGCAGCCTGGCGGACCCTCCGCGGAGCAAGGTGAACGACGTGGGGCTGACCGTGACGGTGTGCGACCCGGAGCTGCCGGTCCAGGCCACCGCGCTGGCGTTGAACGTCGCCGAGGTCTTGCCGAGATTCCGGACCGTGATCTTCCGGGTCTCCGACAAGGTCGTCTTGAAGTCGACTGGCCCGAAGCTCAGGCTGCTGCCCTCATCGCCTTCGGCCCGGGCGACGACCTGCGTCCGGGTCGCACCGAGCGGCTGCACCAGGCCTGCGCCGGCCTGGCGCGGGATCCAACCAGTGATCAGGGCTGGGTTGGCCGTGTTGTCGATGGCCAGCCGGATGTCGTCCGCGCGCCAGGAAGGATGCGCTTGCACGGTCAGCGCCGCGACACCGGAGACGTGAGGCGCTGCCATCGAGGTCCCGGAGATCACCGCTCCACCGTTGCCTGTGCCCGAGCCCGTCGAGAGGATGCTGACTCCCGGAGCGGCGAGGTTGGGCTTGAGGAAGCCGCTGGTGCTCCTGAATCCGTCGGCGTCGTATCCCATGCGCGGACCGCTCGAGCTGAACGACGCGATCGTGTTGGCGGTGGGATTCGCGACCGTGGCGGCGGTGAAGGTGTCCACCGAGGTGGCCGCGACCAGCGCCGCACCGTCCGTGCCGGTTGCGCCCGTCCCCCGCACGCCGAAGAACGCAGAGGTGACGAGCACCGGCGTCTCCACGCACCGCGCGGCCGCGCCCGTTCCGGTCAGCGTGCCCCTTGCGCAGATCCCGTTGGTGGGTACGGCCTGCTCGCAGGGCCGGCCGTTCGCGTTGTCCGCAGTGGCGCCGGGAATGCAGCTCATGATGTCGCCTTCGAACGCCGGATAACCCGCGGCGTTGTTGATCAGCGCCGCCCCGGCAGCGCCGTGCGCAAAGGCCGCTTGCGCGCGGTAGATGCGGGCGCAAGTGCCGCGGACGGATACCACGAGGTTTCCGCTGACCTTCGAGCTGCCGTCGGTGGTGCTCGCGTATTCGCTCTCGAGGCAGCCGAGCGAGACGCTTCCGTTGGCATTCTTGAGCACCTGGACGCTGAGCGAGCCGCTCGGCAGCGTGCCGGCGTTCGAGTCCTGCCAGGTCTGCGACGCGCCACTGGGCCGCAGAACGACCGTGGCTCCCGGGAACGCCTGCTTCGAGTCGACCGCCGCCACGCTGATCGTCTTGTCTCCGGTGGAGGGAGAGCCGACGATGTAGCGGATGTTGTTGCCCGCGTTTCCGGCAGACGCCACCACGATGATCCCCGCGTTCGCCGCGTTGGTGGACGACTCCGCGCTGGACGAGAACTCCGCCCCCCAGTTGGACCCGAGAGACATGTTCACGACGTCCATGTGGTTGGCGACCGCCCAATCCAGCGCCTCGGTGACGACGTCCGTGCTGCCCTCGCACCCGAAGACCCGCACCGCGTACAGGTCCGCCTTGGGTGCGACGCCCGGGGCGATGCGGAAGTTGTTGCTCGGCGTGCCCGCGTTGTACGGACCGGCGAAGGTGGTGCCGTTGTTGTTCTCGCCGAACCCGGCAGTGGTGCCGCCCACGTGACTGCCGTGGCCGTTGCAGTCGAGCGGATTCGGATCGGGATGTGGAGTCGTCTTCACCGGGTCCGGGTTGCCGCTCGCGTCCTGTGCGCTGGCGTCGTAATTGTCACCGACGAGGTCGGTGCCGCCCTTCACCTTCGCCGCGGCGGGCCCGAAGATCGCCGGATTCGCCGGCGTCGTCTCGGCCGCGTGCGCGGCGTTGTAAGCGGCGGCCGTGCCAGGCCCGCCGAAGTTCGCGTGCGTGTAGTCGAGGCCGGTGTCGATGATCGCGACCTTGATCCCCTCGCCGTGGAATCCACTCGCGCCGTCCCAGACTGCCGGCGCCCCGATGTACGGAACGCTCTGCGCGTTGTCGAGGTGGTAGACGCCGGGCTGCGTGATGGCCACGACCCCCGGGAGCGCCGTCAGATAGCCGATCCGGCTGGCGGCGATGCGGACCTTGATGCCGTTGTACGCATGCTGGTACGTGGCGAGGACTTCTCCGCCCATCGCCTCGATGGTGCCGCGCAGGTTCTTCTGGTCGCGGTCGAGCCGGTTGACGATCTCTGCTTCGCTGTCTGCCGAAATCTTCTGATCGGGCGACTCGCTGCGCACCACGGCGACCGGGAGGGCATTGAGCTTCAGCACGACGTTGATCTTTCCGTCGCTCTTCTGCGCCGCGGCCCGCAGCGCCGGCCGGGCATTGCGGACGACGACGCCCATCGCCGTCTGCTCGGACGTCGCGCTCGACGCGGCGTCCTCTGCCGCGACCAGGGTCGCGGCAGCGTTGCTGGTGGAAGTTGAGGAGGACTGCCCGCACGCCAGCGCTGCGGCCAGAAGACCGCACGCCGAAAGACGCAATGAGACTCTCACTGGAACCCCCAAAATTAAAAAAGGTTTGAGTTCTCCCGATCCGGGTAGGGAGGGGGGCAACTTATAGGACGTTTGTAGGGGGGTGCGTCAAGCGCCTCCTCGCCCCCACTACGGACGACTTCCAGCGCAGTTGTAATGCCCCGTGCTACCGAGCGATGGTACACCGCAGCAGCCGTGCGATTGCCGCCCTGCCTTCCGATCCTGGCCGCATCGCTGCTTGCGTCCGGGTCTGCGCGTGGGGCTCCGAACCTTCCCGCCGACGACCCGGACTGGGACTCGCTGCGCGACGCCATCGCCGTCGGGAAAGCGGCCGATCCGCGCGGCGGTGTGCAGTGGGTGTCCGAGCGCGAAGTCCCTGGCGCCCTGAGTCCGCCGGACGGGGTCTGGCTCGATCCGCTCCATCGGCTGACGCTCCATCTGCAGGCCGCCGACGAGCACGACCGCCCCTACTCGCTACCGGTGCGCCCGCGCGGCCTGGTCGGCTTCATCGGGCTGAGCTGCGAATACCAGGAGGGTCGCCCCTGCGGAGACGGGATCGGCGGGGCGATAGCCTGGGACTTCACCGCCGGCTTCGGCAACTTGCTCACCCTGTTCACCCGCGTTCGCGCCAGCGCCGGTACGGATGTATTCGCTTCCGAGGTCGCCCTCGACCGCGCCTATCTCAAGTTCGAGTCCGGTCCGTTCCTGTTCCAGATCGGCCGCGACGCCCTGGCCCTCGGGCCTTCGGTGCGGTCGTCCTTGATGGTGTCTTGGAACGCCGTTCCGCAGGATGGGCTGCGGCTGCAGCTCCGTCCGGTCGCCCTGCCCTTCGCCCCCGACGTCCGCGTGTCTCTCTTCTATTTCCTCGACCGGCTGCGCGACCCGCAGCGCTTCAACGGAACCCTCCTCGACTGCCTCCGCGCGCAGATCGATTTCGGCCAGCGGGTCCAGCTGGGAGGCTCGCGCCTGCTGGAGCTGGGCGGCGACGGCGCGCCCGACTACGGCGGCTTCTGGGG
>DASQAS010000156.1:0-63054 GCA_035635635.1 Myxococcales bacterium | reverse complement strand
GCCCGAGGCTGTTCGGCGAGCCGCCGCTCACGAGCGCCAGAAGGCCCGGGAACGAGTCTGAGTTCGCCGGCGTGCGCGCGTTGGAATACGTCAGGCCGTGGTTGACGAGCTGGGCCAGCGCCGAGTCGGGATGCGCGGCCGCGTAGTTGGCGACGTCGAGAGCGTGAAGGCCATCCACGCTCACGAGGAGGACGTGATCGAGCCTCGCGGACTCTCGTCGGCACGGGCAGCAATCGCCACGAGGCCCAGCGAGAGGGCTGCCACCGCATTCTTCCGCATCTCGGTTTCTCCCGGTGAATGAGTTGGGGCTCGTGTTGTTACGCCCTGGCTTTCCGGCAGGGCAGTGAGGAGTGCGTGACTTTGCCGCGCCGAAGCGGTGGATGCCCGAACGTCTCACCGTGCCCCCGGGGGAGCCTGACGGATGATTCGCAGCGGTGCAGGACGAGCGTCTGAGCCGCGTCGGGTCCGTCGAAGGTCCCGATCGCCCAGAGCTGGTAGCGAGGAGGCAGGGGACGGCGAGGAGAACAGGACTGCGCTCATCCGTCCTTCCTGCCCGATCAAGGAGCCGTCAGCTTCCGGATGGCGAAGTTCCCCTGGTCCGCGACGTAGATCGCTCCGCTGAGGTTGTCGCGCGCGATCCCAAACGCCGCGGAGAAGCGCGCCGCGCCGCCAACGCCGTCGGCGAAGCCCGTCGTCGCCATGTCCCCCGCGATGGTGACCACGGCGTTGGTGTTCAGGTCCATCCGGCGGACAGAGAAGATGTCGCCGATGAACAAACTGGTCCCATCGCTGACCGCCCGCCGGGGCTGGGCGAACAGGGCCTGCGTGCCGAGGCCGTCGGTGCTGACGAAGCCGGCCTGCGGCGCACCCGCTACCGTGATGACGTCGTCGAACCCGGGGGAGATCTGCCGCACCAACCCGTAGGCGTTGCTGATGCGGCTGTCCGACTCGATCAGGTAGAAGGGGTCGTCGCTGACGAATGGAAAGACGAGGCCAGCCGGCCCGAGCAGATGGGCCGTTGCGATGGGACCGTCGTCCGAGCCCGAGAAGTCAGGCACGCCCGCGACCAGGCTGATGACCGGCGGAGTGGAGGCGAACGAGATCTTCCAGACCACGAAGTGGGTCGAGTCGGCCGCGTAGACGTCCCTGCCGCGCACCGCCAGATCCAGATCCTGCGCGCCGAGCCTGCTCACCGTGGGCCGGCAATCCCATTGGTTGGGATCGGTCGACGCGCGGGTGCCCAGGAGCGTGGTCACGATGAACGGCGGCGTGGTGCTCATCGCCCGGATCGCGCAGCGGTCGGCGATGATCAGGTTGCTTCCTGAAAGCACGGACGAGAAGAGGCGGCTGAAGCGGGCAGTCGCGCCCGGCCCGTCCGCGGTGCCAAGCTCGCTCAGCGAGCCGGCGATGGTGGTCACCGCTCCGGTGGCGAGATCGACCATGCGGATGGCCATGCCGAGCGACGTGGCGTCCTCGTCGTTGCGGTCGCCGACGAACAGCTTGGTCCGGTCAGCGCTCAGCGCGAGGTTGTTGGGCCCCGCGAAGCGCGCCAGCGATCCGACGCCGTCCGTGGTGCCCGGCACTCGGCCCACGCCGGCGATGGTGGTGACGGTATAGGCGTCGCCGCCGAAGTTCGCGCCGACGGTGGCGTTGGCCCGGGCGTGGAAGTTGAGCTGGACCGAGATGGGCGGACCGGGGTCGACCTGCACGGTGAGGTCGTCGGCGACCCAGTCCGGCGGAGTGATGAGATCGACGAATCCGCAGGGCTGATTGAAGGCCCGCCCCGAGAACATCACGGTGCCGGTCGGTATGCCGTTCATGCTCAGCGCCGAGCTGGACTGGCCCGGCGTCACGCTGAAGGTCTTGTTCGCCGTCCGCAGCGGCGCGGAGGCGACGATCTGGATGCACAGGACTCCGGCGGGCGCGTTGAAGAGAGCGTCCACGCGGGCGTCGGTGAGTTGGAGCGTCTTCTGTTCGGAGCTGCTGCAGGCCCAAGCGAAAGCAGCCGCGCCGAGCGCGGCGATGAAACGCATCGACATGTCGGATCCCCCTGCCTGTAATATTGCGTTGATTGCAGTATTGCGGCCCGGATTGCAGCCGATTGACTGATCGGATGCAAGACAGGCCACCGAGGCCCGGCTCGGCGATGCTCAGGACCCGACGGCCTTCTCCGAGGGGCACAAGAAGCAAGCACCGCGGCGCGGCGCCTGGATCTGCGACTGTCGATGGAGGCTGATGCGTCCGACCGCGAAGTCCGCCAGCACCGGGTTGTGATCGCTGAGGCGGCTCCACGTCGTCCCGGCGATCACCTCGCACCGCATCAGCCTGGGACGCCACGCGCGAGGCGCGAAGATTCCATCGCAGTGATAGGGCGTCGCGCGATTGCCCATCCAGCGCAGCGTCTGAGCGAGCGGAGTGCGCGGGTGCATCGCCTGCCAGCAGGGCATGAGGTCGAACTCGCGCGCCATCCGCTCGAGCAGGACCCGTTCGCCGCTTCGCAAGGCGTTCCCCCTGCGCGGCGGTGCGTAGCACAGCCGCGTGGGGGGCTGCTACGTCAGCGCTCGATCACGGCGTCTTGAACCGGTGCTTGTTGATCCGAAGAGCCCGGATCCTCGATTCGAGCCTCTGTCGGGAAATGCCCAACCGGGTTGCCGCTCCGGAAGGACCGGAGACTCTCCCCTGCGAGGCAGCCAAGGCCGCTTCAATCCTCTCACGATCGTGAGTCGCGGGCGCCGAGGTGGCGATGCCGCCGGTATTCCGGCTCAACCACGACTCATCGACGTAGAACACTTCGCCGTCGGACAGGACCACCGAGCGTTCGATGACGTTCTGAAGCTCACGGACGTTTCCGGGCCAGGCGTAGGCTCGAAGCAGCTCGAGCGTCCTTCCATCGACGTGGGTGATCTTCTTTCCCGACTTCTGCGCAAAGCGCTGGACCAGGTACTCGACCAACACCGGAATGTCGTCGGCCCGGTCCCGAAGGGCGGGGACTTCGATCGGAACGACATTCAGCCGATAGTAGAGGTCCTCGCGGAACTTGCCCTCCGTGACGGCGCTCTTGAGATCGCGATTGCTCGCGGCCAGGACGCGCACGTCGACGGAGAGCGGCCGGTTGCTTCCGACCCGCTCCAGCTCCCGTTCCTGCAGCACCCGGAGGAGGGAGACCTGCGTTTCTGGCGGCAGCTCGCCGATTTCGTCGAGGAAGATCGTACCTCCCTCAGCCGCCTCGAAACGTCCGATCCGGCGCTGCACCGCGCCCGTGAACGCTCCCTTTTCATGGCCGAACAACTCGGAGGCAATGAGCTGGTGAGGGATGGCGGCGCAATTCACGCGAATGAATGCCCGGCTCGAACGCTTCGAGTTCAGGTGGATGGCCCTGGCGATGAGCTCCTTGCCCGTACCGGTCTCGCCGAGGATGAGGACGGTGGTGTCTGCGCCGGCCACCCGTGCCACCTGGTCGAGCACGCGCCGCAGCGGTGCGGACGAGCCGACGATCTCCTCGAACATCGAGGAGCGATCGATCTCCTCGCGGAGGGCCTCATTTTCGTTGCGCACGCTCAGCTCGGCGCGCTTGCAATCGTCGATGTCGGTTCCGGTGGCGTACCAGCGCAACACCTGTCCATGCTCGTCGCGAAGCGGGTTGTACTGGATGAGGAACCATCGGTATTGGCCGTCCTTCCGGCGCGCGCGCTGCTCATTGGAGAAGGGAAGGCCACGCGCAAGCGCCGCCGATCGCTCCTCCCGCAGCCGCTCGATGTCCTCGGGATGAACAACCACCTCGCGAAAAGTCTGTGCCCTCACGGCCTCCATCGAGAGGCCCGCGTAGTCGAGCGTCGATCGGTTTACGCTGACGACGTTGCCGCTGGGGTCGAGCACGGCGATGTTCAGGGGAATGAGGTCGATGAAGCGACGAAGCTTTTGCTCGCCTCTCCGCAGCTTGTCTCCCGTGGCCTTGCGGTCTTCGATCTCGGTGTCCGTGCCGTACCACATGATGATGTTGCCCAGCTGGTCGCGCACGGGTTGGGCTCGGCCAAGAAACCACCGATACTCACCGTCGAATCGCCGCAGACGTGCCTCGATCTCCCCTGGCTGCCCCGACGCAACCAGCTCCAGCCAACGTTCTCCCACCGCTGTCACGTCCTCGGGATGAACCGTGACGTACCAACCTGAGCCGTGTGCTTGCGCGGGCGAGAGGCCGGTGTACTCGTGCCATCGAAGGTTGAAGAAGTCTCTTGAGCCGTCGGGCAAGCCGCGCCAGGAAAGAACGGGCAGGTTGTCGAGCGTTCTTCGAACTTCGGCGTCCGGCTCCTGGTGGGCCACCGCTCGGGTACTGATCGCTCCCCATACTGTGCCGTTTACGTTGCTCATCGCCGCCAGCTCCACGTCCTGACCATGGAAGCCACGCGCGACTGTGCAGATGCCGGACAGCTGGTGCTCAGAAGATCAACAGGATCCAGGCAAGTCTCCACACCAGGCGAGTGACCCGCAGGCATGGCGGCAGTGCGATGCAGCCGGCGCGCCACATGGCCAGCCAGGTGGGAATCCTACTTCCTCTCCAAGGCCATCCAAGCATCGACGAAGCGGGGACAGTGGCGCAGCTCGACGCCCGCCTGTTCGAGACGCACGAGGAACCGGATCACGGCTACGTCGACCAGCGTGACATGTTCCAGGTCGAGGACGATGTCCGGCCCGGTGTCCTCGAGCTGCACCTCCAGCTCTTTCAGACCCTGTGCCTGGATTCGCCCACTCAACTTCAGGAACGTGTTGTTCCGGTCGGAGCCCTTATCACTCCTGAACGTCACGGCCGGGCGAGCAGCAAGCTGCGGGCCACGCTCCTGTACTGGTGAAGTCAATGGATCGCGCACACGTAGTCAGGCAAATGGTGGGCAAATGCACGCCGGCCATTAGGCAACCGTCGAGCTTCTCGCTCTGTGAAAGGGATGGCCCGCAGGTTGCTCTCCTTGCCTTCGAGGCTGTTGTGGAAGGTGCTGCCTTGCCGATGCACGCGCTGAGCAATTCTGCCAGCGATAAAAGGAGGTCATATGATTGGATGGAATCGATTGAAAGCCGGTTGTGGTGCCGCGCTGGTGGGCCTGTTGGCCGCGTGCGGCGGCAGCGACAACCCCAGCAACCCAGGATCGACAGCGCCGCCGGCGGCGGGACCCGCTTCCTTGCAACTCGCGTCCAACGCGAAGTTCGGCAACTACCTGGTCGACGGCAACGGCCGGACGCTCTACCTCTTCGCCATCGACCTGCCCGCAGGCGGTGGCAATCCAGCGGTCTCCAACTGCACGGGCTCCGCCACGGACACCAGCTCGTGCGTCTATCTCTGGCCGATCTTCCACGTCGACAACCCCACTGTCGCAGGCATCGACGCGGCGGACGTCGGACAGTTCACCCGCTCCGACGGGATGCCGCAGACGACGTACAAGGGCTTCCCGCTCTACTACTTCAGGCCCGACGCCAAGGCAGGCGACGTCGGCGGCGAGGCGATCCCCGACTGGTTCGTGGTGCGCAGCCCGTTCTACACGATGATCTCGCTGAACGCGGGAGGCAAGCACCGCCTCACCGACGGCGCCGGCCGCAGCCTCTACTTCTTCGCGCAGGACACCGTCGGGAACCCGCCGACGAGCGCCTGCACGGGCACCGCTGGTGATCGGACCACCTGCGTGGGCAACTGGCCGATCTTTCTCGCCAGCACCACGGTGGTGCCCAGCAACATCAACCCCTCGAAGATTACAGTCTTCACGCGCAGCAGCGACAACCTGCAACAGTCCGCTTTCGACGGCCATCCTCTCTACTACTTCGCGGACGACAAGGTCCCCGGTGACGATCTGGGCCTGATTTTCCCGCCCGGGCTGGGCCAGTGGTTCAACATCGACGTCGCGGTGCAGTAGTCGCGCCCCGGAGACAGCGGCCATGGATGCGCTCAAGCTGCTCGCCTCGCTGCTTCTGATCCCGGCGAGCGCCCCACCGCCGGCGCCGGTGGAGCGAGCCGGAGAGGTGTCCATCCTCGCCCACGGCCCGGGTGGCGTAAGCATCGAGGGCAAGAGCACGGAGGTCTCCATCGCTGAGGAGGCCGCCGTGCTGTTGTTCAGGGTGCCGCTCGCGCCGATCGACACGGGCATCGGCCTGCGCAACCGACACCTGCGCGAGTCGCTCGAGGTGGAGAAGTTCCCCGACGCCACCCTCCGCGTGCAGCGGGGTGATCTGCAGTTTCCCGCAGAGGGCTCGCCGGTGGAGCGCCAGGTCACCGGGGAGCTGAGGTTGCACGGCCAGTCGCGCACGGTGCCGGTGCATTATCGCGCGGAGCGGGCGTCGGGCGGCGCGATCCGGATCGAAGGGTCGCTGCAGCTCGACATGCGCGATTTCGACATTGCGCCACCTTCCTATCTGGGGCTGGCGGTGTCGCCGGCCGTCGAAGTCGCGGTCGGTCTGACGGTGGACGGTTTGTGAAACTGTCAGGGGCGGCACTCGCGGCGATGGCGCTCTTCTCCACGGCGGCGGGCGCGTACCCGTCGATGATCCGGCAAGGGTACACCCAGTGCGCGGCGTGCCACACCGACCCCTCGGGCGGCACGCTGCTGACGAAATATGGCCGGGCGCAGAGCGAGCTGCTGCTCAGCTCGCGGTGGGGCTCGGGTCAGGAGGACGAGCCGTCCAGGGCGGCCGACTTCCTGTTCGGCCTGCTCCGGACGCCCGACTTCCTCAACCTCGGTGGCTGGCTCCGCTACGGGTACCTCTGGAACACCGTCGGCGGAAAACTGGTCGACGACCGCCTCCTCCAGATGCGCGCCGATGGCGCGGCCGAGCTGCGGGTCGGCCCGCTGCGGGCGGAGGGGCAACTCGGGTATGCCAGCGCGTCGAGTGCGCCGTTCACCGAGCTGGCCTGGGTGACGCGCAACGCGGGCGGCGCGAATCTGGTCTCGCGGGAGCATTGGGTCGGGCTTGCGTTCGCCGACGACACTGGCCTTTTGCGCGGTGGTCGCATCTACGTTCCTTTCGGGCTGCGCATCCTGGAGCACACCTCGTTCGTCCGCACCGCGACCCGCACCGATATCGACGTGGACCAGCAGGACGGCATCTCGGTCGCCATCGCGAAGGAAAGCTGGCGGATGGAGGTAATGGCCGTCCTCGGCAACTACTCGGTGCGACCCGACGCGTTCCGGGAGCGCGGATTCTCCGGATACCTGGAGGTGGCCCCGTTCCGCACCCTCGCGCTGGGCGTCAGCGCCCTGGTGACGCGCGCCGATGCGGCGCTGGGGAGCTCAGGACCCACGCTCCGCCAGGCGTATGGCGTGACGGCGCGGGCTTCGCCGTGGACTCCGCTGGTCCTCCTCGCCGAAGTCGACGCGTTGATCACCACCACGCTCGGGAGCGGCGGCGCAAGCGCGGGCCATGCGGACTGGCTGCAGGCCGACATCGAAGTCGTACGCGGTGTCCACCTGCTCACGGCCATCGAGGGCATGAAACCCCCGGGCGGCGGACCTTCCAGCGTGGGATTCTGGGGCGGGGCAGCCTGGTTCGTGGTCCCCCACCTCGACGTTCGCGCCGATTGGGTTCGCCGCTCCACCAGCGGCTCGCTCCCGACCAACACCTTCCTGATCCAGTTCAACGGGTATCTCTGATGTTCCTCTTGCTCGTCGCCATGCTGGCGACGCCGGAGTTTCCGGCGGTCATCCAGCAGCAGCTCGGGCTGGCGCAGCCGCCAGCCTGCACGATCTGTCATGCGACCGATGCGGGCGGCGCCGGCACCGTGGTGAAGCCGTTCGGCAAGTATCTCGTCAGCCGGGGACTCGTGCCCTTCGACGACGACTCGCTGCGAAACGCGCTCCTGGCGGACATCGGAGAGCACCATTCGAGCAGCGGCGGACTGACGGACATCGACGCCTTGAAGGCGGGCCAGGACCCGAACGGGACCCAGGGGTCCGGTCCTGTCCCCGCTTATGGCTGCTCGACCGCCGGTCCAGCGACAAATCCGGTGACGCTGATCGTCGCCGGGACATGGCTGATGCTGCGGCGCCGGAGCCGTCGTCGGTCTGATTCGGCTGCTCCATGATCGCCTTGACTCGAGAAGCAATTGCTCTGCAACCCGCATGGCCCCGGCAGTGCTGCTGCAGGAGGAGGACATGATGACCCGACGAGACATCCTGGTGGGAAGCATGGTGATCGGTGGCGCGGCGCTCGCGCAGCAGACCGGCAAGGAGACCGGCACCTTGCCGGGGGGCGATGCCTTGGTCGGCAAACACGCGATCCAGCCGCTGCCGTTCGACCCGAAAAAGCTGTCAGGGCTATCCGAGAAGCTGCTGGTGTCGCACCACGACAACAACTACGCCGGCGCGGTGAAGAACCTGAACAAGGTCGAGGAGGCGCTGTCGAAGGTCGGTCCCGACACACCCGGGTTCACCGTCGCCGGCCTCGAGGCCGCCAAGCTCAAGTTCACCAATTCGATGGTCCTGCACGAGATGTACTTCGGAAACCTCGGTGGCGACGGCAAGGCCCCGGCCGGAGCGCAAATCGAGCGCGTGCTGGTGCAGGCTTATGGTTCGCGCCTCCGGTGGGAGGAGCTCTTCCGCGCGCTCGGGATGTCGCTCGGTGGCGGCAGCGGGTGGGCGATCCTCGACTGGGACTTCCACGCCCACGGCCCGCGCATCTACTGGGCCGGCGACCACACCAACGCGGCGGCGTTCTGCGCGCCGCTCTTGGTGATGGACATGTACGAGCACGCGTATACCATCGATTACGGCGCATCGGCCAAGGACTACATCGACGCGTTCTTCAAGAACATCCAATGGGCGGAGGTGGAGCGCCGACTCGGACGCGCGCAGAAGGGCGACGCGGCGCTGCGTGGCTGATGGCGGCGCGATGCGCGGCCAGTCCTCCGCATTGGCCGGCGCGCTCATTTCAGCTCTGGGGCGGCAAGCGCCGCGCGAGAAGGTACCACCGCGGTGAGGCAATTCAGGCTGTGGCTGGAGCCTTCGGGCTGGTCCGCGCGCACGCGTTCGATGTGAGCCTTGCCCCAGAGGCGGACCAGGTCCAGCATCGGCAATACCGAGCGTCCATAGTCCGTCAGCGAATAGATCACCGGTGCCGGCGGGGTACCGGTCCGCTTCCGCTCGACGATCCCGTCCGCGATCAACTCGTGAAGCTGCTGCGCCAGTACCTTTGCGGAAATCCCTTCCGAAACAGAGTCCAGCTGACGGCGCAGACCGGCGAAATGCCGCGGGCGCTCCGCCAGCCAGTAGATGATGGTCAGCTTCCATTTGCCGCCCACCGCGGCCCATGCGGCGGTCAGCGGACAATTGCTCACCGGGTTCGGTCTGGCGACGGGGGACATGGTTACCTCGAGGTGCGTTCTGGCGTTCCGAGGCTCGCTACCATAACAGTCTCAGTGCGCGCCGCCGCTCAACGCGATCGCGGAGGGAGACGACATGCTGCGAGCTCTCTGGCCTTGCGCGGCCCTGGTGCTGACGCTGTATCCGGCCCGCGCGCTGACCCCAACCCAGGACGGCAGGCACGACTTCGATTTCGAGATCGGCAACTGGAAGACCCACCTCCGCCGCTTGCAGCATCCTCTCAGCGGCTCGACCAAATGGGTGGAATACGATGGCACGTCCGTGATTCGGAAGATCCTCGGGGGCAAGGCCAATCTTGTCGAGCTCAATGTCGACGGGCCAGCGGGACACATCGAGGGTTTGAGCCTGAGGCTCTACAACCCGGATTCACGTCAGTGGAGCCTCAACTTCGCCAGCATCGCTGGCGGCGTGCTCACCCCGCCCGTGTACGGCGAATTCAAGGAGGGCCGGGGCGAGTTCTACGGCTCGGATACGCTCGGCAGCCGCGCCATCCTGGTGCGGTTCGTGATCACCAGGCTCGAGTCGGGTTCAATCCGTTTCGAGCAGTCTTTTTCCGACGATGGCGGCAAGACCTGGGAAGTGAACTGGGTCGCCACCGACACGCGGATCAAGGAATGACCTCCGGAGGAGGTTTAGCGCCCCGCGCCATCACCCGATGTTCTCGGCAACCGCCTCCGCGTCAGCACCACGAAGATGAGCGCCATGTTCGTCCCCTCGTCCGCTGAAGTCGAGCGCGGCGATGCTACGCGCTTTGCACGTCCCCGGCGAACCCGGTACCATCGTCCGGCTTTTTCAACAATAAAGGTCCGCCGATGACAAACCTCCCGCGCAACCGGGTTCCGTCGTGGCTCGTCTCCCTAGCGGCGCCAATCCTCCTCGCAGCGATGCCGGCCCTCGCCGACGGCGGTGGCCGTTTCGTCCAGGTGGTTTCTCCCGGCAAGTCCATCCAGCAAGCGATCGACCGCGCGAGCCCAGGGGGCTGGGTGCTCGTCCAGCCCGGCATCTATCGCGAGACCGCGGACACCACCAACGGACTCAACATCACCAGAGGGATCAACCTGATCGGGCTCTCGACGCCGCGGAACCGCGTCGTGCTCGAGAACGCCGGCGGCCAGCGCAACGGGATCGTGGCGGTGGCAGCCGCACACACGAGCTGCATGCGCTGCCACTCGAGCCTCGCGCCGCCGTTCCCGCTCTTGCCGGGCGTGTCTCGCTCTCTGACCAACGAGGGGTCGATCCGCGGCCTCACCGTCAGCGGCATCACCATCAAGGGCTTCGCGAACAACGGACTCTTCGCGCGGAACCTCGACGGGTTCGCCATCGTCGACGTGCACTCGGTGGGCAACAAGAACTACGGCATCTTCCCCGTCTCCTCGAAGAACGGGATCATCACCCGCAGCAGCGCGACCGGCGCGGACGACAGCGGCATCTGGGTGGAGACGTCCGAGAACGTGCAGGTGACGCACAACCTGGTGGAGGGCAATGTCAACGGCTTCGAGATCTCGAACAGCACCGGCGTCCTCGTCGCCTACAACGAGGTCCGCGGCAACACGGTGGGCATCGCCAACCTGTTCCTGCCGGACATCTTCGGCGTGCGCCCCGACGCAAACCGGATCACGATCCGCGACAACCACGTGCACGACAACAACAAGCCCAATACGGCCCACGAGGGCGCGATCCTCTCCACGGTGCCGCCGGGCACGGGCATCTTGCACGTGGGGGTCGACGACTCGTCGATCGCCGGCAACCTGGTGGAGAACAACGACTTCGTCGGGATCGCCGTGGCCGATTACTGCGCCGTCGTGCAGGGCGGCCCGTTCGACTGCTCGGTCGACCCGGACGTGACGCCTGGCTTTCTGGCGGACCAGGAGGCCACGAACAACCGCGTGGTCGACAACATCGTCCGGAACAACGGCGGCAACGTGGATCCCTCGTCGCCGTTCGCGTTCGCGGCGAGCGATCTTGCGCTCCTGACCGCGGGAGACCACGGCAACTGCTACGCGGGCAACAAGTTCGGGACGTTCTTCTCGCTGATCGGAGTCCTCCCTGCCTGCCGGTGATCAGTCGAGATCGGCGTCAGGCCGACGAGCGGGTCGGCGCCCCGCCACCTGACCGCTCAGGCGAGGATGTCGATCCCGCCGGGCGTCGTTCGACGTGTGGATGAGCCCGCCGGAGGAGCCGGCCGGCCACGACCGAAAGGAACCGAGCCATGCGCGTGATGGTGATCGTCAAGGCGACGAAGGAATCCGAGGCGGAGGTCACGCCCGTCGACGAGAAGATGCTCAAGGAAATGGGCGACTTCAACGAGCAGCTGGTGAAGGCTGGCATCATGCTCGCGGCCGACGGCCTCAAGCCGAGCCGGCTCGGAAAGAGGGTGAAGTTCTCGGGAGCGAAGCGCACCGTAACCGACGGGCCCTTCGCCGAGACCAAGGAGCTGATCGCTGGCTTCTGGCTCTGGCAGGTGAAGTCGATGGAGGAGGCTATCGAATGGGTGAAGCGTTGCCCCAACCCGATGCCCTCCGACTCCGAGATCGAGATCCGTCCGATCTACGAAACCGAGGACTTTGCGGCGGCGGACCCGACCGGCGAGATCCGCAAGCAGGAGCATGAGCTGCGCAGGACGCTCGAGCAGCAGCGGCGCTGACGCCCCCCGTGGAGCCTCATTCGTACGGGCAGTCGTCGTTGCCTTTCCCGCCGAACCGTCCCCGGTACCCGCACATCGAGATGTCCTCGGTGAACGAGGTGCCGGTCGGCCCGAGGAAGACGTTGAGCGACTCGTCGAAGGGCTGATCGCCGGCGTTGAACACCTGGAAGATGTTCACGTAGAGCAGGCCGGGTCCTTCGAAGTCGATCCCCGTCATGCCGCGCGTCTTGGGGAACTGGGCCACCGGCGTGACTAGACGTCCCTGGTGGCAATCCGAGGTGTCGATCGCTAGGAGCGGATCGGTTCCCGTGAACCAGCCGTTGTCGGTGAGCAGGTATTTGCCGGAGCCGGGGAGGCCGTCCAGCCGTACGGAGGCGAGGCTGTCGTTGAACTGGAAGATGTCGAGCGCGGGCAGGTAGCAGGACTGGAGGATCTGCCCGTTGTTGCGGTTGACCAGGTAGATGTAGTTGCGCATCTCGCCGGCGACGGTCACCGGGGCGAATCCGGTCGCCCAGATGTGCTTCGAGTCGGAGTCCGCGTCCAGGGCGCCGAAGCCGGGCTGCTCGGGCGGGTCGCCGTTCAGGTAGTGCACGCTCAGGCTCTCCATTTCCGGGCAGGTCCCGGGCGAGACGTTGGGCGGCGTCACCTTGGTGATGCGCGCGTCGCCGCGGAAGAAGTCGTCGATGCGCGAGATCCAGAGGTTCGCGTCCTGCGGATCGTAGGCGACCCCGCGGCCGATGCTGTTCGCCGGCAAGTGCTCGCCGGAGGGAACGCACTCCGCGAACGAGGGATTGTCCGCGACGGCGTGGTAGGCGATCAGCCGCGAATTGGTCGAGGTGGGGCTGGCCTCGTATCCCCAATAGACCGGGCCGGAGCCGGACCCGGAGGTCTGGCTCGAGAGCAGCGAGCGTCCGCGGTCGGCGCCGCCTCCGCAGGCTGCGAGCGCACAGAGCGACAGGCAGGACAGGAGTCGTTGAAGCTGCATGACTCATGTTGTCCTTCAATTGGGCTGTAAGATTGCAAGCTCCCGGCAAGCGGGATTCGGCGGCGAGGTGGGCGGGCGCAAGCATCTGCGCACCCGCTCGCAGCAACGGCGCAACGTCCTTATTCCAAGGGGTTGCTAACGAATCAGGGAACGGGACGCACGTGGAGCTCGCCCCATCCGGCCTGGAACAGGTACGCGATCCGCGCTCCGTCGTCGGAGAAGAGGATCGGTCCAGGACCGGCTGCGCCGGAGGCGACGGTCGCGGCGCGCCCGGTCGACGTGTCGACGACCTTGAGGCGGGCCTCTGTCTGCTGGCAAGACAGGAAAGACTCGCTATGGACGCAGCGGGTTTCCCAGAAAGCCACGCGACGGCCGTCGTTCGAAATGGCTGCGTTCGCGAGGTCCAGCAAACCGTCGTCGGTTTCATACAGGACACGCGCTTTCGCGGTCGCGACATCCAAGAGCTGAACGAGCTCGTGATCGGTTGAAAAACCGAAACCCACCGCCTGCGGGCCGGAGGCATCCCAACGAATTGCGCGCCAAAGCGTCGGGTCCGTATCGGGCAACGTCTGCGTCGATCCGTCGGTCACCTGAACGAAAGCCGCATGCTCGCCCGTGCAGAGAAGTTGATCGCTCGACGGCGAGAACGCTGGACGAAGGGGCCAGCCAGGGCACGGCGGCGGCAGGGGGAAGACCGTCCCGGAGACGTCCAACACGGACGCTCCATTTGCGCGCGAGTACAGGACGCGGTGCGCATCTGCGGAAACGGCCAGCATGCCGTTCATGACGTCGCCAACAGGTGCTTGCTTCCCCGTGAAGGCCTCCCGCAACGTGTACCGGGGCTGAGGGCCCGAGAGATCCTCCGCGACGAAGTAGAGGGCCGTCCCATCGCGGCTTCGAGCGAGATCGCTATGGGAGCTTGCCCTCGTTGGATCGAGCTGTCTCCGCGTTCCGTCCGCGACGCGCACCGCGACGAGCTGGGATCCCGAGGTGACAAGGGCGATCTCCGCGTCTCCCGAGAGCCATGCGAAGGTGGTCGCGCCGATGCTGGCCACGTCGGCAGCGAGCATCGGGCCGCGGTCTTCCGCGGCCGCAGCGGGGCGGCCGTCGCAACCCGCGCAACAGTAAAGCGCTACAAAAGTGGCGGCACCCCGGAAGCCCTTCGCCACGGCGTCCTCCTGCGCTCTCAGCCATGGACCGACAAGGTGCGCGGGCGAGCACAGTCCGGTGCCTCACAGGCCCCATTGCACGCCGATGCCCGGGCCGATCGACCACTGGTGCTCCTCCCCGCTGTGGACCGGCGGGTACCAATTTGGTCCAAAGCCCAATCGGGCCTTGCGCTTCCGTCCGTCGCCGCGACGCTCCGGGTGGGCGTTTTTTTCCCGCGCGCGCTCGACTGCGGCGATATTCGCCTCCATGAACGACCCGACGTCCCCCGGTTCCCAGGGGAGGACCCTGTCCCGGCTCTCCGTCGTGATTCCCGTCTACAACGAGCTTCGCTGGGTGGAGACGGTGCTGGAGCGGGTGTCGAAGGCCGACACCTCCGGCTGCGACCTCGAGATCGTGGTGGTGGACGACGCTTCGAAGGACGGCACCACCGATCTCCTGCGCCGCATCGCGCCGCGGTTCCCGCAGATGAAGCTGTTCGAGCAGAACCCCAACCAGGGGAAGGGAGCGGCGCTCCGGCGCGGCTTCCAGGAGGCGACCGGGGACATCATCCTGATCCAGGACGCCGACCTGGAGTACAACCCTGACGACTACCCGGTCCTGCTCAAGCCGCTGCTCGACGGGAATGCGGACGCGGTCTTCGGCAGCCGTTTTCTGGGTGGTCCCCACCGGGTCCTCTACTACTGGCACTCGGTGGCGAACTGGCTGCTCACCACGCTGAGCAACATGTTCACCAACCTGAACCTGACGGACATGGAGACCTGCTACAAGGTCTTCCGCGCGGAGACGCTGCGGAAAGTACGTACGCGCCAGGACCGCTTCGGCTTCGAGCCCGAGATCACGGCGAAGATCGCGCGCACGGGCGCCCGCGTGTACGAGGTGCCCATCTCGTACGCGGGGCGGACCTATGCCGAAGGCAAGAAGATCGGGTGGCGTGACGGCCTGAAGGCGCTCTGGTGCATCGTGCGTTACGGCGTCGCCGACTAAGAGCGGGTTCCGTTATGGGTGCGATTCTGCACCTATCGGTTGCTCTTTCCAGAGGAGAGGTGGTACGAAGTGCGTCCCGGGAGGGGGGCCCATGAGGCATATCCGCGTTCTCTTGCCGCTGTTGCTTTTGGCCTGCGATGGCGTCGGGCCGTCGCTCGGCCGCATCCAGGTCGTGGCGCAGCCGCTGACGGCCAGCGCCCAGATCACGCGCGTGACCGTCACCGTCACCCCGGCCAGCGTGACGCAGGATCTGACGGTCGATCCCCAGGACCCGAGCAAGTTCACCGGAACCATCACCGTCCCCGTGGGCACGCAGACGGTGCAGGCCGACGCCTTCGCCGGGGACGCCAAGGTAGGAAGTGGCACCGCCTCGGTCACCGTGGGAAAGAACGCCCACATGCTGGCGCTGATCACCATCCTCGACAACACGGGGCCCGTCGCCTCGCCGGATCATTCCCCGGTGGTGACGTCGCTCGTCACGCCGGCGGTGGCGCAGGTCGACGACCAATCCAACCTGAGCGCCACGTCGATGGACGCCGACGGCAACTCGATGTCCTTCTCCTGGACCGCCTCGCCGACGGGTTGCGGCACGTTTGCCAGCCCGACGCTGCCTTCGACCGCGTTCATCGCCAAACTGATCGGAACCTGCACGGTGACGTTCACCGTGACGGCGAACGGAAAATCCGACAGCAGGAGCGCCTCCATCCAGATCTCCGCGGCGACGGGCTTCATCGACGTCCGGGTGACGTACGTCCCGCAGCCGCTGATCAGCTCAATCGCGTTCCTCAACGGCTCGACGCCGGTGGCGGCCGTGTCGCGCCTGACGAACAACGACGGCACCATCCGCGCGCCGTTCCACAAGGGAACCCCCTACACGGTGGTCCTCAACTTCGATCCCTGGAGCACGGGCGCCATCGCCCTGTCCGACTCCTGCCCCGGCACCATCGTCCAGCCCGCCTTCGCTCCCAATGCGATCTCGGCAACCGCCACCTGGACGCCCACGGTGGACAATGGCGCCTGCATCGTGACCGCCATCCTGACCCGCCAGACGCTGACCGACACGTTCTTCGTGGTCGTCCTGCCGGTGCCCTGAACGGTGCGTTGGGGCTGTGTCGCGCTCTGGCTCTGCGCCTGTCACCACACGCCGGTGGCCGACGGGGGATTCGTCCAGGTCACCGTCACCGCGCAGACGTCCGGCGCGCTGATCACGCGCGTATCCGTCACCGTCACACCCGCCAACGTACCGGTCGACCTGACCCGCGACACGGGCGGAACCTTCTCCGGAACGCTGAGCGCGCCCGCCGGATCGCAGACGGTGACGGCGACGGTCTTCGCGGGGCCGACGCAGGTCGGAAGCGGCAGCGGCTCGACCGTGGTGGTCGCGGGGCAGACGGTGCAGCTTTCGATCACTGTCCCCGATGGCACGGGCCCGGCGCCGGGGCCTGACCACTCGCCGGCGATCACCGCGCTGACGCAGTCGTCCGGCTCGGTCCTGCTCGGCGGCCAGGTCTCGCTGTCGGTGACGGCGGTCGATGCGGACAACGATGCCATCACCTACGCTTGGAGCGCCGCGCCGACGGGCTGCGGGACGTTCGCGGCTCCGGCATCCGCCTCGACGACCTTGACCGCCACCGCCGTCGGGACGTGCACGGTCACGATCGCGGCGACGGCGAAGGGCAAGAGCGACAGCAAGAGCGCCAGCATCCAGGTGAGCGCGCAACCCGGGACGCCGGCGCTCGTCCAGCACCTCGCGTCCTCCAGCAATCCGCGCGGGATCGGGAACCCCGGGAACAATTACCGATTCTTCCTCCCCAATCCGGTGCGCCCGGGGAACTGCTTGATCCTCGGGATCACGTATCCGGGATCGACTACGCGCACGGTCTCCATCACCGACACGGCGGGGAACGATTGGACGGGCACGCTGGCGGTGCGGGCGTCGGATCCTCCTTCGACGCCCGTCACGAGCGACATCTACGTCCTGCCGGACGCGAACGCGGGGGTGACGCAGATCACGGTGGGATTCGATACCGACCTCGACTCCTTCCAGTACACCGCCAGCGAGTTCAACAACGTCGCCCTGTCCGCGCCCGTCAGCGGCAGCAGCAAGACGACGACGGCGGCGGCGATCAACGGAGTCGCCACGCTCTCGTCCGGAAGCTTCACGCCCGCCAACAACGACGCCAACGGCGGGAGCCTGATCTGGAGCTACTTCGCCAACAACTCATTCGGCAACGGGCACCCCACCGACTTCACCGCAGGGTCGGGCTTCACCTCGCTCCACTCCGATATCGGCTGGGCCCACAACCAGGGAATGGCGACCGCTTCCGAATACACGATCCAGACCACCGCGGCCTCGATCAACCCGGGTATCCAGGTCACTTCGACCGCCGGCGACACCTACAACGCTCTCTCCGTAGCGTTGAAGGCGAGCGTCGCAGGCACTCCGCCGCCGCCGCAGGGCATCCGGATCGTCCGACAGAACATCTCCTCCTTGAACAACTTCCAGGGCATCAGGGACTGGGTCATCCAGTTCCCGAGCGTGGGGAATCTCCTGGTGATCACGACTCCGCAGCAGAACGTGATGCCGACCACCTCCGTCACTGAC
Organism: Myxococcales bacterium; assembly: GCA_035635635.1. Classification (GTDB taxonomy): domain Bacteria; phylum Myxococcota; class Myxococcia; order Myxococcales; family 40CM-4-68-19; genus 40CM-4-68-19. Next base: position 45,310 of record DASQAS010000156.1, on the reverse strand, counting down.
AGCAAGAACAATACCTGGGTGGCCTACGTGCCGGACGACGAGGACCCTCAGATCTGGTACGCGGCCAACGCGACCCCGGACCCGAGCTTGAAGGTCACCTTTCACATGAGCAGGGCCCCCGGCGGAGCGCAGTCCGCGCTGATGTACGACATCGTCAATGCCGCCTCCGGCGGGCCGGATTCGGTCGCGGAGCGCCTCAACGGGCCGGTGACCGGCACGCACATCGTGGAGTCGCCGGCGATCACGCCGGGGTCGGCGAACGGACTCACCATTGCGGCGATCACGTTGGGGCAGGGTCCGATCCAGCAGCTCGACACCGGATCGCCGGCCGGCGCGATCTTCGACTACGTCTATTACGACGGCGAGATCGACACGGACCTGATGGACAACGCGGACGGGCGCGCCCACTACTACAACGGGTCGGACATGACGCCAGAGCACTGGAATTGGCTGTTTGTCGGGCCCATCGCCAACAACAACTCCGCGGCGACGGCCGTGCACTTCAAGACGGCGCCGTGACTCCTTCGGGCCGCCGGAGCGGAACCAGCGCCCGCAGCCGCGGATCGCGCAGGTAGAGACCGAGCCAGGCCATCACCGCGGTGAGCACGGGCGCGAACCAGGGCTCCGAGGCGCGCACGTGCGTGGAGACCGCGCCGCCGAGATAGGCTGCCATGAGAATCGCGCCGAGCACGGCGGTCTGCGGAACCAGGTAGACGAGGACGCATGCCAGCTCGAGCACGCCGATGATCGCCAGCGAGCCTGGCGGGTACCCGTATTTGCTGGTGAACTGCTGCGCGATCTCCGGCGGTCCGAAGAACTTGAGCGCCGCGCTGAAGGTCATCAACAAGGCTGGCAGGGCGGTGAGGATCCGGCCCACCCAGAGCGTCGAACGGCTCATCTGCACACCTCCTTCTGGCCATCGCCGAGCAGAGTCCCGCCTTGTTGACGGACTCCATGCGGTCCGTCAAGCACACTCGATTGGTGCGCCTTGACTTCCTCTCGCCGCGGCGCGATGTGCGGGCGGAGCGGGAGACACCGATGGGCACGTCACAGGAGCTGAAGGGACCGGATCTGTTGGCGGGGATCGACGCGGCGAGCGTGAAGGAGAGCGAGCCGCTCCTCGGGCATGCGAACGGTGAGGCCATCGTTCTGGTCCGGCAGGGTGGCGGGGTCTGCGCGGTCGGCGCGACCTGCACGCATTACGGCGGGCCGCTCGCGGAGGGAATCGTCGAAGGCGATACCATCCGTTGCCCCTGGCACCACGCCCGGTTCGACCTCCGGACGGGAGCGCCGACGCGTCCTGGTCGGGACGGTATTCCGTGCTACCGCGTGCAGGAGCAGGGAGGGCGCATCCGCGTCGGAGAGCGTCTTCCCGAAGCGTCCGTTGCCGCGCGGCGGGCGGGCCCGGACCGGGTGTTGATCGCCGGCGCCGGCGCGGCCGGGAATGCTTGCGCCGAGGAGCTGCGCCGGCAGGGCTACGGCGGGCCGATCACCATGACCGGGGGCGAGGGCACCCCTCCGGTCGATCGCCCCAATCTCAGCAAGGACTACCTCGCCGGGACGGCGCCGGAGGACTGGGTACCGCTGCGCGGTCCGGATTTCTACGCCGCGCGGCAGATCGAGCTTCTTCCGGACGCCGAGATCACGGCCGTCGATCCGGCGCACAAGACCGCGCAGCTCTCCACGGGAGCGACGCAGCGCTACGGCGCCCTGCTGCTCGCGATGGGCGCGGAGCCCATCCGGCTGCCGATTCCCGGCGCGGAGCGCGCGCTCACGCTGCGCTCGCTGGCCGACAGCCGGGCCATCGCGCAGCGCGCGGTGGAGGGGCGCCGGGCGGTGGTGATCGGCGCCAGCTTCATCGGCCTCGAAGTGGCGGCTTCGCTCCGCAACCGGAAAGTCGAGGTGACAGTGGTGGCTCCCGAGGCGCGTCCGCTCGAGCGCGTGCTGGGTCCGGGGCTGGGCGACTTCGTCCGCGCCCTGCACGAGGAGCACGGCGTGCGGTTCCGGCTCGGGCGCAAGCCGGCGGCGATCGAGGCCGACGCGGTTCGTCTCGACGACGGTACGGTGCTGCCCGCGGACCCGGTGGTGATGGGCGTCGGCGTGCGGCCCCGCTTGAAGCTGGCCGAGCAGATCGGCGCGCGCATGGACAAAGGGGTGCTGGTGGACGCGACCCTGAAGACCAGCGTGGAAGGAATCTGGGCCGCGGGCGACATCGCTCGCTTCCCAGATCCGCGCGCCGGCCAGCCGATCCGCGTCGAGCACTGGGTGGTGGCAGAGCGGCAGGGGCAGCACGCCGCGCGCGCGATCCTCGGCGCGGCCGGGCCGTACCGCGCGGTCCCGTTCTTCTGGAGCCAGCACTACGACGTGCCGATCAACTACGTGGGGCACGCGGACACCTGGGACGCCGTGCAGGTGGTGGGCAGCATCGCGGACCGCAACTGCCTGGTGGCGTATCGGCGCTCCGGCCGGGTGCTGGCGGTGGCATCGATCTACCGCGATCGCGAGAGCCTGCTGATCGAAGCCGCGATGGAGCGCGGCGACGATGCGGCGGTCGAGGCCTTGCTGCGGGTTTGAGTAGGAGGAACGTCGCAGGCGCGAAACGATCGGAAACATCGCCTGGTGTTCGACCCGAAGGACGCCCGCTGGCGGAAGCCGGGCCACGACCGGGACGACGACTGAGGCCGCGCCCTACAGCCAGACGCGGAACAGGTAGAAGAACCGCTCCCGGATGCGGCTCCACAGGCCGCGATGCCGGAACTCTTCCGGGTCGACCCGCTCGCAATTGTCCAGGTCGTCCCGGAATTTGTCGTCGAGCTGCTCGGCGAGGCGCTCGTCCAGCACTTCGAGCGTGACCTCCCAGTTGTACATCAGGCTGCGGGAGTCGAGATTGTAGGAGCCTACCGCGCTCCACACGCCGTCGATCGAGAGCGTCTTGGCGTGCAGCATGCCCGGGAGCCACTCGAAGATCCGCACGCCGGCCTTCAGCAGCGTCGACCAGGTGTTGCGGGAGGCATGCGCCAGTCCGGGGACGTCGCTGTGGCGCGGCACCATCACGCGGACGTCCACTCCGCGGCGGGCGGCCCGCCGGAGCGCCGCGCGGAGCGCCCGGTTGGGAATGAAGTACGCCGCTTCGATCCAGATGCGGTGCCGGGCAACGGTCATCGCGTGCTGTAGGTGGTGCTGCACGATCCGGCGGCCGAGAAAGCGGCCCACCGCGAGCGATTGCACGCGGGTCGTCGATCCGTGGATCGCGACGGGCGCCGGCAGCGGGCTGGCCGGCGCCGGCACGTCTGCGTCCCAGTTCTCGGGCTCGGCGTAGCTCCAGGTCTCCTCGAAGAGGCGCTCCAGGTCGCGCAGGACCGGACCTTCGACTTTCGCGTGAACGTCGTTCCATCCCTTCCCGCCCCAGGAGACGGGCGCGTAGTCGTCGCCCAGGTTCATCCCACCGGCGAATGCCACCCGGCCGTCCACGATCAGGAGCTTGCGGTGATCGCGCACCTGCCAGCCCCAGCGGCGCCGCCAGGGCCCCACCGGGTGGAAGACCGAGAGCAGCGCTCCGGCGGACCGCATCCTCGCGGCGTCGTCCGCGGAGAAGCCAAAGGATCCGGCCCCGTCGATCACGCAGCGCACGCGCACGCCTTCCTGCGCCTTGATGCAGACGGCGTCGACGAAGCGGCGACCGTTCGCGTCGCTGGCCCAGATGTACGTCTCGAGCAGGATCTCGGTCCGCGCGAGCGCGATGGCGTCGAGCATGACCGGATACGCCTGTGACCCGCCGAACAACCAATGCACCTTGTGCCCGGGGACCAGGCGGTGCGGCGTCAGCGAGAGGCGCTCCTGTTCCGGAGGCGCGGGCGCGCGGATGACGGTGCTCAAGCGGCCGTCATTCTAGGCGCTGTCGCCGAAGGCGACACTGCGCCTACGCTTTTTCTGCGTGTTTCCGGGGGACAGCCTCCTAACGGTGGTTGAAGTAATTGAGCGCGATGGCCAGGCCCTTGCGCACCGGCATGGTGATTCCGTACAGGGCGAGCGCGCCGAGCACCAGGCCGAAACGGTAGGTGGCGAGGTCCTTCGGCGGCATCACGATCAGCACGATGAACATCACGCCCGTGAGGAAGGCGGTGCTCAGGTACATGAAGGCGAGCGACTCGCCGCGCGGATCGTAGGGCAGGGCGCACTTCGGACATTCTTTATATTCAGTGTAAGTCCACCAGCGGCGAAAGATGGGGCCGATTCCGCAGCGCGGGCACTTCATCTGTAGGCCGCGCCAGAAGATCTGGCGCGCTGGTTCGGCGGTTGCCACGGCGAGCGTTCGCGGGAACAGGTCGGCTACCTGTATCCGAACGAGCCTCCGAATGCGAGGCCGGGAGCTCGACGGAGTGCTCCCGGAGCGGAGACGCGGGGCGGCCCCACCAACCCGAGGGCCGTCCCGCGTCGACCATTGAGTCCGCTGCTGCTTACAGGTTGACGTCGTTCTGGTCGTTCGCCGGCTCTCCGGACGGGTTGTTCGAGTCGGCGGTGCAGTTGCCTCCCGCGGTGAAAATGCGGGAGTTGCTCGAGATGCTCCACTGATCGACGGTGGCGTCGGCATCGACGTTGCCGAGGGCGACGGCGTCGAAGCGCGTGGCCGGCGATCCCGTCAGGCCCGCCTTCGAGTTGCAGACGGTGTCCGCGTAGACCTGGTTGAGCGCGCTCGTGTACTTGAACGTGTCGACCGCGACGCCGGTGTACGTCGTGGCCTGCACGATCGCGGTCGTGTCGCGCAGCTCGATGGTGGTTCCCGGCGCGAGGAAGTACGCGTACCGGTTGTTGCGCTCCGGCTCGAAGCCGACATCGCCGGTCAGCGTGGAGAAGCGGTCCTTCTCCTGGAAGAAGGCCTTCTGGGCGGTGAAGATGGCCTTCAGATTCGCCTTCGCCTCGCTCTGCTTCGACCGCGCCTGGAACTTGATGAAGTTCGGGATCGCGATCGCCGCGAGGATGCCGATGATCGCCACCACGATCATCAGCTCGATGAGCGTGAAGCCTTTTTGGATGACGCGCATGTGGGTCCTGCTCCTGATCGAAAAGGGATTCCGAAAGAGTGGGAGCAAAACACGGACCGGGGAAGATTCCAGAGTGAATCTGAGGGCCCCTCGACCAAGGGCCGACCATGCGACGGACGCGATTTGTCTCCGTCGCTGACAAGATCCGTCAGCGACCAACATCGTGCAGACGAAAGTCCCGGTCCGGGTGGAGAGCGGAATGCGTCACCTGCTGTTCACAGACGTGGACATGCGAATATGCTTATGTCCAGATCTCCACATGTCCACGAACGCGATCCGATCGCTGCCCGTCGAGCCGATCAAGAACTCCTGGCTGGTCAAGACGCGCGGGCCGGGAGCGTGCGAGTGAGCACGACCGGCCTCCAGCGCCGAGCCGTCGCGGAGTTCGCGGGTACTGCGCTCCTGCTCGCCACCGTCGTCGGCTCCGGGATCATGGGCGAGCGTCTCGCGGGCGGAAACGTGGCGGTTGCGCTCCTCGCCAACACTCTCGCCACCGGCGCGGGGCTGGTCGCGCTGATCCTCACCTTCGGGCCGATCTCGGGCGCGCACATGAACCCGGCGGTCACGCTCGCGGACGCGGTGGTCGGCGGCATCCGTTGGCCCGAGGTGCCCGCGTACATGGTGGCGCAGATCGCGGGAGCGTTCCTCGGGGTTGCCGTCGCGCATGGCATGTTCGGAGAGCCCATGTTCTTCGCCTCCCGCCACGCGCGTGCGGGTGGCGCGCAGTTCTTGAGCGAGTTCGTTGCGACGTTCGGGCTCCTGTCGGTGATCTGGGGCGTCGTACGGAGCCGCGCCACGGCCGTGCCGTTCGCCGTGGGCGCGTACATCACCGCTGCGTACTGGTTCACGTCCTCGACCAGCTTCGCCAACCCCGCCGTCACCCTCGCGCGCGCGGCCAGCGATACCTTCGCGGGAATCCGCCCCGCCGACGCGCCTGCCTTCATCGTTGCGCAGCTTCTGGGTGCGGCCGGAGCCACGCTGCTGTTCCGGTGGCTGGTACCGACGCTGCCCAAGGTCGCGTCCGAGGTCGTGGTTCCGCATCCAGCGGGGGAGGAGCGCGCGTGAAGCTGCCGAAAGGAGCGCTGCCGTTTCGAGCGATGATCGCTGCCGAACGCTGGAACCGCGTCGGTTGATTTCCCCCAACCGGAGTAGCTTACCCAGCGGCGGGGACCGCACGGACCACCGTCAGCAGCTGCGCGTCTCGCTCCACTCGGTAGAAGAACTGCCAGCCTCGAACATCGATCTGTACCTCGTCATCCCTCACTGACTCCCAAACGCCGTGATCGGGCGGCACGTCCGCGAGGCTCTTGGCCACCTCGTCCAGGCGAAGTCGCAACTCGCCGCGAATCTCCATTGGCACGACGCCGATCTTCGCGAACATCACTTTGTACACGGGCCAAGCGTACTGCAATTTTGCAGGAGCCGCTTGGGACCAACTGTGGGTTGACCGGACCAAACGTGCGCAAACGCGCCAGGATCTGCTTTTCGCCCGTTCGAACTACGTCATTCTCGCTCAAGGAGACGGAGACTTCTGCTCCCGCTCGTCTGGGCGGTAGAGCAACTGCCGCAGCACGTACAGCAGGATCCCCCCGTGCCGGTAGTACTCCACCTCGATTGGCGTATCGATCCGCAGGGTCACCGTCACGTCTTCCGTCTTTCCGTTCGCGCGGTGGATGGTGAGCTTCGCGTCCTGCCGCGGCGTCGGCCCCTCCTCCAGCCCGGAGAGATCGAACGTCTCCGTCCCGTCGAGCTTCAGCGTGGACGCGTCGGTGCCCTCCTTGAATTGGCAGGGCAGCACGCCCATCATCACTAGATTGCTGCGGTGGATGCGCTCGAAGCTCTTCGCGATCACCGCGCGCACGCCGAGCAGCCGCGTGCCCTTCGCTGCCCAGTCGCGCGACGAGCCGGTGCCGTACTCGTGGCCCGCGAGGATCACCAGCGGCGTGCCGCGGTTCTGGTACTCCATGGCGGCGTCGTAGATGGGCACGACCTTGCCGTCCAGCACGGTCACGCCGCCCTCGGTGCCCGGGGCCATGAGGTTCTTGATCCGCACGTTCGCGAACGTGCCGCGGACCATCACCTCGTGGTTGCCGCGCCGCGCGCCATAGGAGTTGAAGTCCTGCGGCGGAACGCCCTGGGCGATGAGGTACTGTCCCGCCGGGCTGGTGGGCTTGATGGCCCCGGCGGGCGAGATGTGATCGGTGGTGACCGAGTCGCCGAAGATCGCCAGCGCCCGCGCTGCGCGGACGCTGGTGCGCTTGTCGGGCTTCGGCTGGAAGTCCTGGAAGTAGGGCGGCTCGCGGATGTACGTGTTCCTCGGGTCCCACTGGTAGACGAGGCCCGCCGGCGCGGTGATCTTCACCCATTCCGGCGTCTCGCGCGAAAGGTCGCCCCCGTAGTTCTGCCGATAGAGCTGCGTGTCCGCGGCCGCTCCCAGCGCCTGGTTCAATTCTTCCGCCGTCGGCCAGAGGTCGCGGAGGTAGACGGGCTTGCCGTCCCGGCCCAGGCCGATCGGATCCTTCTCCACGTCGATGTCCACCCGGCCGGCGATGGCGAACGCCACCACCAGCGGAGGCGACATGAGGAAGTTCGCCTTGATGTTCTGGTGGACGCGCGCCTCGAAGTTGCGGTTTCCCGAGAGCACGCTGGCCGCGATCAGGTCGTGCTTGGTGATGAGCTGCTCGACGTGGGGCTCCAGCGGCCCGGAGTTGCCGATGCAGGTGGTGCAGCCGTAGCCCACGGTGGTGAAGCCCAGCTTGTCCAGGTACGGCTGCAGGCCGGTCTTCTCCAGATAACGCGAGACCACGCGCGATCCGGGGGCCAGCGACGTCTTCACCTCGGGGCGGACGTGGAGGCCCTTCTCGACCGCCTTCTTGGCGAGCAGCCCCGCCGCCAGCATCACGGAGGGGTTGCTGGTGTTGGTGCAGGAGGTGATGGCGGCGATCAGCACGTCGCCGTGCCCGATGTCCACCGGCATCTTCATCTGGTGGACCTCCTGCGGCGGCACGCGGTCCGGCGTAGGCCGGTTGGTCATCATCTCCGCTTCGGTGAGCGGGTTGGTGTCCTTCTTGGTGACGCCGTCGTGCGCGATCTCCGGGGTGGTCTCCTGCGACTGCTCTCCGCCGCCGGCCACGTGCGGGACCGGCGGGGGTTCCACGATCTGGTGGTAGCGCTTGCCGATCTCGTCCTTGCTCTTGCCGTATCCGTTCGGCGCCGGCTCCTGCAGGATCTTGCCGAAGACGTCCTTCAGCCTGGGCAGCTCGATCCGGTCCTGCGGGCGCTTGGGGCCGGCCACGCTGGGCTTGACCGAGGAGAGATCCAGCTCCAGGGCCTGCGTGTAGTCGCACTGGCCCGCCTTGGGAATCCCGAACATCTGCTGCGCCTGGAAGTACGCGCGCAGCGCGTCCACTCCGTCCTTGGGGCGTCCGGTAGCGAGCAGGTACTGGCAGCTCAGCTCGTCGATCGGGAAGTAGCCCATGGTGGCGCCGTACTCCGGCGCCATGTTGGCGATGGTGGCCCGCTCGGGCACCGGAAGGCTCGCGGCTCCCTCCCCGAAGAACTCGACGAACTTCCCCACCACCTTGGCCTTGCGCAGCATCTCGGTGATGGTGAGGACCACGTCCGTGCCGGTGACGCCGGACCGGACCGAGCCCTTGAGATGGACGCCGATCACGTCCGGCGTGAGGAAGTACGTGGGCTGTCCCAGCATCGCCGCTTCGGCTTCGATGCCGCCGACGCCCCAGGCGACGATCCCGAGGCCGTTGATCATCGTGGTGTGCGAGTCCGTGCCGACCAGCGAGTCGGGGTAGTACACCCCGTCCCGCTCGTGCACGCCGGGAGCGAGGTATTCCAGGTTGACCTGGTGCACGATGCCGATGCCCGGCGGGATGATCTTCAGCCCGTCGAACGCCCCCATTCCCCACTTGAGGAACTCGTAGCGGGCGCGGTTGCGCGTGAACTCGATGCCCATGTTGAGCTGGAGCGCGTTGGGGACCCGGGCGAAGTCCACCTGGACCGAGTGGTCGATCACCAGGTCCACCGGGACCAGCGGCTCGATCAGCTTGGGCGGCTTGCTCATCTTGCCCACGGCGCTGCGCATCGCGGCGAGATCCACCACCAGCGGCACGCCGGTGAAATCCTGCAGGAGCACGCGCGCGACCACGAACGGGATCTCCTCGGTGCGTTCCGCCTTCGCCTGCCAGGAGGCCAGCGCGCGGACGTCCTGCTCGCGCACGCGTTTGCCATCCAGGTTCCGCAAGAGCGACTCGAGGACGATGCGCAGGCTGACCGGGAGCCGCGACACCTTGCCGAACCCCTGCCGCTCGACTTCGGGCAAGGAAAAGAGCGAACCGTGGCTGAATCTTTGTTTGAAGTCCATGACGGCCGGTCATATAGGCGATTCCGGCGGCGTTAGCCACCCCATGCACTTCTGAACAACCGGGGCCCCTGTCGCTCTGGTTTCTGAACATCCCCAATCGGCCGACGTGTCCGCAGGTCCAGCGCTTGACGGCAGGTGCGCCGTCGCGGTGTTGTCGGCGCCGCATGGGAACGCTGTTGCTCGTCCGGCATGGCCAGGCCTCGGCCTTCGAGGACAACTACGACCGCCTCTCGACGCTGGGCGAGAGGCAGGCGCGGCTGCTCGGTGAGTCGTGGCGCCGGCGGGGCTTGCAGGTGGACCGGGTCTTCGCCGGTCCTCGGGTGCGGCAGCAGCGCTCGGCGGAGATCGCGGCGGAGGCGGGCGCGCTGCCGGCGCCGGTGGTGGTGCAGGACCTGGACGAGATGGGCGTGGAGCCGCTCTTCCGGGAGCACATGCCGGACCTGTTCGCGCGGCACGCGCACCTGGCCGCGCTGGGCGACGCGATGCTGGCCGCGGATGGCGACGAGGCGAGGGCCCGTGGCTTCGCCCGGCTGTTCGAGGCGGTGCTCCAGCTCTGGCTGCGCGGGGATGTGGGCGCCCGCGGCGTGGAGTCGTGGCTGGAGTTCCGGGCCCGCGTGCGCCGCGCCATCGGGGTGATGCAGGCCGAGGCGCGCGGACAGCGGATCGCCGCCTTCACCTCGGCGGGACCGGTGGCCTCCGCGGTGCAGCTCGCGCTCGGCGCGGACGACGACACCACGCTCTCGCTCGCCTTCCGCGTGCGCAATTCCTCGGTGTCCGAGTTCCTCTTCTCCGGCGATCGGTTCTCGCTCTCCTCCTTCAACGAGACGCCGCACCTGGCCGATGCGGCGCTGGTCACGGTGCGCTGATGGACTTCTCCATCTCGAAACGGGCGCAGGATCTGAAAGAGCGGGCGCGGGATTTCGTGCGCCGCGAGGTGATGCCGCTCGAGCCGCGGCTGTCGGGCTCCTGGAGCGCGCTCGAACCCTCCTTGAACGAGGTCCGCGGGAAGGCGAAGGCGGCAGGTCTCTGGGCGCCCGACCTCGAGGTCCCGCTGGAAGAGTACGCGGTGCTCTCGGAAGAGCTGGGCCGGAGCCCGCTCGGGCACTACTGCACCAACGCGCAGGCGCCGGACGTCGGGAACATGGAGCTGCTCGAGTTGGCCGGGACCGACGCGCAAAAGAAGAGGTGGCTGCGGCCGCTGCGGGCCGGCGAGATCCGGAGCTGCTTCTCCATGACGGAGCCGGAGCGGCCCGGGTCCAATCCCACCTGGCTGGAGACCCGCGCGGTGCAGGAGCGCGGGGAGTGGGTGATCGACGGCCACAAGTGGTTCACCTCGTCGGCCGACGGCGCGGCGTTCGCGGTGGTGATGGCGGTGACCGAACCGGAGGCGCCGCCACACCTGAAAGCGTCGATGATCCTGGTGCCCTGCGACACGCCCGGGTTCGAGCGGGTCCGGAACATCCCGGTGATGGGCCACGCCGGAGAGGGGTGGCCGACGCATTCGGAGATCCGCTACACGCGCTGCCGCGTGCCGGAGGAGAGCTTGATCGGCGGGCGCGGGGCGGGGTTCGCCCTGGCGCAGGAGCGCCTGGGACCGGGCCGCATCCACCACTGCATGCGGTGGATCGGGATCTGCGAGCGTGCGTTCGAGATGATGTGCAGGCGCGCGGCGGACCGCGAGATCTCCCCCGGAAAGCCGCTGGCCACCCGGCAGACGGTGCAGCAGTGGATCGCGGAGTCCCGCGCGTCCATCGACGCGGCCCGGCTGATGGTGCTGCACGCGGCCTGGAAGATGGAGCGGTTGGGCCAGCGCGAGGCGCGAGTGGAGATCTCCACGATCAAGTTCCTGGTGGCCGGCGTGCTCCAGGAGGTCCTCGACCGCGCCGTGCAGGTCCACGGCGCCCTGGGCATGACCGACGATACGCCGTTGGCCTTCTGGTTCCGGCACGAGCGGGCGGCGCGCATCTACGACGGCCCTGACGAGGTGCACAAGGGCGTGGTGGCGCGGCGCGTGCTGCGGGGCTTCGGGGTGGAGATCAAGTGACGCGCGCGCCCCGCGGTTGAGGCGGCAGCCCCCGGAAGGTTCCAGGAATTCCGGCAAAACGACCGATCGTGCGTTTGTCGCTTGCGGAAAAGAACGACCGGTCGTACTGTTAGGGGGATGGCAAAAGGTCTGCAGACCCGCGAGCGCATTCTCGACACCGCCTTCCGGCTCGCCGCCAGGGAAGGGCTGGACGGGCTGAGCCTGTCGACGCTCGCCGGCCAGCTGGGCCTCTCCAAGAGCGGGCTGTTTGCGCATTTCGGCTCCAAGGAGGAGCTCCAGCTCGAGATGCTGCGCGCGGCCTCCCGGCAGTTCGTGGACAAGGTGATGGCGCCAGCGTTCCAGAAGCCGCGTGGGCTGCCCCGGCTGAAGGCGGTCTTCGACAACTGGCGGCAGTGGGTGACCAGCCTTCCGGGCGGATGCATCTTCGTCGCGGCCGCAGCCGAGCTCGACGATCGGGAAGGGCCGGTCCGCGCCTTCGTGGTCGACCAGCAGCGCGAGCTGCTCAAGGCGCTGGCGCGGACCACTCGCATCTGCGTCGACGAGGGCCACTTCCGCCGCGACCTGGACATCGATCAGTTCGCCTTCGAGGTGCTCGCCACCTATCTCGCTTTCCACCAGGCCCACCGGCTCCTGCGCGATCCGCGCGCCGAGCAGCGGGCGCGGCGCGCCTTTGCGCGCCTGGTGGAGGACGCTGGAATCCGCCAGTGAAGGAGGAAGGACCATGACGCCAGCCAGCCTCGCACGGATCCAGAAAAGCACGACCGGTCGTGTTATATCTGGAGGTGTCCGCCTGCTCGACATGCTCGCGCCCGTGGCCGCCGAGCGATTCGCGTTCGACCTGTTCGGCCGGCCGGTGCGCCGGAGGGATCCGCCGTCCATCGAGGGACACCGCTTCTCGATGGTGGGGGACGGTCCGGAGCTGGCCGTCTGGGATTGGGGGGAGGGCCGGACGGTGCTCCTCGTGCACGGCTGGAACGGCAACGGCGCGCAGCTCTCCGGGTTCGTCCCCCCGCTGGTGCGCGCCGGGTACTACGTGGCTGCGCCCGACCTCCCCGCGCACGGCGATTCCGCCGGCAGCCGCACCCACGTGCTGGACATGGCAGACGCGATCCTTCGCGTGGGCCGGCGCCTCGGCCCCGTGCACGCCGTGATCGCGCACTCGCTGGGCGCGGCGGCGACGGTGATCGCGCTGGCCGAGGGGCTGGGAGCGGAGCGGGCGGTGTTGATCGCGCCGCCGGCCGATCTGCCCCGGTATGCGCTGGCGTTCGCCCGGATGGTGGGCCTCTCGCCCCGCTCGGCGGCCGGGATGGTGGGCCGGATCGATCGGCTCCTGGGCGGGCGTCAGGCCATCGACCTCGTCCGCCTCGCGGCGGGGCAGCGCGCTCGCGGCTTGATCCTCCACGATCCCGCGGACCGCGAAGTGCCTTTCGACGACTCGCGGGCGCTCGCGGGTGCTTGGCCGGGAGCCACATTGCTGCCGCTGCCTGGAGCGGGGCACACGCGGGCGCTGCGGCATCCCGAGGCGATCTCCAAGGCGGTCAAATTCGTGATCGAGCCGCCGCGCCGGCCGGTCGCGATCAGCGCGTGAGCGGGCCTGTCTTTGCCCGGGTCGCCCGCAGGTAGTCCTGCGGGGACATTAGAATTTGGGTGCCGCGGATGCCAGAGGAGACGGAGATGAGGTCGAAGATCCCGAGCGTCTCGTCGGCGAACGCCGGGAAGTCCTTGCGGGCTCCGAGGACGGTCACGCCGCCGCGGATGTAGCCGGTCAAGGGCTGCACCTCGCGCAGCGGCACCATCTCCACGCTGCGGTCGCCCGACATGCGCGCCAGCGCCTTGAAGTCGAGCTCTGCGCCGGCCGGGACGATGGCGAACAGGGGGCCCGTGCGATCGCCCTTGCACACCAGCGTCTTGAAGACCTGCTCGGCGGGGAGGCCGACCTTGCGCGCCACGGACTCGGCGGAGAGGTCCTCCTCGTCCACCTGGTAGTCGCGCAGCTCGTAGCGGATCCCGAGCGCGTCGAGGATGCGCGCGGCATTGGTCTTCATGCCGCGCACATATCTCAGATGGACGATTCCCAGAAGCTGCCCGCCGGGGCGCCAGCGCTGCCCAGGACCGCCAGGGCTTCGTCGCGAGCCCGCTCGAGCGCGGGCGCGTGCCGGGCGAAGAGAGCGGCGTCCGGTGGGCCTGCCCGCAGCGCCGCCACGATCTCGACCGCCGCGCCGCGGAGGAAGGCTTGCAGCAGCGGCACCTCGGTGGCGATCGGCAGCGACTCCTCCAGGGCCTCGAGCAGATCGCGTCGCGCCCGCTCCAGCGCATCCGCGTCGCCGCCGGTCTTCGCTGCGCTGAACGCGCGCAGGAAGGATTCCAGCGCCTGGCGGACCTTGTCCCGCTGGCCCGGAGTGGCGCGCTCGTCCGCGGCAGGACGCTGCAGCTTCTGCAACATGCCCCGGAGGATGCCGCTACCGTGGCCGGCCATCGCCTTGGACATCGATCCCATGGCACGCGTGCGTTGGGGTCCGTGGGGGATCGCTGCCGGTGCGCCCGCCCTGACCATCTGCCCGAGCACCAGGGGGGTGGGCTGCTGCATCTCCCAGTCGGCCGGCATCTCGACCGGCTGCACCACCGTGCGCCTCTGGCCGCCCACGTTGACCACGGCGTCGTCCACCACCACGAAGGCCGTGAAGCGCGTCAGGACCGTGTGGCGGATGGAGAGCTCCACGATGGTCTTGCGGGCCGCGTCCGAGCGCGTGGCGCGGAACTCGTCCTCCAGGTCGGCGATGCGCGCGCGGGCCCAGAGGTGATCGATGGCGGCAAGGGGGGCTTCGCGGGCCTCGACCTCCTGCTCGAACTTGCCGCCGTCCGGCAGCCGTCCGGCGATCTTCACTTTCGTGCGCCCGCCGGCGGTCCGGAAGAACGCGGACGAGGCGCGGCCGGCGAAGAGATCGGGGATGCGCGACGGCGCGAGCTCCATGGCTTCGCCCTCCAGGCGCAGGTCCGTCACGAGCGGCGTGCCGATCTCGCGTCCCACCGCCTGCAGCGCGTCTTCCAGGCGGGAACCGGGCTCCACCAGCGTGCTGGTGCCGCCGCCGAGCGCGGCCAGACGGCGCAAGAAGCCGCCGTTCACGGCCGTGTCGATCCCCACGGTGAAGACGCGCGCATCGCCCAGCTCGCGCTGGAGCCGCTTGAGCACGCCGGATTCGTCGCCGACCTGTCCATCCGTGAGCAGCACCACCACCGGCACGCGGCCGGCTTGCTCTGCGCGGCCGCGGATCCGCTCCAGCGCCTCGCCCATGGCGAGATCCAGCTCGGTTCCGCCGCGGGAGGCAATCGCGCGGAGCCACTTCTCGCCGCGCTCGAGGCCACCCTCGTCGGCCTGGATGAACCCGCCGGGCATCCACTCGGCGACGTCGTCGAAGGCCTGGATGGAGAAGCGGTCGCGGGGGGCGAGCGTGCGCAGGAGCAGCGCGCAGGCGCGGGCGGCGGAAGCCATCTTCATGCCCTGCATGGAGCCCGAGCGATCCAGGACGAAGACGACGTCGCGGGCGGTCCCCAGGAATCCCTCGCGCGCGGGCGGCAAGAGCGACAGCATCGCGAACCCGTCGTGGACCAGGAGCTCCGGCTTGACCTTGGCGCCGGCAAGCTTCCAGCGCAGGACGAAGTCGCGGTCGAGCCGCTCCCGCTCGCGCGCCAGGGTGACCCGGGCGCTCTCGGGTCCCGCGGCCGTGCTCACCGCGTGCTGGGAGCACGCGAGCTCCGAGAACCCGCCGAACAGCTCGACCTGGACGTCGAGCGCGACCTTGGGGTCGAACCCCGGCGCGAGCCGCGGCGGGGTGATCCGCGAGGCGTCGGGGACGGTGGTGGTGTCCGGCTCCACGCCGTGGCCGGCCTGTTCCCGCGGCAGCTCCTGTCCGCCGACATAGCGGGGCGCGACCACCAGGGGCAGGCGCAGCTCGGTCCGCCCGTCCTCGAAGAACGGCAGGCGCTCGCTGTACGTGAGGCGGACGACGATGGCGTCGCCGGGCGTGATGTTGCCGACCTGCACGGTGAAGACGTCGTCGCGCTCCTGCTCGAGCAGGGCTGCGCGCTTGCCCTGCTGCAAGGCCTCGGCGTACTGCTTGCGGGCCTCGCCGCGCTCTTGGATCTTGCCGCGGACGATGCGCTGGCCGATCTGCACCTCGAACCGGCTGACGGCGCTGCCGCCCGCGAGAGGGAAGACGTAGACGGCTTCAATCACCTCGGTGAACGGGTTGCCGAACTTCTGCTCGACCGTCACTTCGGCGACCCGGTCGATCACGCGCGCGCGCAGCCCGACGCCCTGCAGGGGCAGCGGCTGCTTTCCGGCCTCGAGCGACCCGAGCAGCCGGGTCGGGCCGCAAGGGATGTCCACCATCGGGATTGGCACCGTCATCTCTCACCTCCGAGCGCAGCCAGGGCCGCGCGAATCTTCGTTTCCAGGGCGGCCGGGTCCTTGGGCTGCCAGCCCTCCTCAACGATCAGCCGCAACCCGGGTTCCACTGCGATCTCGCGCAGGCGCAGGGCGGGCAGGGGCGTCTGCTGCCGCCTCGCCACCGCCTGCTCTCGCGCCCGAGCTCCAAGCGCTTCGACCAGCGCCTTCAACTCGGCATCGCTGCGGGCGTAGAGCCGCTGCTGAATCTCCGCCAGCGGCAGGTCCAGGGCCTGCAGCGCTTTGATGGCCAGAAGCTGCAGCACGTGCCGGTCGCTGTACCTGGCCTGCCGCATCTCGATCCGCGGGCGGTCGAGGAGCCCCAGCGTCGTGTAGTAGCGGACCGTCCGCGCGTCGGGCGCGGCCGAGACCCGCCCGTCGCTGGCGGCACCCAGAAGCCCGCGCTCTGCGAGCTCGTTGGCGATCCGGGTCGAGAGCTCTTCAAGGAGCATGACAGTAGTATTAGATAATACTGTCATGCTGTCAAGTTGGTTCAGCCGGCTGAGCTCAACTCGCGCAAGCGGCCGATTTCACGAGCTTCACCGAATCGGGGTGCCAAGTGCCTGGTTCAACCGGAGGAAGCACATCATGAAGTCGACGTGCTCCTCCCGGTCCCGACGGCGGCAACCCCGTGTTCAGTCGTCGTCGTCGTGGTGGTGATGACGGCAGTCGTGGTCGTCATCCTCGTCGTCATCGTCGTGGTGGCGCTTCGAGCAGAGCTTCCGCGCCGTGGGATTCCCCGGATCGCTCGCCAGCACGTTGCTCGCCGCGGCCTGCGCGATCAGCCGATCTGCATCCTCCGGGAGCAGGAGCCGGTCGCGGACGAGCCGCGCCGCGGCCCGCTCCACCACGCAGTTGTATCCCTCCTGGCTCCCGTACCGCTCCTCGACGGACGGACGCGGATCGCCGCTCGCCACTCGCTCCGCCCGCGTCTGGGTGAAGGCGATGTAGCCCGCGGCCAGGTTGCCCTCGTTCCCCTTGAGAGGTCCGCTCGCGACGGGATTCCACGGCGTGTATGTGCCGAGCGGGGCCCGCAACAGGACGGACTTCACGCCGCCCAGCTCGTTGCCGTCGGAATCGAGCTTCGATCCCGGCGTCGGGATCGCCTGCTTGATCCGCGGAACGACGTTGGCCTCGACCCCCGATTGGTCGTTGTAGCGGAACGAGGAGCCCCAGTCGTAGTCCATGACCACGTTGATGACGTTGTCGGGCGTGGGAGCGCCCGGGATGTTCGGCCAGCCCATGGCGCGCGCGTTCGAGTCGACGAGCGTCCCGTCGTTCAGGCTCGGATACCGGCTGGGCGGCGGCCTGACGCCTTTGGTCACCCACAGGTCACGGGCGACGATCAATGCGCGGCGCGTCTCGGTCTCGGGATTCGGATTGCTCGCCAACATGAGCGTCGTGCCCGCGGGCTGCACGCGGTCGAAGCCGCCGTTGCCGCCTCCGTGC
This sequence comes from Myxococcales bacterium, assembly GCA_035635635.1. Taxonomy (GTDB): domain Bacteria; phylum Myxococcota; class Myxococcia; order Myxococcales; family 40CM-4-68-19; genus 40CM-4-68-19. The sequence continues at coordinate 27,953 of DASQAS010000156.1, read as the reverse complement.
GTCGTGCCGGCGTGGTAGTACCGGCGGACGTTCTTGGGCAGCGGGATGTCCCTGTGGCCCCGGGTGCCCGCGGTGCCGATGATGCCGACGCCGCCGCGCGTGTACCACATCTCCGGTCCGCCGAATTCGTCGACGACTTTCGGACAGGTATTGGTCCTCCGGCAGCGCTGGAGGATTCCTGTGACGCCGCGGCCGCGGACGCGGTCGTCGTAGTCTCCGAACCAGATGGGTCCTTCGGCCCCGGCCTCGAAGATCAGGGCGATGTTGCCGGGCTGGGCGAAGCGGACGTTGAACTGGCCGAAGGAGCCGGCGATGATCGGCTGGGCGCCGTCGTAGACGATCCTGCCCTCTTCGTCCTCGTTGAAGCCCAGGAGGATGAACGTCTTCAGATAGCGGCCGGACTGAGAGATCCCGTACCCGATACCCCACTTGATCTTGCCTGCGATCGGGTTGGCGTTGCCGGAGTCGTCGAGCGTGCCGTGCCTGAGGAAGGAGAAGAGGTCCCGGTTCGCCGCCATGCCGACGCCCAGGACCAGCGGATCCTTCGCCGTGTAGACGAGCTCGTAGATCAGGCTCGAGCTCACGGGGTTCTTGAGGCAGATCCGCGTGGAGTCGGGCGTGCCCGGGAACGGAACCGTGCGGCAGTCGGCGAACGCCCAGTCGCTGCTGGCGACGGTCGCGAGGCCCGTGCGCACGCCGGTGTTGGTTTCATGCTCGATGGTGGTGAGCGTCGCCTTGGTCGTGTCGAGGCTGGCGGGGGTCCGGCCGCGGCCGGGCAGCGAGAGGGTCGTGGTCGTCGGTCCGACGAAGCGCGCGAAGGTCGGACCGGTGACCGACGAGCCGTCCGGGTTCCTCGCCACGGGGACGAGGATGGTCTCGGCGGCGACGTTCGGATCGGCGCTGAACACCAGATCGCCCTGCCAGCCGCTGGCGACGTAGACGTGACCCGTGTTGTAGGGGAGCCCGTCGCCGGCGGGCGCGGCCGGCGTGACGTTGATCATGCCGGTGCCCAGCTCCCGGCGTCCGCGGTTGCTGACGCCGTACACCAGGACGCCGCTGGCCCGGCCCATGTCGACCGGCTTGAGCAGCGTGTACGTCGCCGTGTACTCCACCTTGCCCCGGGAATTGCGCGGCGCCAGGAGGATGTCGGTGATGACGGCGTTGCGGCGATCGAAGGGATCGATCTCCCCGCTGAAGGTGCCCCGGAGCTCCTCGTACGTTCCGATGCTGCCGAACACCTGGCCGTTGAACTGCGGCGAAGTCAACTTGGCGCCGGGCGGGCTGACGGTGATCTTCGTGAGTCGCGCCTCGGCCGCCGATGCGATCAGCAACGCTCCTCCAAGGACCGCAAGGACACTCCCGCTTCGTCTCCGACTTGTCGCCATCAGGGTACCCTCCCGTCAGGCACCGGGCGCCTTGTCGCGCTCGCAAGTCAATGCGCGGCGCGGTACGACGAACGTCGGAAAGGTCTAGCTCACCGGCAGCTCAGACCGGATCCGGATCGGATACGCCCGATCGAGCCGCGCGACCTGCTGCTCGCTGAGCGTGAGCGTCGCCGCGCCAGCGTTTTCGCGGACGTGCTCTACGGTCGACGCCTTCGGGATCGCGAACGTGTCCGGTAGACGGGTCAGGAAGGCGAGGGCCACCTGGCGCGGCGTGGCGCGCAGCTCGGCGGCCACCTTCGCGAGCTCGCCGCGCTCCGGCAGCTCCTCGAAGGGGCTGTAGCCCACCAACGTAGCATGGACCTCCCGGCACTTCGGCAAGACGCCCGCCTCCGCGTGGCGCTCGCCGAGGTTGTAGAGCACCTGGTCGCAGGCGATCCGGCCGGCTCCGGCGATGTCCACGGCGTCTTGCAATAGCTCCTCGTCGAAATTGCTGACGCCGTAGCTGCGGATCTTTCCGGCGGCCCGCAGTTGCTCGAAGGCGGAGAGGGTGTCCTCCAGCGGGTGCTCGCCCGGCCAATGCAAGAGATAGCAGTCCAGCCGATCCGTGCGCAGCCGCTTCAGCGATTGCTCGCAGGCGCGGATCGTCCCCTTCCGGGTCGCATTGGAGGGCAGGACCTTGGAGACGAGGAACACCTCGTCCCGACGGCCTTCGATCGCCTGGGCGACCAGATCCTCGGTGCCGTAGAGCTCGGCCGTATCGATGTGCGTGAGCCCGAGATCGATCCCCGCGCGCAGCGCCTGGACCGATTCCTCACCGTGGCGCATCCTCCAGGTCCCCTGTCCGATCACGGGGACGTCCACGCCGGCGAATTTCCGCTTCCGCATGCGCCTGATTCAGGCGTCGTCGCCGCCGGCGACGACGTCCCAGGTGTCGCCGCTCTGCAAGAGCGCCTCGAGCGTGGCCGGTCCCTTGGTCGCCTTCTCCGCCTCGCGCTCCTGCTCGTGGGCGAGCTGATCGACCGTGGGCCGCTCCACCGCCCGCAAGACGCCCATCACCTGCGGCCAGGGCGGCTCCAGCGCTCCCAGCGCCATCGCCAGGGAGAGATTGTCCCGCGCCTCGTCGTGCACCACGGCGCCTTCCGCCGCTCCCATCTCCAGCGTGAACCCGCCGCCGATGCGCAGCCCCTTGTCCTTCCCCTTGCCGTAGACCAGAGGCTTGCCGTGCTCGAGCTTGAGCAGCCGCTCATCGCGGACGTCCTTCTCGCTCCACTCGTCGAAGGCGCCGTCGTTGAAGACCACGCAGTTCTGCCAGATCTCCACGAACGCGGCGCCCTTGTGCGCGGCTGCCCGCTTGAGCACGCTGATCATGTGCGGCATGTCGTTCGCCGTGGTGCGGGCCACGAACGTGGCGCCGGCGCCGAGCGCCAGCGAGAGCGGGTTGAAGGGCCGGTCCACGGTGCCGAGCGGCGAGCTCTTGGTCTTCTTCCCCAGCTCGCTGGTGGGCGAGGCCTGGCCTTTGGTGAGCCCGTAGATGCGGTTGTCGAAGAGGAGGATCTTGAGGTCCACGTTGCGGCGCAGCGCGTGGATCAGGTGGTTGCCGCCGATCGAGAGGCCGTCGCCGTCGCCGGTGACCACCCACACCGAGAGGTCCGAGCTGGCCATCTTCAGCCCGGTGGCGATGGCCGGCGCGCGCCCGTGGATGCTGTGGAACCCGTAGGTGTTCATGTAATACGGGAACCGCGACGCGCAGCCGATCCCGCTGACGAACACGATCTTCTCGCGGGAGATCCCCAGGTCCGGCATCAGCTTCTGCACGCCGGCGAGGATGGCGAAGTCGGCGCAGCCCGGGCACCACCTCACCTCCTGGTCGGAGACGAAATCCTTCTTGGTGAGCTTTACCAGTGGCGCGGACATCAGGCGATCTCCTTCGCGGCGGGAGGCTGGCTGCGGCGCGCGAGCGACTCGATGGCCGAGCGGACCTCGGAGACGTGGAACGGCTTGCCTTGGATCTTGTTCAGACCGATCGCCTCGATCCCCAGCTGCCCGCGCAAATGGAACCGCAGCTGGCCGGTGTTCAACTCGGGGATCAGCACGGACCGGTAGCGCGCCACCACGTCGGTGAGGTCGTTGGGCAGCGGCAGGATGTGTCTCAAGTGAACGTGGCCGACGCGGATGCCGGTCTGGCGCGCGTCGAGCACGGCCTGCGTGATCGACCCGTACGTGCCGCCCCAGGCGATCACCAGCACGTCGCCCTCCGGATCGAAGTACGGCTCGGTGGGCTCGAACAGGTCGGCGATGCGCCGCACTTTCTCGGCGCGGGTGCGCACCATCTTCTCGTGGTTGTGCGCGTCGTAGCTGATGTTGCCGGTGAGCGAGTCCTTCTCCAGGCCGCCGATGCGGTGCTCGAGGCCCGGCGTGCCCGGGACCACCCAGGGCCGGGCCATCTTCTCGTCGCGCTTGTAGGGCATGAACCCCGCCGGATCGGTGGTGAAGGCGGGATCGATCTTCGGCAGGCTGTTCACGTCCGGGAGCAACCACGGCTCGCTGCCGTTCGCCAAGGCGCCGTCGGAGAGGAGGATCACCGGGGTGCGGTAGTCGATGGCGAGCCGGCAGGCCTCGTAGGCGGTCTCGAAGCAGTCCGCGGGCGAGCGGGCCGCGAGCACCGGCATGGGGCATTCGCCGTTGCGCCCGTAGACCGCCTGGAAGAGGTCCGACTGCTCGGTCTTGGTGGGCAAGCCGGTGGACGGCCCGCCTCGCTGCACGTTGACGATCACCAGCGGCAGCTCGGTCATGACCGCGAGGCCCATCGCCTCGGTCTTCAGCGCGATCCCCGGGCCGCTCGATCCGGTGACCCCGAGGGCGCCGCCGAAGGACGCTCCGATCGCCGCGGAGATGGCCGCGATCTCGTCCTCGGCCTGGAAGGTGGTGACCCGGAAGCGCCGGTTCTTCGACAGCTCGTGGAGGATGTCGCTGGCCGGCGTGATCGGGTAGCTGCCGTAGAACATGCGCAGGCCGGCCTTCTGGGCCGCGGCGATCAGCCCGAGGGCGAGCGCGCTGTTGCCGGTGACGTTGCGGTACTTGCCGGGCTTGAGCCGGGCGGGCTGGATGGAGTAGGGCGCCAGCGCCTCGATGGTCTCGCCGTAGTTGTAGCCGGCCTTGAACGCGCGCAGGTTCGCTTCCGCCAGCGGGCCGTTCTTCTTGAACCGCTCGCGGATGGCCTGCACCTCGCGGTCGGTGTCGCGGGAGTAGATCCAGAAGACCAGCCCCAGCGCGTAGAAGTTCTTGCTCCGGCTGGCGTCCTTGGCCGAGACGCCGGTGCCTTCCACGGCCTTGCCGACCAGGTGCTCGAAGTCGACCTTGATCACCCGGTAGTTGTCCAAGGAGCCGTCGGTCAGCGGATTGGAGTCCCACCCCGCGCGGTCCAGGTCGCCCTGCTTGAAGGCGGCCTCGTTCAGGATCAGCATGCCGCCCCGCTTCAGGTCGGGCAGGTGCACCTTGAGGGCCGCGGGATTCATGGCCACGAGCGTGTCGGGCTGATCGCCCGCCGAGTACACCTCGTGGGCGGCGAACTGGATCTGGTATCCGGAGACGCCGGCGGTCGTGCCCGCGGGGGCTCGAATCTCCGCCGGATAGTCGGGGAAGGTGGCCAGATCGTTGCCGTGCAGCGCGGCCTCACGGGTGAACTCGGTACCGGTGAGCTGCATGCCATCGCCGGAGTCGCCCGCGAAGCGCACGACCGCGTTCTTGATGTCGACGAGCGGGCGGGGGACGGCGGATTCCGTCATCGTTTCCTCCTGTGGAGCAGAACCGACAGGATTGTAACTCGCTTCCCTACGGAGCGACGCTTTCCGACCCGAAGGCCCGGAGTTCTTACGCGATGCGCAATACGCGGATCAAGACGAAAGCCAGGGCCGCCATGCAGCCGAACGCGGCCAGCCCCGCATAGAGCACGTGCAGCCCTGCCTTCCGGATCATCGCGATCTGCGTGTGCAGCCCCATCGCGGCCATGGCGCAGGTCATGAGGAAGATGCTGGCCGTGGAGAGCGCGGCCCGCGAGCCGCCCGGCAGTCCGCCCAGCGAGCCGAGGATGCCGAGGGCGAGGAAGCCGATCACGAACCAGGGAACCGGCGGGTGCCTGAGCGAGTAGCGGACGCCGCGGCCTTCGGTGACGAGGCCCAGCACGAGCAGCGCCGGGGCGAGCAGGACCACCCGCACCAGCTTCACCAGCGTGCCGAGGTCGCCGGTGGCGCTGCCCCAGGTGAAGGCAGCGGCGATCACCTGGGCCACCTCGTGCAGCGTCGAGCCACAAAGGACCGCGAGCTGGGTGACGCTCAGGGGGAGCGCCGGTCCGACGAGAACATAGAAGAGGACGCCGACGGTGCCGAGGATGCCGCAGAGGCCGACGGCCAGGGTGACGTCGTCCTCTTCGGCCTGGGTGATGGAGCCCGCGGCGACCACCGCGCTGGCGCCGCAGATCGAGGTGCCCACCGCGAGCAGGGTGGCGAGGCTGGCGGGAACCGAGAAGGCGCGGGCCAGCCAGGCGATGCCGGCGAGGCCGGCGCAGATCAGCAGGACGTCGAGCAGCAGCACGCGCGGGCCCACCTTGGCCACCAGCAGGAAGTCGAGGCGCGCGCCCATGAGCAACACGCCGACTCTGAGAATCGGGCGGGCGCAGAGCCGGGATCCGGCGTCGCTCCAGGGAAGCGGTCCGGCGGCGGCGCGCAGCGCCATGCCGAGGATCAACGCGAGCGTGAGCGGGCCCAGGACGTGGAGCGCGGGCAGCGCCGCGAGCTGCTGGGCGGCGACGGCAAGCGCTAGACAGAGGAGGATTCCGGGGAGGAGCGAACGCACCGGGCGCGGCTCATACCACGGCTCGGCCGGAATCACCCGGCGATGGACGGTCCCTTGAACCGGCCGCGCATCCACAGAAACCAGTAGAGGGTCAAGGCGAGGAGGCAGCCGGCGAAGGTGTACCCAACCAATTGATTCGGAGGCAGCACGAACAGCACCAGGCAGACGGCGATCCAGACCAGAGCGAGGAGATTGATCGCCCGCGACCAGCTGCCCAGAGTCCAGGGCCCGCGCAACCTCCCGGGCGCGCGGAGTCCGAACAGCACCGGCAGTCCGTAGGAGGCGTAGAGCGCGATGGTGGAGAGCGCTGTGATGGCCTCGTACGCGTCGGACCAGAGGGCCACGAGGAACGCCATCCCCGCCGAGACCCAGACCGCCACCTGCGGGCTGCGAAAGCGGGAAGAGACCGAGGCGATCTGCCGCGAGAAGGGCAGCCCGCCGTCGCGAGCGAACGCAAAGAGCATGCGCGAATTCGAGGTGACGCTCGAAAGCCCGCAGAACCACATCGCCGCCAACGCGACGCAGACCAGGGCGTTTCCGAGGACCGGGCCCAACCCGCCGCGGAGCACGAAGATGAAGGGGTTGTCGGCGGCCAGAGCGGCCTGGAGATCGCCGATGCCGAGCGTGACGGCCAGCAGCATCGCGTATCCGGCGACGCCGCTGACCGCCACCGCGAGAACCATGCCCCAAGGCGCGTTGCGGGACGGATCGTGCGTCTCCTCGCTGACGTGCGCGCTCGCGTCGTATCCAGTGAACGTCCAGCAGGCGAGGAGCAGGCCCACGCCGAACTCGTAGGCGCCACCGTTGCGCTTGATCAGGAATCGCGCGGGCTGGTGCGGAGCGAAGAGCGCAAGGACCCCGATCAAGACCGCAACCCCGGCGATGTGCACCCAGACCGAGAGATCGTTGAGTCGCGCCACCAGCCGGACTCCGAGGTGGTTGAGCACCCCGTGGGTCAACAAGATGGCGCTGAAGAGCCGGAGGATGGGCGTCCGCCCCTCCCAACCGAACATCTCCGCGATGAACTTCGCCAGGCCGTAGTCGATCCCGGCGGTGATGGCGAACTGCCCGATCGTGTTCAGCCAGGCCGTCAGCCATCCGGGGCCGCGCCCGCCCAGGATCGCCGACCAGTGGTAGAGAGCGCCCGCCGTCGGATAGGCCGACGCCAGCTCGGCGAGGGATGCCGCGATCGCCAGCGTCAACAGGGTCACCAGCGGCCAGCCCACCAGCATCTGCAGCGGACCGCCGTACTTGAGGCCGTGCCCGTAGAGCGTCACCGCCCCGGTGAGGACCGAGATGATCGAGAAGCTGAGCGCGAAGTTGGCGAAGCCGCCCATGTCGCGCAGCAGCTGCTGCGCGTAGCCCATCCGCCTCAGTTGCTCGGCGTCCCGATCCATCGCGGCAGTTTCGCACGGAGAGCGGGCGGTTCGCCGAGCACGGCGTGGCCGGGGCGCATCCTCCGGCGAGAAGATGGGTCCAAAGTCGAGTTGCAGCCGCCGGCGCACTGATTCGATTTCGCGGGCGGCGCCTTTCCGTTACTCTGACGCCGTGGACGCGCCCAGGGTCCCGGTGCAGATGGTGGAGCGGTCCGAGCGCGTGGAGGCCGCGCTCCGGTTCGCGGCGGGCGCGTCCGCGGCCAGCTCGCTGTCGGCGGGCCTCTGCTACCTGTGCGAGCAGCTCGCGGGGATGACGGGGTCGCCGGTAGCCTCGGTCTACGTGCTCGAGCCCGACCACGAGCTGGTGTTGCGCGGGAACCACGGGTTCACCCGGGAGGCGATCGGGGAAGTGCGCATGAAGGTCGGGCAGGGCATCACCGGGACCTGCGTGGAGACGCTGAGCCCGATGACCGTGAACGACGCGCGCCTCTCGGAACAGTTCGAGTACTTCCCTCAGCTCGCCGAGGAGCGCTACCCGGCGTTCCTTGCCATTCCGCTGCTCTCGGGATCGCGTCCGCGCGGCGCCCTGGTGCTGCAGCGGGAGGCGGGGCCGTTCTCCGAGGCGGATCTGCTGATCGCAATCGGGGCCACGCGCGCTCTCACGACTCTGGTGGACGCACAAGTGCCGACAGGGGCGCACCTGATCCTGCGCGGCGACGGCAACCAGCGCGGGCGGGCCCTGGGGGTCGCCACGCTGCTCTCGCGCGCGCTGCCGCGGCGGGATCCGCGCAAGGCGTTGCCCGAGCAGCTCACCGCCGCCTTTGCCGCCGAGCGCGAGGAGGTGCTGCAGCTCGCCGATCGGGCGCGGGCGGCGCTGACCGTACCGTGTCGCGAGCTGGAGGAGATCAGCACCACGCTCACCGACGTCCGTCTTGAGGAGCGCGCGCAGGAGCACGTGGCCAAATACGTGCCGCCCTCGCTCGCGCTGGAGCGGATCGCCGCGGAGGTTGCGCGGTCGCTGGCGCAGCACGGGCCCGCAGCGCGGCGGGGCGTGGACATCGAGGCCTTCCTCGGAGGCGTGGCCCGGCGGCTGGCGGGCATCGAGCTGCAGCGGGTGCGCCGGGGCGAGATGGTGATCTCGGTGCACCTGCCGGGGATCGCGGCGCTGCGTAGCTGGGCGGCGGGATCCACCGGGGCCATCTGCGCCACGCCGCGCGAGGACTCGACCGGAGGCGCGCTGCTCACCGCGCTGAAGATGCCGGTGGTGTGGGGGTTGCGCGACATCTTCGAGTCGGTGTCGCAGGGCGACCGCATCGCCCTGGACAGCGACACCGGAGAGGTGATCGTGAACCCCAGCGCCGCCCAGGCGGCGGCGTGGCGGCGTTGACCGATGCCCGGCGGGCTGTACGCGCAGCCGCTCTCGCTCCTCACGGACCTGTACCAGATCACCATGGCCGCCGCGGCTTGGAAGGCGGGCGTGGACGAGCGCGAGGCGGTCTTCCATCTGGTGTTCCGGAAGGCGCCGTTCCACTCGGGGTTCACGGTGGCCGCGGGGCTGGGCCCGGCGCTGGAGCTTCTGCGCGAGTTGAAGCTGGGCGAGGACGACCTGCGCTACCTGGCGGAGTTGCGCGCGGAGTCGGGAGAGCCGCTGTTCGAGCGCGGGTTCCTCGAACACTTGCTAGCGCTGGAGCCGCGGGTGGACATCGACGCCGTCCCGGAAGGGACGGTGGTGTTCCCGCAGGAGCCGCTGCTGCGCGTCTCGGGGCCGGTGGTGGCGTGCATGCTGCTGGAGACGGCGCTCCTGAACGTCATCAACTTCCAGACGCTGATCGCGACCAAGGCGGCCCGGGTGTGGCTGGCGGCGCAGGGCGACCCGGTGCTGGAGTTCGGGCTGCGGCGGGCGCAGGGGCCCGATGGGGGAGTGAGCGCGGCGCGGGCGGCGTACATCGGGGGGTGCGCCGCGACGTCCAACGTGCTGGCAGGGAAGCTGCTGGGCATTCCGGTGCGGGGGACGCACGCGCACTCGTGGGTGATGCTGTTCGATTCGGAGCGCGAGGCGTTCGACGCGTACGCGGGTGCGATGCCGCACAACGTGGTGCTGCTCGTCGATACGTACGACACGCTGCAGGGAATACGCAGGGCGATCGAGACGGGGAAGAGGCTGCGGGGACAGGGGAGGGAGCTGGCGGGGATCCGCCTCGACTCGGGGGACCTGGCGTGGTTGTCGATCGAGGCGCGGAAGATGCTGGATGCGGCGGGGTTCACGAAGACGGTGATCTATGCGTCGAACGAGCTGGATGAGGATGTGATCGCGAGCCTGAAGCAGCAGGGCGCGCGGATTGGGGCGTGGGGGGTGGGGACGCGGCTCGTGACGGGGGCCGAGGATGGGGCGCTGAGCGGGGTGTTCAAGTTGACTGCGGTACGCGCGGGGGGCGGGGAGTGGAAGCCGCGGATCAAGCTGTCGGACCAGAGCGCGAAGACGTCCATTCCTGGGGTGTTGCAGGTGCGGAGGTTCGTGGTTGGGGCAGAGATGGCGGGGGATCTCATCTACGACCCTGGGGACGGCGCGCCGGGGCGGACGTTGGTGGACATGCTCGACGTGACGCGGCGGAAGACGATTCCCGACGGGGCGGAGGTTGACGACCTGCTCGTACCGGCAGCGCGCGACGGGAAGGTCGTGTATGCGAGTCCCGGGTTGCCGGAAATGCGGACGCGGACGCAGGCGCAGCTCGCGAGGCTGCATCCCGGGATCAAGAGGTTTGTGAATCCGCACCAGTATCCGGTGGGGTTGGAGACGCGGCTGCACGAGAGAAGGACGAGGATGATGATGGAGGCGCGGGGCGCGTAGTCTTGGCGTGGCTTTGGTGGTGGTGCGGTGATGCGGGGCAGCCGCTACCCGTACTGCCGCTCGCGGTCTCACTTCATCACGGCGCGGACGGCCGTCTTCAGCTTGTTCGGGTCGGCCCGCCCGATGAAGCTCTTGCGCAGCTTTCCCTTTTCGTCGAACACGAACGTCGCCGGGAGGGTGCCGTCCCAGGTCGGCTCGCCCACCGCCCGCGCTACAGGAGCCGGGTCGGGAGCGTCGAGCAGGACGGCGTGCACCGGGAGGAGGCGGAAGTCCGCCAGCATCTTCTCTGCCTTCTCGCGATCCTCCGGCCGGTCGATGCTGACCAGCAGCACCCCGACGCCGCGGGAAGGCAGCCCCGTGAGCTGCGGCCGCAGCGTGGGAAACTCGTCGCGGCACGCCTCGCACCAGGTCGCCCAGAAGTGCAGCACGACCGGCCGGGGATTCTTGCCCGCGGCGGTCGCGACCAGCTCGTTGGCCTTCCTGGCGGGGAGGACCGGCATTGCGGCCGCCAAGGCGACCGAGGTCAGAAGAGCGATCATCAGTCGAGCTCGATCAGTTCGAAGCGGTCCCGGCGCGGCGCTTCCTCGCGCTTCGTTCCCGGGCAGGCCATCAACGTCGAGCTGCCCTGGCCGCAGAGCCGGCACAGCCCCTGCGGAGAGAAGTCGTGCTCGCCCGGCTGCAGCGTGCGCGGCGGTGGCGGAGCCGGAGGAGGAAGGCGGACCAGCACCTCGTCGATCTTCCTCGCCACCTCATCCTCGCGCGCGGCGATCTCCGCGGCCCGCGGATCGGGGCGGCCGTCGAGGCCGGTCTGCGCGCGCTCTTCGAAGAACACCTCGATCACGGCCACCGGCTGCTTCTGCCGCAAGAGCAGCGCGAATCGGCGCTTGCCCTCGTCGCGCAACAGGCGCCGGCGGGCCTCGGGAGCGACGCCCAGCGCGCGCAGCGCTGCCTCGCCTTCGAGCTCGCGGTCCTCCTGCTGCCATTCCCCGGCCACGATCACGTGCAGGCGGCCGGCGAAGCGCTCCGCCAAAGGAACGAACGGCCGCAGCTTGTCCTCGTTGGTGTACTTGTCGGCGAGGATCGCCAGCAGGGTGGGCCGATCGGTGAGCGTCGCCTGGAGGAGCTGGGCCAGCGACTTGCGGGCGCGCCGGGCCGCGAACCAGGGGATGGCCGTGTACACGCGGAAAGCATAGCGCAGGCTTGACCGGCCGCGCAGCGCGCGCCATGACTTGCGCCGCTTGCACCTGACCATTCTCTCCCGCAGGGCGGGCATCTACACCACCCGCCGGCTGGCGCAGGCTGCGCGCCTGCGGGGCGCGCGGGTCCGCGTGCTCGATCCGGTGCGCGTGGAGATGCACCTCGCCGATCCACCCGGTGCGTTCTACGAGCGAAAGCCCCTCTCCCGGACCGACGTGGTGGTGCCGCGGATCGCTCCCTCCGTCCAGGCTTACGGGCTGGCGGTGGTCAATCACTTCGAGATGCTGGGGATCCCCACGCTGAACAACGCGGCGGGCATCGCGGCCAGCCGCAACAAGATGCGCGCGCTGCAGCTTCTCGCCGCCCAAGGCGTGCCGGTGCCGCCCACGGTGATGGCGGCGCACGCCAGCGAGCTGAAGGCGTTGATCGAGCTGGTCGGCGGGCTCCCGGTCCTGATCAAGCTGCTCACGCCCAGCGAGCGTCCGCTGGTGATGGTCTGCGAGTCGCTGCAGTCCATGGAAGCGGCGCTCGAGACGGTGCTCTCGATGGGGCACAACCTGGTGGTCCAGCGCTACGTGCGCCGCAAGCGGGAGCGCGACCTGCGCGCGCTGGTGGCGGGCGAGAAGGTGATCGCCTGGGTCGAGCGCCGCCCGCGGCCGGGCCGCCTGCTGCATACGCTCGCCCGCGGGGCGAAGCTGAAATCCGTCAAGGTTCCGGCTGCCCTGGACACGCTGGCGGTCAAGGCGGCGCGCGTGGTCGGGCTGGACGTGGCCGCGGTCGATCTGCTCGAAGCGGCCGGCGGCCCGATGGTATTCGACGTCAATTCCAGCCCCGGACTCAAGGGCCTGGAGAAGGTCACAGGCAAGGACCTGGCCCTCCCCATCATCGGGCGCGCCGAGGAGCTCGCAAGGCGTTAGAATGTCGCCATGATCGCCCTTGCGCTCGCTGGTCTGCTGGCCGCTTCCCCCGACGTTTCCGGGACCTACCGCATCGAGTCCCCCAAGGTGCTCAAGGTGAAGAAGGGGGAGACCGCGCACGCGAAGGTCGAGGTGGTGCCGCGCTCCGACGCGCACGTCTCGCCCGAGGCGCCCATCTCGCTGTCCCTCACCTCCGGCGCCGGGGTGAAGCTGGTGAAGGACAAGCTGGGCCGCGCCGATGCCAAGGAGACGCAGGCCAAGGGCGTGGAGTTCGACGTGCCGTTCACGGCAGCGGCGTCCGGCAAGGACGAGCTGAAGGGCACGCTCAGCTTCTTCATCTGCACCGAGAAGCTCTGCGAGAAGCAGAAGCGGGAGATCGCCATGGCGATCGAGGTGCAGTGAGCCGGTTCGTCTACGGCGTCAATCCGGTCCTCGGGGCGCTCAAGGCGCATCCCAGGGACGTCGTCCGCGTTCTGGTCGAGCGCGGGCGCGAAGGCCGCAAGTCGCAAGGAGCGGATCGCGTCGCCCAGGCGGCGGCCGAGGCCGGCGTCCGGATCGAGGCCGTGCCCCAGGGAGATCTGGGCCATCGGTCGCGCGGCGGCGTGCACCAGGGCGTCGGGGCGGAGCTCACGGAGTTCCGCTACGCCCAGCTGGAGGACGTGCTCGCCGGAATCGATGGACACGCCCTCCTCCTCGTGCTGGACGGCGTCACCGATCCCCAGAACCTGGGCGCGCTGGTCCGCAGCGCCCACGCCCTCGGAGCCCACGGCGTGGTGGTGCCCAAGGACCGCGCAGCGGGGATCACGCCCGCCGCCTTCAAGGCCGCCGCCGGGGCGCTGGAGCATTGCCCGGTGGCCCGGGTCACCAACGTCTCGCGCGCCCTGGAGCACATGAAGGAGCTGGGGATCTGGACCGTCGCCCTCGCCGCCGAGGGGGACAAGGAGCTGCGCGAGCTGGACCTGGCGGCTCCGACCGCCCTGGTCCTCGGCAGCGAAGGCTCCGGCGTGCGCCCCCTGGTGCGCAAGACCTGCGACCACGTGGCGCGCATTCCCATGACGGGAGAGGTCGGCTCGCTCAACGTGGCAGCGGCCGGGGCCGTCGCCTTGTACGAGGTCGCGCGCCAGCGGTCGGCGAGCTGAGCCCGATCAGTCGTCGTGGTCGCTTTCTTTGACGTCGACGAGGGCGAGGCCGTAGGGATCGTTGCCGATGCCGGTCACGGTCGCGACCACCGCCGTGGTCTTGAGATCGATGATCCAGACCGTCCCGGTGGGCAAGAACGGCGTCAGCGTCACGCGCGGCCCGCCCGAGATCACCGCGTAGCGGCCGTCGGAGGTGACCGCCGAGCCCTTGGGGCGCGCGGGGCGGATGGCCGCGCCGTCCGGCTCGTTGGGCCGGGTGAGCGGGGTGCGCGCCACTTCGGCGCCGGGATCGCCCGCCAGGGCCTTGGCCAGGTCCACGATCGACAGGTTGTTCGAGCGGAAGTTCGGCACGACGATCCGCTTCCCGTCCGGCGTGAACGAGGGGATGAACGGACGCGTCTGCACGTTGGGGTCGCTGGTGCCGACTCGCACCCGCGCGACCTCCGCGTTGGGCGACCGCAGCCGCGCGCGATCCACGTCGATGATCGAGATGGTGTTCCCCTCGAACGCCATCCGCTGGCTCTCCCGGTTGGCGGCCACGATGTACTTCCCATTCGGGCTGGCCGCGATGCCCCACGGACCGATCTGGGTGGGGATTCTCAGGATTTCCGCGCGCCGGTTGCCCGCGAGCGCCTGCTCCAGATCGATCACCGAAACGTCGTCCGTTCCGCCGTTGGCGGTGAAGAGGTACGGCTTCCCGTCGCTGCCGTGGCCGACCGCGATCCCGTTCGAATCGGGGAAGCACCCCCAATCGGCGTTCGGGGAGAGCAACGGGACGGGCGCGGGCGGGCCACGGGGAGAGACGAACGGAACCGCGAACCGCGCGGCGCAGTCCGGATGGGCGGTGCCGAGCGCAAGCTCGACCTCCCCGCGCAGGCTGCCCGTCCGCCGGTCCACGAAGGTGATGCGGTTGCCGCCGTCCTCGGTGAGATGGCTCTCCGCGTTCCCGATCACGAACAGATCCGGCAGGAGCACCAGGCCGACCGCGCCGAAGTGGCCGGCGTCGATGTGCCGCTCCAGCGCGGCGGCCGTGTTGTCGAGCCGGGGATCGATCATCTTGCGGATGCTCATCGCGGCCAGGCCGCCGCGACCGCCGTGCTGCAGGAACTCGTCGTTCTCGATCGCGCCGTGGTGGTTCACCACGTAGGCGGTCCTGCGGCCCTCGCTGATCACGATGTTTGCGGGGTCGCCCAGGAGGTGGCCGTCGAGGCGATCCAGCGCCGTCTTCGAGCGGCTCACGATGGCGTTGGGCGTCTTGTCGTTCTCCGGCCGCAGCGCCTTCTTGAGATCGATGGCGTACATCCTCGGGTCCCTGCGCCCGGTCGCCAGGATGAAGGTCCGCTGGTCGTCGTCCGTCTTGCCCTCGTGGGCCGGCGAGGCGGAAGCGAGGCAAAGGAGCAGAACGGCGGCGAGCCAGAAACGTTGGTTGGTCATGGATCCCCCGGGGTAGCAGGGTTTGCCTACCTCCACCGAAGGTCGGAGTTCAAGTCGCGCCGCATCGGCACGCGGGGCCGTTCTAAAAGGTGAACGCGGCGGCCAGACGGAAGCTGCGGCTCTCGGCCGGATGGAAGTGGATGTCCTTCACTCCAACGGGAGGTTGGCCAGGAGGCGGTTGAGGGTAGTGCGAGGCGTAGTAGTAGGCGATGTCATCGACCTGGGCGTTCAGGATGTTGAACACGTCGAGGGTCAGTTTTGCCCATCGGGTGATCTGGCAGCTCACCTGCCCGTTGAAGAGCGTGGACGCTGTGGAGCGCTGGCTGTCGTCCTCCACCAGAGGACGCGGGCCGAAGTAGCGCATGAAGAGACTCGCCCGGAAAGGTCCCAGCTCGTGCAGCGTGACTCCCGCCGACGCCGCCCACTCGATCGAACCGGGGATGTAGCTGCCGGTGACATTAGGGTCGGGGTCTGGGGACGTGAACCGCGCATGCGACCAGGACAGGTCCGAATCGAACAGCAGCCAGTGCAGCGGGTGCCATTGGGTGCTCCACTCGACCCCGTAGCGCCGCGACGAACGGGAGGCCTCGGTCGTGCCGGCGTCGCCGAGGAAGAGGATCTCTGAGTCGAGGTCCAGCCTCCAGAGGGCCACCGAGGACTGCAGGCGCGGCAGGATCTCCGTGCGTGCCCCGATCTCCGCGCCGCGCGTGCCGACGAGCGGCGGCACCTTCGAGACCGGATCGCCCGTCTTCGGATCCACGGTGGTGGTGACGCCCCGGGCGTCGTTGGAGTGGAAGCCGAATCCGAAGTTGGCAAATAGCTCGGTGCGCGCCCAGGGGCCGAAGATCGCCGACAGCTTGGGGGAGACGCGCGCGGCGTCGTCGTGCCCGGAGTTTTTCGGGTTGCTGCTGGTCACGTCGAACGCGTACACGTCCACCCGGGCGCCACCGATCAGGCGCAGCCAGGGCGCGACCCTCGCGTCCACCTCCCCGTAGACCGCGCCGCTCGTCTCCCGCACCTCGTCCTGTCGCACCGTCCCAAGCCGCTGCTGGGCCTCCGTAGGGTAGAGCCCCACCGGATCGATCGAGTCGGATCGCGCTTCCCATCCGAAGGTCGCGTGCAGATGCACGGCCTCCAGCGGCGCCGTCCAGATGAAGCTTCCGGAGGTGCCGAGCTGCCAGCGATCGTCGGACTGCTCGAACTGGTCGCCGTGGATTGGATCGTGGAGGAAGTAGGTGAAGTTGGAGAAGAGGTCCAGGTTGTACTTGACCGCGTAGAGGTTCGCCTGCAGCAGCAAGGAGCCGTAGCTCTGCTGGTAGTCGCCCGCGACGCTGAACCGGTACGTGTTCCCCCCGTCGGTCGGATCGATCGCCCCGAACCGGCCGATCTGGCCGATCTGGCCCGACTCGACGGCGCGCCGCGGGATCTGATCGGTGGCGTTCCAGATCCCGTAGTAGCCCATCGCGGTGAGCGTCCACTTCGCGTCTCCCTCTTTCAGCGAGTAGCGGAGGACGCCGTTGATGCGGCGGTAGTTGTCCGGGTGCTCCCAGGGACCGTCCTCGTGGAAGAGCTCAAGGCCGTAGAGGAAGTGGCTCCCGGCGGCGCTCAGAGACCCGGCGAAGAGGCCGCGCGCGTAGCCGAAGTTGCCGCCGGCAATCTCGGCGAGCGTCTTCGGCAGCGAGTCGGCGTAGTGGATGTCGGCCGCTCCTGCCGAGGCGAAGTCGCCCTTGTCCGCGAAATAGGGACCCTTGAAGTACTCGACGCGCTGGATCAGCTCCGGGATCAGGAAGTTCAGATCGGTGTAGCCCTGGCCGTGCGCGTGGCTGCGCAGGTTGAGCGGGACGCCGTCGAGGGTGGTGAGGAAGTCGGTCCCGTGGTCGAGGTTGAAGCCGCGCAGGAAGTACTGGTTCGCCTTCCCGGCGCCGCTGTGCTGCGTGATCACCAGGCCCGGAACGAGCTCCAGCACCTCGCCCGGGCGCAGGATGGGCCGGTCCTCGACCAGCTGGCGGGTGATCTTCCCCGAGCTCGCGGCCTCGGACGTCCCGATTCCGCTCTCGTAGTGGCCGCTGACGTCGATCTCCTCGACGTACTGCTGGGGCCCCTGCGCGGGCCCCGCATCGGTCGCCTCGCGCGAAGGTTCGTGCGCGCGCGCGAGACAGGGGACGAGCAGCGCGGCGAGCGCGCAACCGCATGTGAGCCGCGCGAGCGACTGGTGCGCGTGCCGCGTCATTGCTTCCCCGGCATGCGCCGTCCCATGGATTCCCCGGTCGCCGTCCAGCAGTACCTCCTGCGCAGGCTGCATCGCAAGACGGAGTCGGGTTCCTCCGGCGGACGGCCGGAGTTATGATCGCGCCATGCAGGCCGTGCGACCACCGGCCGTCGCGGGCGTCTTCTATCCCGCCGATCCCGTCGAGCTGCGCGAGACCGTCGCGCGCCTGCTCGCCGCGGCCCCGCCCGGTCCGCCTCCCAAGGCGCTGATCGCGCCGCACGCCGGTTACGTGTATTCCGGACCCATCGCCGCCTCGGCCTTCGCGCGCGTGGTGGACGCGCCGTATCGGCGGGTGGTGCTGCTGGGACCTGCGCACTACGTGCCCTTTCGCGGCTCCGCACTCCCGGACGCCGTGGCGATGCGCACGCCGCTCGGCGACGTGCCGGTCGAGGACGTCCCGCTTCCGCGCAACCGCGCCGCCCACGCCCGGGAGCACTCGCTCGAAGTGGAGCTGCCCTTCCTCCAGGTCGCCCTCGCGATGGAGGGCGTGGTCCCCGTCGTGGTCGGAGACGCCGAGCCGGAAGCGGTTGCTGCCGTCCTCGACCGGCTCTGGGGAGGAGGGGAGACGCTGATCGTGGTGAGCTCCGATCTCTCGCACTACCTCCCGTACGACGAGGCGGTGCGGATGGATGTGGCGACCGCCAAGGAGATCCTCGCCCTCGGGCGCATCACGACGGATGACGCTTGCGGGGCCCATCCAGTCAACGGCCTGCTGATGGCGGCGAGGAACCGGGCGATGCGCGCCGAGCTGGTCGATCTGCGCAACTCCGGAGACACGGCAGGCGACAAGCGCAGCGTGGTGGGATACGGCGCCTTCGCGTTCTACGAGAAGGAGAGGCGCGCATGAACGCGCCGGGCCGCCACTTCCACGCTCTCGCCGACGGACGAGTCCAGTGCGACGTCTGCCCCCGCTTCTGCGCTCTCCACGAAGGCCAGCGGGGCTTCTGCTTCGTCCGGGCGCGCGAGGGCGACGGGATCGTGCTCACCACCTACGGGCGCTCGAGCGGGTTCTGCGTGGACCCGATCGAGAAGAAGCCGCTCAACCACTTCCTGCCCGGCACCAGCGTCCTCTCCTTTGGCACCGCCGGGTGCAACCTGGGCTGCCGCTTCTGCCAGAACTGGGACATGTCCAAGTCGCGCCAGATGGACGTCCTCGCCGACGCGGCCTCGCCGGAGCAGATCGCGCGCCGGGCCGAGGAGCTGGGCTGCCGCAGCGTGGCGTTCACGTACAACGACCCGACCATCTTCTTCGAGTACGCCATCGACGTGGCTGACGCCTGCCGCCTTCGCGGCGTCAAGGCGGTCTCCGTCACCGCGGGCTACATCTGCGACGAGCCGCGGCGCGAGCTCTACCGGCACATCGACGCCGCCAACGTGGACCTCAAGGGCTTCACGCAGGACTTCTACCGCCGCGTCTGCCTGGGCCAGCTCGACCCGGTGCTCGACACCCTCAAGTACCTGCGGCACGAGACCGAGGTCTGGCTGGAGATCACCACGCTCCTGATCCCCGGCGAGAACGACTCCGATCCAGAGATCGACGCGCTCACCCGCTGGGTCCACCGCGAGCTCGGCCCGGAGGTGCCGCTGCACTTCACGGCCTTCCACCCGGACTTCAAGATGCTCGACCGTCCGCCCACGCCGCCTTCAACCCTGACGCGCGCCCGGGCGATCGGGCTGCGGAACGGGCTGCGTTACGTCTACACCGGCAACGTCCACGACGAAGCCGGTGGGACTACCTACTGCGGCTCCTGCGGGGAGCCCCTGATCGGCCGCGACTGGTACCGGATGACCCGCTGGGCCCTGCGGGACGGCTGCTGCGCCAGTTGCGGGTCCCGCGTTCCGGGCGTCTTCGAGCGCCTGCCCGGCCGCTGGGGCTCGAGGCGGCTGCCGGTCCGGCTCGGCGCGTGAGAGGGCGTCCCTCCGGCCGCTTCGCCAGTGCGGCCGCAGACTTGACAAGGGGGTCTTTATCCCCTACAAGCCGACTCCCTGCGCTGCACAGGTGTCTCTTTTTGCCGGTAACAGAGCAGGAAAATTGAGCGGTTAGGCTGGCGTAGCTCAGCCGGCAGAGCACCCGCCTTGTAAGCGGGAGGTCGCGGGTTCGATTCCCGCCGCCAGCTCCAGCCGGCGGGGCTTTTTTTCGGGCGGATGAAGCCGGGCGGAGATCGCGTTGTGTGGAGGTACTGACCGAAAACCCCGGAGGGATGCCCGAGCGGCCAAAGGGAGCAGACTGTAAATCTGCCGGCTTACGCCTTCGAAGGTTCGAATCCTTCTCCCTCCACCAACTTCGGGACACTGAGGAGAACCGCGGGAATAGCTCAGCTGGTAGAGCGTCAGCCTTCCAAGCTGAATGTCACGGGTTCGAATCCCGTTTCCCGCTCCAAACGGACGACGAAAGGGAACGCCCACATAGCTCAGTCGGCAGAGCACTTCCTTGGTAAGGAAGAGGTCACCAGTTCAATTCTGGTTGTGGGCTCCAGATCAGGAGCAGAAGCATGAACCGAACCATCATTACTCTCGAGTGCCCGGTGTGCAAGGAGCGGAACTACACCACCACCAAGAACAAGCGGACCATGACCGACAAGCTGGTCCTGCCGAAGTTCTGCCCCCGTTGCCGCAAGCACACCGAGCACAAGGAGACGAAGTAGGCGCGGACTGGTTTAGGCCAGTAGCTCCAATGGTAGAGCGGCGGTCTCCAAAACCGCATGTTCCAGGTTCGAGTCCTGGCTGGCCTGCCAATCGCTTCGGTTGACCCATGACCAATACCCGGATCGCCGCCATCGGATACGTCGTGCTCGCCATCTCCGCGGGCCTCTTCCTGGAGCACGTCCTTCTGGCCGCCTTCGGCGCCTTCGGGCCGACCCAGCCGCTCACCCGTCCACTCTGGGGCGAGTGGACCTGGACCACCGTCATCGGGCTGGGCCTGACCGGCGCCACCGCCGTCTACCTCTGGGTCAGCCCGAAGACGAACCAGGTGTCGATGGAGATCATCGCCGAGCTCCGCAAGGTCAGCTGGCCGAGCTTCGCCGAGACCAAGGCCGCCACCATCGCCGTCATCGTCGCATCCATGATCGCCGCTGTGCTGCTGGGCCTCTTCGACGTGTTCTGGCAGTTCGTCACGGACAAGATCCAGAACCCGATTCTCTAGAGAAGAAATGCCAATGGCCGCCGAGCAGAAGAAGATCGACAAGAAGTGGTACGTGGTCCACACGTACTCGGGCTTCGAGAACAAGGCGAAGAAGTCGCTGGAGGAGAAGATCAAGCAGAACTCCCTCGACGAGTTCTTCGGCGACATCCTGATCCCGATGGAGAACGTGGTGGAGATGGTGAAAGGGGAGAAGCGCGCTTCGAAGCGCAAGTTCTTCCCCGGCTACATCCTCGTGCAGATGGAGCTCAACGACCGCACCTGGCACCTGGTGAAGAACACGCCGAAGATCACCGGATTCGTCGGCAACGCCACCAAGCCCCCGGCGGTGAGCGAGCACGAGATCGCGCGGCTGACCACGCAGCTCTCCGAAGGAGCGCTGAAGCCGAAGCCCAAGGTGGAGTTCGAGGAGGGAGACAACGTCCGGGTGGTCGACGGGCCGTTCTCCAACTTCAACGGCACGGTGGAGGAAGTGAATCCGGACAAGGGCCGCGTGCGTGTGCTGGTCTCGATCTTCGGTCGCGCCACGCCGGTCGAGCTCGACTTCATGCAGGTGGAGAAGACGTAAGCAGAGTGGGAGGCCGGGGTTCCTGAAGGCCCGGGCCGCTTGGACCACGGAGAGAAGCAGCGATGGCAAAGAAGGTCACAGGAATGGTGAAGCTGCAGCTTCCGGCCGGGAAGGCGAACCCGTCGCCGCCGGTGGGGCCTGCGCTCGGCCAGCACGGCGTCAACATCATGGGGTTCTGCAAGGAGTTCAACGCGGCCACCCAGGCGCAGGCCAAGGAAGGCCTGATCGTCCCCGTGCTGATCACGATCTACTCGGACCGCTCGTTCACCTTCGTGGTGAAGACCCCGCCCGCCGCGATCCTGATCAAGAAGGCGCTCGGGCTGCACACCGAGAAGAAGAAGGGCAGCGGCGCGCACAAGCCCGGCAAGGAGAAGGTGGGGACGCTCAAGCGCAAGCAGCTGGAGCAGATCGCCAAGACCAAGATGTCGGACATGACCGCGGGCTCGCTCGAGGCCGCCATGAACTCCATCGCGGGCACCGCCCGGTCGATGGGCGTGGACGTGGAGGAGCCGGCTTCGCCGGCGACGGGCGGAGCGCGAACGCGCGCAGCATCGGTGGAGGAGCCGGCTTCGCCGGCGACGGGCGGAGCGCGAACGCGCGCAGCATCGGTGGAGGAGCCGGCTTCGCCGGCGACGGGCGGAGCGCAAACGCGCGCAGCATCGGTGGAGAGCTAGCCATGGCCAAGCACGGGAAGAAGTACCTGGCGGCGTCGAAGCTGATCGACGTGAACAAGCGCTACTCGGTCGACGAGGCGGTGAGCCTGGTCCGCAAGACCGCCGAGCTGGAGAAGCGGAAGTTCGACGAGACGGTGGACGTGGCCATCCGCCTCGGCGTCGATCCCAAGCACGCCGACCAGATGGTCCGCGGCGCGGTGGTGCTGCCGCACGGGATCGGCAAGACCGTGCGGGTGGCCGTCTTCGCCAAGGGCGACAAGGCCCGCGAGGCGACCGAGGCCGGCGCCGACGTGGTGGGCGCCGAGGACCTCGCCGCCAAGGTGCAGGAAGGGTGGATGGAGTTCGACGTGGCCATCGCCACGCCGGACATGATGGGCGTGGTCGGCCGGCTCGGTAAGGTGCTCGGCCCCCGCGGCCTGATGCCGAACCCGAAGGTCGGCACGGTCACGGCCGACGTGACCAGGGCCGTCCGGGAGTCGAAGGCGGGCAAGGTGGAGTTCCGGGTGGAGAAGGCGGGCATCGTCCACGTTCCGGTGGGCAAGGCGTCGTTCGAGACCAAGCGCCTGCTGGACAACGTGAACGCCATCCTCGACACCATCATCCGGGCGAAGCCGGCGACGGCGAAGGGCGTCTACCTCAAGGGGGTCACGATCAGCACCACGATGGGTCCCGGGATCAAAATGGACGCGGCCGCAATTACGGCGGCCCATAAGTAGCGGGACCCGGGGGGAGTTCCACTCCCCCCGGACCCGCCAGGTATACCTGGTCACAGACAGCAGGCGGGGTGCGATCCCTTAAAGGCAATTGCCTGCCGAGACCGAGCTGGGCCAGGGGTTCCGACGGCACGCGCTGCGTGGCTTCAGGAACCGAGACACGCGCAGGAAGGAGGTGAGGTCATGCAGCGCAACGAGAAGCAGGAACTGGTCGGCGCTCTCAAGGAGAAGATGTCCAAGGCCGCCATCGCCATCGCGGTGGGGTACAAGAACATCGACGCCGCCGCCACCGTGAAGCTCCGGAAGACATTCCGCGAGAACAAGGTGGACTACAAGGTCGTCAAGAACACCCTGGCACGGCTCGCCGCGAAGGGCACGCCCCTGGAGAAGTTCACGGAGGGGTTGGACGGGCCCAACGCGATCATCCTCGGGTACGACGACGTGGTGGCACCCGCCAAGGTGCTCCGCGACGTCCTCAAGGAGCAGGGCGAGAAGATGACGGTCAAGGCGGGCGTGGTCCAGGGCAACCTGGTCGACGCCAAAGGCCTGGCCGCTCTCGCGGACATGCCGGGCTTGCCCGAGCTCCGCGGGATGCTGGCCGGCTTGATCGCGGCCCCCGCATCCAGGCTGGTTCGGCTGCTCAACACGCCGGGCAGCCAGGTCGCCCGGGTGCTCCAGGCCAAGGCCGACAAGAAGGAGGCCGCCTGACGGCCGCACAGGTATCCGAGCAGGCGTACGGTTTTGAACATTATGATGCGTTGCATTGCAAGCAGCGCGCCGTTAAAAGGACGGAACTTTCATGGCTGACCTGAACCAGATCGCAGATGAGTTGTCGTCGCTCACCGTCATGCAGGCGGCTGAGCTGGTGAAGATGCTCGAGCAGAAGTGGGGCGTTTCCGCCGCTGCTCCCGTTGCCGTGGCCGCCGGCCCGGCCGCGGGTGGCGCCGGCGCCGCGGCCGCCAAGCCTGCCGAGGAGAAGACGGAGTTCACGCTGGTCCTCCAAGCTGCGGGGGAGAAGAAGATCAACGTCATCAAGGAGGTCCGGACCATCACGGGCCTCGGCCTGAAGGAGGCCAAGGACCTCGTCGAAGGTGCCCCCAAGACGGTGAAAGAGGGCCTCTCGAAGGAGGACGTAAACAAGTTCGCCGACATGCTCAAGGCGGCGGGCGCTACGGTCGAGATCAAATAGACCAGCGCCCTTTGAATGGACCGGCTCGGCGCGGACCAACGGAGGGTCCGCGCCGCTGCCGGAGTTTTCGCTTCGAGAATGCAGTCGTAGCCGGTAGTCCGGATGTCCTGACCTCAGTCCGAGGAGCGCTCGCTAAATGGCGACCACGATCCAGAACAACTTCAGAATCCGCAAGAACTTCGCAAAGATCCAGAAGATTATCGACATCCCGAACCTGATCGACATCCAGAAGCACAGCTACGACAAGTTCCTCCAGTCCGACAAGGGACCCGAGCAGCGCGAGGACACCGGGCTGCAGGGTGTCTTCAAGTCGGTCTTCCCGATCAAGGACTTCAACGAGACGAGCTCGCTGGAGTTCGTCAGCTACCACTTGGAGAAGCCCAAGTACGACGTGGACGAGTGCCACCAGCGCGGCATGACCTTCTCCGCGCCCATCAAGGTGGTGGTGCGCCTGGTGGTCTGGGACAAGGACCCCGACACCGGCGCGCAGTCGATTCGCGACGTGAAGGAGCAGGAGGTCTACTTCGGCGAGATCCCGCTGATGACGGAGAACGGCACCTTCATCATCAACGGGACGGAGCGCGTGGTGGTCTCGCAGCTCCACCGCTCCCCCGGCGCCTTCTTTGACCACGACAAGGGCAAGAGCCACAGCTCGGGCAAGCTGCTCTACAACGCCCGCATCATCCCGTACCGCGGGTCGTGGATCGACTTCGAGTTCGACCACAAGGACATCCTCTACGTGCGCATCGACCGGCGCCGGAAGCTCCCCGCCACGGTGCTGCTGCGCGCCCTGGGCGCCGTCCCGGATACCGCCAAGAAGAACCCGCTCGACTTCAAGGGCACGCCCGAGGAGATCCTCAACTTCTTCTACGCCACCGAGACCATCTACATCGGCGAGAAGGGCAAGTACGAGAAGTCGGTGGAGCTGGAGCTGCTGCCCGGCCAGCGCGCGACCCGCGACATCAAGCACCCGAAGACGGGCGAGGTGATCGTCAAGAAGAACCGGAAGTTCACCCGCGCCGCCATCAAGAAGCTGGAGCAGGCGAAGATCCGCACCCTTCCGCTCGACGTGGACGAGCTGGTCACCAAGATCAGCGCGCACGACGTGGTCGACGAGAACACCGGCGAAGTCCTGCTGGAGGTCAACGAGGAGGTCACCGAGGACAAGGTGGAGGCCCTGCGCGAACGCGGGATCACCGAGTTCAAGGTGCTCTTCATCGACAACCTGAACGTCGGCCCCTTCCTCCGCGACACGCTGAACGCCGACAAGATCTCCTCGCCCGAAGAGGCGATCATGGAGATCTACCGGCGCCTGCGGCCCGGCGATCCGCCGACGCTGGAGACGGCCACCAACCTCTTCATCAACCTGTTCTTCAACCCCGAGCGCTACGACCTCTCCAAGGTCGGCCGGCTCAAGCTGAACTACAAGTTCGGCGTCGACGAGCCGCTCGAGCAGGCGGTGGTCACCAAGAAGGACATCCTCGAGGTCGTGCGCTACCTGATCGACCTCAAGAACGGCAAGGGCCAGATCGACGACATCGACCACCTCGGCAACCGCCGCGTGCGCGCGGTGGGCGAGCTGCTCGAGAACCAGTACCGCATCGGCCTCGTCCGGATGGAGCGTGCGATCAAGGAGCGCATGAGCCTTCAGGAAATCGAGACCCTGATGCCGCACGACCTGATCAACGCCAAGCCGGTCACGGCGGTGATCAAGGAGTTCTTCGGGTCCAGCCAGCTCTCGCAGTTCATGGACCAGACCAACCCGCTCAGCGAGGTCACGCACAAGCGGCGCCTCTCCGCCCTGGGACCGGGCGGCCTGACCCGCGAGCGCGCCGGTTTCGAGGTGCGCGACGTGCACCCGACGCACTACGGCCGCATCTGCCCGATCGAGACGCCGGAAGGCCCGAACATCGGCCTGATCGCGTCTCTGAGCACCTTCGCGCGGGTGAACGAGTACGGCTTCGTGGAGACCCCCTACCGCCAGGTGGTGGAGGGCAAGGTCACCGACGAGGTCAAATTCTACAGCGCGCTGGAGGAGGAGAAGCACGTCATCGCGCAGGCGAACGCCACATTCGACAAGAAGGGGCACTTCTTGACGCCGCTGGTCTCCTGCCGCAAGGCGGGCGAGTTCCCCCAGGCCCGTCCGGAGGACATCAGCCTGATGGACGTGTCGCCGAACCAGCTGGTCTCGGTGGCGGCCTCGCTGATCCCCTTCCTGGAGAACGACGACGCGAATCGCGCGCTGATGGGCTCCAACATGCAGCGGCAGGCGGTGCCGCTGCTCCGCACCTCGGCGCCGCTGGTGGGCACGGGCATCGAGGGCACGGTGGCGCGCGACTCCGGCGTGTGCACGGTGACGCGGCGGGACGGCGTGGTCGATCAGGTGGACGCGGGCCGTATCGTGGTGCGCGCCGACACCAAGGACTCCTCGCTGGACGTGGCCAGCGAGGTCGACATCTACAACCTGACCAAGTACCAGCGCTCCAACCAGAACACCTGCATCAACCAGAAGCCCATCGTGCGGGCGGGCGACCGGGTGAGGAAGGGTGACGTGATCGCCGACGGCCCGGCCACCGAGACCGGGGAATTGGCGCTGGGCCAGAACGTGATCGTCGCGTTCATGCCCTGGCAGGGGTACAACTTCGAGGACTCCATCCTCGTATCCGAGCGGATCCTGCGCGACGACGTGTTCACCTCGATCCACATCGAGGAGTTCGAGTGCATCGCGCGCGACACCAAGCTGGGCAAGGAGGAGATCACCCGCGACATCCCCAACGTGGGTGAGGAGGCGCTCAAGGACCTGGACGACTCGGGCATCATCCGCATCGGCGCGGAGGTCGGGCCGGGCTCCATCCTGGTGGGCAAGATCACCCCGAAGGGCGAGACGCAGCTCTCTCCGGAGGAGAAGCTGCTCCGCGCCATCTTCGGCGAGAAGGCCGGCGACGTCCGGGACAGCTCCTTGCGGGTTCCGCCCGGCGTGACCGGCACGGTGATCAATGCCAAGGTCTTCTCCCGCAAGGGCGTGGACAAGGACGAGCGCGCCAAGGACATCGAGAACCAGGAAGAGGCGAAGCTCCTCAAGGACCAGAACGACGAGATCAAGATCCTCAAGGACTCGTCCTACAAGCGGATCAAGCGGCTGCTCCACGGCAAGGAGACCACCGCCAAGCTGGTCGACGACAAGGGGCACGTGCTCCTGAACAAGGGGCAGCAGATCACCGACACGATGCTCGACGAGATCCCGGAGAAGTACTGGCCGGAGATCGCGGTGGGCGGCGTGGAGGAGAAGGTCGCCAAGATCCTGGAGAACTTCAACGAGCAGAAGGAGCTGGTGAAGCTCGTCTTCGGCGAGAAGATCTCCCGCCTGAAGAAGGGCGACGAGCTGCCGCCGGGCGTGATCAAGATGGTCAAGGTCTACGTGGCCATCAAGCGCAAGCTGGCGGTGGGCGACAAGATGGCGGGCCGCCACGGCAACAAGGGAGTGGTCTCCCGCGTGCTGGCGGCCGAGGACATGCCGTACCTCGAGGACGGGCGCCCGGTGGACCTGGTGCTCAACCCGCTCGGCGTGCCCAGCCGCATGAACATCGGCCAGATCCTCGAGACGCACCTCGGCTGGGCGGCGCGCGGGCTGGGCGAGCAGATCCAGAAGATGATCGACGAGAAGTGGAACCCCGAGGCGATCAAGAAGGATCTGAAGAAGGTCTACGACACCAAGGAGCTGCACGAGCTGCTCGACCAGCTTCCCGAGAAGGAGTTGATGAAGCTGGCGCAGAAGCTGGTCAAGGGCGTGCACTTCGCCAGCCCGGTGTTCGACGGGGCGCGGGAGGTGGAGATCCTCGCCCAACTCGAGCACGCCAACTTGCCGAAGACGGGCCAGATGATCCTCTTCGACGGGCGCACGGGCGACGCGTTCGACCAGGACGTGACGGTGGGCATCATGTACATGCTCAAGCTGCACCACCTGGTGGACGAGAAGATCCACGCCCGCAGCATCGGGCCGTACTCGCTGGTCACCCAGCAGCCGCTGGGCGGCAAGGCGCAGTTCGGCGGCCAGCGCCTG
The DNA here is from genome assembly GCA_035635635.1 of Myxococcales bacterium. Lineage (GTDB taxonomy): Bacteria > Myxococcota > Myxococcia > Myxococcales > 40CM-4-68-19 > 40CM-4-68-19. The sequence goes on along the minus strand of DASQAS010000156.1, from coordinate 191 downwards.
GGAGAGATGGAGGTCTGGGCGATGGAGGCCTATGGCGCGGCGTACTCGCTGCAGGAGTTCCTCACCGTCAAGTCGGACGACGTGGTGGGCCGCACCCGGATGTACGAGAGCATCGTCAAGGGCGAGTACTCGCTCGAGTCGGGGCTGCCCGAGTCGTTCAACGTGCTGATCAAGGAGCTCCAGTCGCTCGG
>DASQAS010000155.1:0-5001 GCA_035635635.1 Myxococcales bacterium | reverse complement strand
GGGACGGAACCAGAAGCTGAGATTCTTCATGACAGGCCCCTTTCGGGATCGGGATGAGATGGTTTGCATCTCCGGATTCAGGCCCGCAATGGCATCGGCAGCCGAGCCGGCACTTGAGATCCGCAGCGGATCGCAGGATCCTTTGCGGATCATGGGAAACTCAGAGCTCGGGAGGCTCAGCTCCATCCAGCGGACGGCCCGGCTGGTGTCCGCGCTGATCTCGGGGCGGGAGCTGACGCGCGCGGAGCTTACCGCTCTTCTGGGAGTGCGGGTGGCCGCGGTCGATCGCCAGCTGGAGGCGATCGGGCGGCACGTGCCGCTCGTCCGCGAGAAGCGGCGCGGGCGGATGCACGTCCGCATCGATCGCTCGAAGGTCGGCGGCGGCGCCGAGCGGACGCCGATCTCCACCATCATCGCTGCCTGCGTGGGAGCCAGCCTGGGGAAGCTCTTCGAGGGCACCACCTACGAGAAGGGCATGCACGACCTGGTGCACTACGTGAGCCGCAACGCGCTGCATCCGGAGCGTTTCCAGGACTCCCGCCGGCAGTTCGTGTTCCTGGTGCGCGGCGGGGAGAAATCGCTGCCCGAGAAGGAGGAAGTGCTGGAGGAAGTGGTGGACGCGCTCCAGCGCAGGCGCGGGCTGCAGCTGCGCTATCGCGACTTCAAAGGCTCGCGACGGTCGGTGCGGATCGAGCCGCTCTCGCTCGCGGTCTACGATCACCAGCTGTACGTGATCGGCCGGCCCCACGGCCGGCCGGCCCACCCCTACCGCTTCTCGCGGATCGAGTCGGCCGAAGCAGTGGGCGGCACGTTCCAGTACCCGGACAAGGACAGCTACGATCCGGAGCGCGTGTTCGCGGACAGCTTCGGGATCTTCGTGGACGAGGAGTACCCGGTCCAGAACATCGAGATCAGCCTGGCCCCGCGCTGGGCGGCGTTCGTCAGCAGCCACCGCTGGCACCGCTCGCAGGAATCGTTCGTGCGCGCCGGACGCGTCCACGTCCGACTTCGAGTCAGGCTCTGCCCCGAGGTGGTGGCGTGGATCCTGGGCTTCGGTCCCGACGCGCGGGTGGTCGGACCCTTGCTGCTGAAGCGCCGCACCGCGCGTCTGGCAAAACAGATGGCGAAGACGCACGGGGCCGCGGTATAGCCGCGCCAGCCATTGCTCGCGTTCCGGGAGAAACCCATGGGCAGGATCCGGCGGCGTACGGTGCTCGGCTGGGGGCTCGGTCTGGCTACAGGCGCCTTCGCGCAGGCGCAGAAGCCCGAGCCCGTGTTCAAGCCGGAGAAGGACGCGACGCTCCGGCTCTTGCGCTGGTCGGGGTTCGTCAAGTCGGACGAGGAGCTGTGGAGCGCCAACACGAAGAAGTTCACCGAGGCGACCGGCGTTCCGGTCAGCGTCGAGTACATCACCTGGGAGGACGTGCGGCCCAAGGCCGCGCTCGCGGCCAACCTGGGCACCGGGCCCGACATCATCATGGGCTGGTATGACGACCCGCACATCTATCCGCAGAAGCTGGTCGACGTGACGGAAGTGGCCGACTGGCTCGGCAAGCGGTTCGGCGGCTGGTACGACGTCGCGCGCACGTACGGCTACAGCAACCGGATGAAGCACTGGATCGCGATTCCGGTGGGCGGCACGGTCGAGTGCCTCACCTACCGGACGAGCTGGATGAAAGAGGCTGGATTCGACGCGTTCCCGACCACGCCCGCCGATCTGCTCAAGCTCGCCCGCGCGCTGAAGGCGAAAGGGCATCCGGCCGGATTCGCGCTCGGGCACGCGGTCGGCGACGGGAACAACTGGACGCATTGGCTGCTCTGGACCTTCGGGGGCAAGGCGGTGGAGAAGGACAACAAGACCATCGCCATCGCCCAGAAGCCTGCTCTCGACGCGATCGCGTACGCGCAGGAGCTCTACGCCCAGATGGCGCCGGGGGTGGCGTCCTGGCTGGACCCCAACAACAACCGCGCGTTCCTCGCCGGCGAGATCTCGCTGACCAACAATGGAATCAGCATCTACTACGCGGCGAAGAAGGACTTCCCGCAGATCGCCGAGGACCTGAACCATGCGGCCTTCCCCATCGGGCCGGTCGGCCGTCCCACCGAGCTGGCGAACTTCAGCCAGGCCTTCATCTTCAGCCACTCCCGGTTCCCCAACGCGGCCAAGGAGTACATCCGGTTCATGCTGTCGCCGGAGCAGGCCGGTCCCTGGGTGGAGGCGATGAACGGATACGTCACGCCGGCGCTGAAGCAGTACCGGGAGCTGCCGGTGTGGACCAAGGATCCGAAGGCGACCCCGTTCCGCGACGGCATCGCGCGCATGCAGCACAACGGCTACGCGGGCGAGCCGGGACAGCAGGCCGCCGCCGCGCTGGCCGAATTCATCGTGCTCGACATGTTCGCGGACGCGACCGTCAACGGGATGAGCCCCAAGGACGCGGCTGCGCGCGCGGAAAGCCGGCTGCGGCGCATCTACCGCAGTTAGATGCGCGCGCTCTCGCTCGATCGCGGGCCGCTCCTTCCCACCCTCTTGCTGCTGCCTTCGGCCGTGCTGCTCGGCGGCCTGCTCGCGTTTCCGCTCGCGCTCGGTGTCCTGCTCGGGTTCAAGGACGCGACCATCGGCCAGCCGGGAGAGTTCATCGGGCTGGAGAACTACCGGTACCTGCTCACCGATCCGGTCTTCCGCATCACCGCGCTGAACACGGCGCTCTACACGCTGGTCACGGTGATCTTCAAGCTCGCCCTCGGCCTTCTGCTGGCGCTGATCCTCAACCAGAGGTTCACCGGCTACCGGTTCTGGCGCTCGGTGCTGCTCTTGCCTTACGTGGTCCCCACGGTGCTCTCCGCCTTTGCCTGGTGGTGGATCCTCGACCCGCAGTTCAGCTTCATCAGCTGGGCGCTGGTGAAGCTGGGGCTGCTGCGGCAGAACCTGAACTTCCTCGGGAACGCCTGGCTCGCGCGCGCCTCGCTGATGGTCGCGAACGTCTGGCGCGGCATCCCCTTCTTCACGGTCGGCTACCTCGCCGGCCTGCAGTCGATCCCGAAGGATCTGCACGAGGCCGCCGCTCTGGACGGCGCCAGCACCTGGCAGATCTTCTGGCGCGTCACCTGGGCGCTCCTGCTGCCGCTCACCACCATCCTGACCATCTTCTCCGCCATCTTCACCTTCACCGACTTCCAGCTCATCTGGACCATCACCCGGGGCGGACCGGCCAACGCCACGCACCTCTTCGTGACCCTGGCCTACCAGCGCGCCATCCCCGGCGGAGCCCTGGGCGAAGGGGCGGCGATCGCGGGCTTCACGCTTCCCTTCCTGGCGCTCCTGGCCTGGGGCGCGCTCGACGCATTGCGGAGGCAGGATTGAGGCGCGCGCTCACCCTCTGGCTGCCGCTTCTGGCCTTCGCGGTCTTCCTGCTCTTCCCGTTCTATTGGATGGTCCTCACCTCCATCAAACCGAACGAGGAGCTGGTCAGCGTCAGCGCCAATCCCTTCTGGGTCTCGCGCCCGACGCTCGAGCACGTGAAGTTCCTGCTCACCGGCACCAACTACCCGCGCTGGTTCTGGAACACCATGGCGGTCGCTTCGGCAGCGACGCTGCTGAGCGTCTCGGTGAGCTTTCTCGCGGCGTTCGCGCTCGCCCGGCTGCGCTTCCGCGGCGCGGAGGGCGTGAGCCTGGGGATCTATCTCGCCTACCTGATTCCGCCGGCCATCCTCTTCATCCCGCTCGCGGAGGTCATGCTCAAGCTCGGCTGGTTCGATCACCTCTGGGCGCTGGTGCCCGTGTACTCGACCTTCCTGATCCCCTTCTGCACCTGGCTCCTGGTCGGCTATCTCAAGAGCATTCCCCGCGAGATGGAGGAGGCGGCGATGGTCGACGGAGCCAGCCGCCTGCGCATCCTCTTCCAGATCATCCTGCCGCTCAGCGTGCCCGGGCTGGTCTCGGCCTTCATCTTCTGCTTCACGCTCTCCTGGAACGAGTACCTCTACGCGCTGGTCTTCATGTCCTCGCCGGAGCACAAGACGGTGCCGGTGGGGCTCGCGACCGAGTTGGTGCGCGGGGACATCTACCAGTGGGGACCCTTGATGGCTGGAGCGCTCCTCGGCAGCCTGCCGGTGGCCATCGTCTACTTCTTCTTCGTCGAGTACTACGTGGCAGGCATGTCGGGAGCGCTCAAGGGCTGACCCACGTCAGTCGGTAATTTCTTCCGGAAAGACCTCAGTCCTAAGCCGCGAGTCGATCTTGCGCAGCGATCCGACCAGAAGCCAGCGTGCGCCTCCTTGGGGTGCATGATCTCGCTCTGGCAGGCCCGCGATCTCGATCCCACTTCGTTCGCGAGACCCGATCCGCTCGGCGCCCCTCGTTGCAGCAGTCCGGCTGCGAGGAGGACAAACATGTCGAAGTCCACTCATCGATCCGCCTCCGTTGCCGCGGTCCTCTGCGCCGCCGCGGTCGCCGTTCCCGCGGGCCGCGCTTCCGCACAGCCGTGCGCTGCCGGAACGACAGTCATGACCGCCAGCGGTGCCGTCTGCGGCATCGTGGTGAATGGCGTCAATGAATGGCTCGGCATCCCGTACGCCGCCCCGCCGGTCGGCAACCTTCGTTGGGCGCCGCCGCAGCCGGCCGCACCCTGGAGCGGCACGTTGAACGCGACGCAGGTCGGCAGCATCTGCACGCGCGCCGCCTCGGGGAAGATGGGTCCGATCACCGGCCGCGAGAACTGCCTGTTCATCAACGTCTGGGCGCCGCCGGGCGCACACGGGCTCCCGGTCATGGCGCACATCCACGGCGGCGGCTTCTTCAACGGCTCCGGGGCGGGCGACTACACGCTGCTCGTCAACACCGGAAACGTGGTGGTCGTGGGGATGAACTACCGTCTGAACATTTTTGGATTCCTCGCCAACCGCCACCTGGGCCCGAACTCCGGAGACTACGGATTGCAGGACCAGCAGTTGGCCCTCCGGTGGGTCCAGCAGAACATCAGCGCATTCGGCGGCGACCCG
>DASQAS010000154.1:0-36775 GCA_035635635.1 Myxococcales bacterium | reverse complement strand
CTCCTCGAACGTATCGTCGGGATGCTCACGCGATTGTGTCGGTGATCTGGTCCGCCCACGGCCACGTCGCCGTCGCCGTCGCCGTCCACGCTCACGATCACGTCGACGCAGACCTGTTCGTCGGGTTACTGCGAGGAGTCTTCCAGCGCGACCTGCCCGCCCACGCAGGAGACCGTCCCGAGGTTCACCACCGCCCCCGCGTTCGCCGGGACCTCCAGCTCGAACCGGCAGATCCCGTCCCGGAACTCCACCCGGGCAGGATGCTTTCCGACCGCGAGGTCCCCGAACCAGAACTGCCCGTCGGCGCCCAGCGGACTGCGCAGCGTCGCGTCCACCGTGAGCTCCCCGAACGCGGGCACCGTGGGCTGGCCGTTCAGGTCCACCCGCACCTGCCCCTTGACCGTCGTGACCTTCTGGACGTCGAAGCGCACCAGCGCGCCTGCCCGCAGCGTGGTCGCCACCACCTGCTCGACGGCGCCGATCTGGTAGTCGAGCGGGACGTCCGCGTCGCCGATGCGCAGGCGGTTTCCGTAGTACGGCTGCAGCGATGGGATCAGGAGGTTGCCGCTGCCGTTGGTGCGCCCGATCTCCTGGTTGTTCAAGAAGCCGCGCACGCCTTCGACGCCTGGGACCTGCAGAAGCGCGAAGCCCTCCTGCACCGGCCGGCTCGCCATGACCGTCCCGTCGATCAGGACCAGGGCGCCCGCCGCGGTGGCGGACCCGCCGTTCTCGCCGCCCACCCGGTCATACGACGCCATGTACGTGCCGTACGGGCCCTGGTACTGGATCTGGCCGAGGCCCGACGTCGTCTGGTCGGAATCGACGGTGGAGCGAAGCTGGTAGCCCCAGCCCTCGCCGAGCGGCAGCGACTTCTGCACGCCGGCCGTCGCCGAGCCCGTGCCGTTGCCCGCCGTTCCGCCCAGGTCCGCGGTGGTTCCACCGCCGAAGTTGTAGATGAACGTGGCGAAGCCCAGCCACTGCGGCTCCTGCGCGACCGAACGCTGCTGCGAGAGGCTCAACGAGAGCGAGAGCGCGTTGGAGAAGTAGTAGTCGCTGCGCAGCGTGAGCACCGAGGCGGTTCCCGTGTCGCGCATGGCGTTGAGCTGGCCCTGCAGGGTGAGGTTGAGGCGGGGAACCAGCGGCACGCCGACCGAGCCGCTGAGCTGCAGCAGCGGCCGATCCACCGAGGCCGGCAGCGAAAGCGTGGCGTAGCTGGGGCTCGTCGCGCGCACCGAGGCGCCCGCGGAGATCCTCCGGGTGAACACCGAGTAGGAGATCGAGCCCGCCGCGCCGGCCGCGCTGCCGTCCGCGCTGGCCGCCGCGTTCAGATCGAGCTCGCCGACGGGCAACGCCACGGCCGCGGTGGGACCGCCGCTGGCGAGCAGCGAGGTCCCCCCCGCGCGCTGGATGGCCGACTCGAATCGGTAACCTGCCGTCAGCCAGTCGCCGATGCCGAAGCGGTGCCGCGCCAGCAGCTCCGGCGGCCCGTACTCGCTGGAGACCGAGCCGAAGTCCAGCCGCCGGAATCCGAGGTGATAGCCGAAGTCGGAGAGGCCGTCCGCGAGCACGCCGGCGGCGGAGTAGTACGGCGAGGCAAACTCCTCGGTGCGGCCGAACGCGTCGCGAACCACGTAGCTGACCTGGCCCACGCCGCTGCCGACCGGCAGGTTGCGCACCTCGAAGGGCCCGGGCGCGACCGGCTCGTGCCGCACCAGCGCGCCGTTCACATAGACCTCCAGGGTCGAGGGCGTGAGGACGGCGCCGGAGAGACGCGGCAGCGGCTGCCGGACGAAGTAGGGGTCGAGCGAGAACTCCCGGGTGAGGCTGAGCCCGGCGAGCTGCGCGGACCCGCCCAGCTCGGAGGAGATGGCGATCGCATCGCCGACCTGCAGGCGGCGCATCCGCTCCGGGTCGTCGACCACGACGTACGAGAGGCCGCGGATCACGCGGTGGTCGGGCCCGACCGAGAAGCCGGTGAAGGCGAGGTTGCCGCGCAGGCTGGCGCCGAGCTCGCCGGCTCCGGTGACCGTGCCGTTCCCGTCGGCGGTCAGCGAGTAGTTGAGGAAGCCGCTGGTGTCGCGGCGCAGGACCATCCCCTCCGGACGCACGACCGCCCGGAGATCCAGCTCGGTGCGGTCGAGCACCGAAGGCGGGGCCGAGATGCGCACCGCCAGCGCTTGCGCGTCGAAGCGAAACCGGATCTCCGGCCCCAGCGAGCGCAGGGAGAGGTAGGGTCTCCCCTCGAAAACCTCGCGCGTCCCGCGCAGCCCGTGCAGGCCGGCCTTCTCCAGATCCTCCACCGCGATCAGCGCGTCGTCCGGCGTGTCGCCGCCGCGCAGGATCACCAGGACGGTGTCCTTGCTCGCCTCGTTGACGAAGAGCTCGAGGTACGCGCGCTGGCTGTCGCCGGGCTGCGCCAAGAGCGCAGGGGAGAACGAAAGCAAGAGCAGCGCCGCGGCCCCCCCGCGCATCTGCCGTCAGGTCCCGCAGGCCCCGCCCGGTGTCTCGAGCGGCTCCTGGTACACCTGATCCTTTTCTGTCTTCACCGAGACCAGGAGCTTGCGGACCTTGCGGCACGCCTCCCTCGGGATCTCGAGCTGATAGCGCTTGTGGGCGCCGGCCAGCACGTACCAGCCTTGCGCCTCCTTCTCGAACAGCCGTGAGCCACCGTCCGCGAATCCTTCCAACCGGACGGTCTCCACCCGGAAGTGCACGTTCCCGTGGTTCTGGACGTCCACCGAGGCGCCGGCGCCCGCCACGGTGACCGGCGACAGCTTGTGTTGCTCGAGCGTCCGGACCGGGGCCAGGAAGACGGGGATGCCCACCCGGGTCAGCACGCGGACCGTGGAGCGCGTCTGCGGCTTCTCCGGCGGCGGAAGCTCCTCGAGGAAGAGGCGGTAGGTCTTCTCCACCGGCCCGAAGGGCACCACCGTGCCGATGCGCAGGCTGCGGGTCTCGCCGACCTTCAGCTCGAGCAGGAGCGGGAACGCGACGATGTCCTCGGTGGGCGAAAGTTTCATGCCTGCGTTCGCGTCCTCGTCCCAGGCGACCACCGAGACCTGGAAGCGGGCATCCTCTGGCCCTTCGTTACGCAGCGTGAGCAGAGACTTGGAGGTGTCCTGCGAGAGCCAGACCTGGACGGGCGAAAGGTTGAGCCCGGAAGCGCGCACGCGCCCGGCCCCGCAGAGGAGGCCGAGCGCGAGCGCAACCGGCAAGGCGGTTCTGGCGTTCACCTAGAAGTTGACCGTCGCGGTGACGCTGTCGGTGTAGGAGCCCACCGGCACGTCCTGGCCGGCGGTCACCGCTCCGAAGATGGTGACGGTCTGGGCGGCCACGCTCGGCACCGACGGCGAGAACGTCCCGGTGCCGCCAGTGCCATCGCCCCACAGGGTGGCGGTGGGGCTCACGCTGCCGGAAGCGCCCACGCCAGAGGGAGTGTAGAGGTCATAGGAGAGGTAGTTGCCGGCGGTGGCCGTACCGTTGTTCATCGAGCGCTTTCCGGCCAGGTTCCCGCCGAAGTTGGCGTTGCCGATGGACATCAAGACGACCGGCGACGCGCCCTTCGTGCAGGTCAGGGTGAAGCTGGTGTTGCCGGGCAGGGCCGTGCTGGCGTTGGCGACCACCGGGTCGTAGGAGCCGAAGTCCAGGTTCGCGATGTTGCTCATCACGCAATTGGCGGCAACCGAGGCTGTCGCGTTGAAGGTCTTCGTCACCGTGCCTGCGAACGCCGGAGCGTCGGCGAGCAGCAGGACGGCGAAGGCCGTGGCGGCCAGCATTGGGTTCGTCTTGCGGGACATGATTCGGCTCCTTCCGGTTTAGAAGTTCACCGTCGCGGTGACGGTATCCGTGTAGCTTCCGACGGCGACGTCCTGGCCTGCGAAGGCGACGCCGTCCATGTTGAAGGTCCGCGCCGCCTTGCTGGCGGGAGCGGTCGGAACGAAGGGCGCGGCGGTGGTCCACGAGGTGGTGGTGCCGGGCCAGTAGATGTCGTAGCCGAGGTAGTTGGCGGTCGCGCCCAGGCGCATCGCGCGCGGGCCGGTGGGACCGAGACCGGCGTTGAGACCCGCGTTCAGGCCGATGCTGGGAGCGGACCCCTTGGTGCAGGCGATGGTGACGGTGCCGGTGGCGGTCGCGTTGGTGCCCGCGTTGGCGGCCACCGGATCGTAGGTGAAGTTGATGCCGGCGGTGGAGATGGTGCAGTTCGCCGTGACGGTTCCGGTCACCGTGAACGAGCTGGTGGCCGTCGCGCCGAGCGCGTCCGAAGAGACCGCGCCGAGCGCGACCGCGAGAACGGTGGCGCAGAGAGCGCGCCTCTGTTGGATTTGTCTGCGCTCGCGCACCGGTAACGCCCCCCTTTTGGATTCGGTAACGAGATTAGAGGTCAGCCAGACGGCCCGTCAAGCGTTTGACACTCAAAAATTACAGGTAAAACGTGGACATAGGTCATCCGTTGGAGGGGCGGGTACGGGTTTGCGTACCTCTCGTTTGGTAGGCGCACTGCATTTGCAATTTTTTTGTGGAGCCGCAACGTCCGCTGGCGCAGGATCGCGGGCGTGAAGCATCTCGCTGCCGCCGCCGCGATCCTAGCGGCCGCCGTCGCTTCGTCCGCGCACGCGGCGCCGAGTTGCAAGAACATCAGCGCGACCCCGCTGGCGTTCGGCAACTACAACGTGTACGCCGCCGCCCCGACCGACTCCGCCGGCACCATCACCTACAGCTGCCCGCCGCCGACGACCCCCGACGTGACCATCGATGCCGGCCTGGCCTTCAACGGCACGCGCCGCATGACCCTCGGCGCCGGCGTGGACTTCCTCGCGTACGAAGTGTACGTCGATGCCGCGCGAACGATCGTCTGGTCGTCCACACCGGTCGCCGTTCCCGCCGGCAACGGCGTGACCGTCCCGTTCTACGCGCGCGTCTTCGCGCAGCAGGACGTGTCGGTCGGCGCGTATTCGGACACGCTGACCGTCACGTTCAACTTCTAGGCGCTGTCGCCGAAGGCGACACTGCGCCTACGCTTTTTCTGCGCGTTCCCGCGAAGGCGGGAACACGCTTGACCACTCCGCGGACAGCCTCCAAGGGCTACTTCTTTTGCAGAGCCGCGTCCAGCTCGGGCTGCAGCCGCTCGCGCAGGGCCACGTCCGCGCGCAGCCGCTCCAGCGTCTGCGCCACCGCCTGGCGCGCCGCGGTCAGCTCGTGGGAGGCGAGGAACTTCTCCACCTCCTCCAGATGCCTGCGCTCGGTGAGATTCCCCAGCGCCTCCACCAGCCGCCGCAGGATCATCGGCGAGTCGCCCTTCTTGCGGACGTCCTCCCAGCGCAACCGGATCAGCCGCCAGGCAGTCTCGCGCGCGGCGCGGTTCGCGAGCAGCGTCCCGAGGTAGCTGGCGAAGTCCTGCATCTGCACGAAGGCATCGAGGGCGAGATCCACCGAGCGCGGGACCAGCTTCGGATCCTCGACCATGGCCAGCGCGTGCAGGTAGCGCCGCTTGGCGGCCGGATCCAGCTCGGTGCGCGCCAGCTCGCGCAGCTCGTCGAATCGCTTCTCGTCCGCGGTCCGGGCCGCGGCCGCCACCACGACGTCGAGCAGGTTGGGGTCGACCGCGTGGGGGTGCCTGGCCACGTGCCGCTGGTAGCGCGCCGTGGCGTCTGCCACCGCGGCGGGATCGCGCGCGACCAGCGCGAGGGCCCGCTGCACCGCCGAGCGCCGCAGGCGCCGCTCGTCGCTCTCGCCGGCGCGCGGATCCCAGCCCAGGTCCGTGGCGGCCCGCTGGAAGAGGCGGCCGACGAAGGAGTGCAACGCGCCGCGGCTCGCCTCCGAGACCACGCGGTGCTCGAGGTACGAGAGGCGCCCGACCACCTCGTCGAGCACCGAGTGGTCCTCCTCCGTCTCCAGTGCCGCGAGCAGATCGACGAAGCCCTCGAGCTTCGCCGCGTTCGCGCGGACCAGCGCCCACTGGTCCGACACCAGCGCCATCCGCTCCTCGGGGCGCAGCTCGGGCAGCGCGCGGATCAGGCGGTGGAGCAGCTCGTCGTCGTACGCGGTCCGGTAGAACCCGCTCGCGCCGGCGTTCCCCAGCACCCAGCCGAAGGACCCTCCCGGATCGACGGTCTCCTCGGCGGAGCGGAGCAGCACCCGCCGCTCCCGGCCGTCGATGCGCAGCAACAGCGGCGCAAGCCACAGCGTGGGCTCGGGAGCCGCCTCCGGATCGGAGAAGAAGCGGCGCTGGCGGATGCGTAGCTTGCCGCCCTCCTCCGAGATGCTGACCAGCGGGTAGCCGGTCTGGCGGATCCATCCGTTCGCCAGCTCGAGGATGGGCTGGCCCGAGGACTCGGCGAGCGCCGCCCAGAGATCGTCGGCAGTCGCGTTCGCCTCCTTGTGCCGCCGCATGTAGAGGCGGATGCCCTCGCGGAACTTCTCCTGCCCCAGGTACCCCTCGATCATCCGGAGGATCGCGCCGCCCTTCTCGTAGGTGATGGCGTCGAAGCTCTCCCCCGCTTCCTCGGCGTTGTGGATCTCGGCCCGGATCGGATGGCTGGACTTGAGCGCGTCGAGGTGCAGGGCGGCGCCCTTGCCCACCTCGAAGTCCATCCACACCCGCCACTGCGGGCGCCACTGGTCCACGATCTTGTAGGCCATCCAGGTGGCGAAGGCCTCGTTGAGCCAGAGGTCGTCCCACCAGACCATGGTGACGAGGTTGCCGAACCACTGGTGCGAGAGCTCGTGCGTGATCACCTCGGCGACGCGCTTCTGGACGTTGAGCGGCGCCGTCTTCGGGTCGAGGAGCAGCGCCACCTCGCGGTAGGTGATGCAGGCCGCGTTCTCCATCGCGCCCGCCTCGAAGTCCGGCACGCCCACCTGATCGACCTTGCCGTAGGCGTAAGGCTGCCCGAAGTAATCCTCGAGCAGCGGCAGCACGGCCAGGGCGACCTCCTGGCCGAACGCGGTCAGCTCCCGTTTCTGCGGCACCGCCCAGGTCCGCACCGGGTAGGCGCGCGCCTTCTGCTCGGGGCTGGAGGCCAGGTCCCCGATGCAGAGGGCGATCAGGTAGCTGCTCAGCGGCGGCGTCTCGGCGAACTGCACGGTCCGGCCGCCATCCGGCTCCTTCTGGTCCTTGATCGGGACGCCATTGGAGAGGGCGACCACGCCGTCGGGGATGCCGACGACCGTCAACACCCAGCGCGCCTTGAACGCGGGCTCGTCGAAGCAGGGGAAGACCCGCCTCGCGTCGGCGGCCTCGAACTGCGTCACCGCCAAGGGGCCGGCGCGGTAGAGGCCGCGGAGGCCGGGGCTGAACTTGCCGCTCCAGGCGAGGTCGAGGATCACGCCGCCCCGAGGAAGCTCCTCCTCGAAGCGCAGGGTCACGGTCTCGCTCTCGGCGTCGGCGGAGGAGGTCGCCTTCAACGCGCGATCCTGGACCCGGGCCCGGGCACGCGCGACCGTGAGGCCCACCGCGTGCAGATGGATCTCGCGCCGCGGGGCATCGAGGCGCACTTCCAGCTCCATGCGCCCTTCGAAGGCGCCCTTGGCAACGTCGGGCGCGAGGTGGGCGCTGTAGCGGATGGGCCTGCAGTCGAGCGGGAGGCGGAAGTTCTTGCCGAGGGACACGTGAACCTCGCCGGGGACATGACGAGCGGCGGAGCCGCCATTCGTGTCCCCTGGAGTTGGAGGCGCCGTTGTACCCACAGGTCGGCTTCTCCGTCACCCTCAAAGGCGCCGATGTATCCTGCGCCGGCATGGTGGTGATCCAGCACGAGCCCGGCGAGGGTCCCGGCACGCTTGCCCCCTTCCTCGACGGGGCCCGCGTGGTCCGCACCTTTGCGGGCGACCCGGTCCCGGCGGATGCCGACGCCCTGGTGGTGCTGGGCGGCGGCATGAGCGCCTACGAGTACGAACGCCTGCCGCACCTCGCCGAGGAGATGCGCCTCTTGCGCAGGTGCGTGGACGCCGGCCGGCCGGTGCTCGGCATCTGCCTCGGCAGCCAGCTCCTGGCCGCCGCGCTCGGAGCGGAGGTCGCGCGCGCCCGTCATCGGGAAATCGGCTTCTACCGCGTTCACCTGCTGGCGGGGTCGCGGGACGACGCGCTCTTCTCGGGCGCACCCGAAAGCTTCGTCGCGTTCCACTGGCACGGCGACGCCTTCGCGCTCCCGCGCGGAGCGGTCCCGCTCGCCGCCAGCACGCTCACGCCGCTGCAGGCGTTCCGGTTCGGGGAGCGCGCCTGGGGCGTGCAGTTCCATCTGGAGGTGGACCCGGAGGTGCTTCAGGCGATGCTCTCCGGGGAGGCGGAGCTTCTGGAAGCGGGGGTCGATCCCGCGCAACTCCTCGCGCAGGCGGAGCGGGAGCTGCCGCGCCTGCGCGAGGTGTCTCGCGGCGTCTTCCAGCGCTGGGCGGCGTTCCTCTGATGGACGCGCCGGACGACTTCGACGCGCGGGCGCTGCTCGAGGCGATCGCCGACCCGGTGCTCGCCGCCGACGCGTCCGACCGGATCGTGTACGCCAACCCCGCGGCGGAGCGGCTGCTGGCCTGGCAGGCCGGCGAGCTGCGCGGGCAATCGCTGGAGATCCTCCTGCCGGAGCGCTTGCGCGGGCAGCATCCGCGCTTCCTGCACCACCTCCGCGAAGAAGCCGCGGGACCGACCCGGGTGCACGCGGCGCGCAAGGACGGCGCGGAGATCGACGTCGAGCTGTCGCTCGGCAAGGCCGGCTCCCTGCTGGTGATCTCGATCCGCGGGCTCCGCGAGGAGCCGCGGGTGCCGGGTGACGAGAGATACCGCCTGGTGTTCGAGAACGCGCCGGTGGGCCTCTTGTACTGGGACCAGCAGGGCGTGGTGACCGAATGCAACGGCGCGATGCTGGCGATCCTCGGCGCCAGCAAGGAAGTGGTGATCGGGCTCAACCTGCTCACGCTGGGCGGCGACCCCGGGCGGGAGCGGATCGCCAGGCTGGTCGGCCAGGCACTGCAGGGAAAGCCCGGCCGGTACGAAGGCCGGTACACGTCACAGACGGGGCAGAAGACGAGCTACCTGGTCGTGCTCCTGACGCCGATCCATGGCCCCTCCGGGGTCACCGGCGGCCTGGGGATCGTCGAGGACGTGACCGATCGGAAGCGGATCGAGGCAGCGCTGGCCCGCGCCGACCGGATGGCCTCCGTCGGTACGCTCGCCGCAGGCGTCGCCCACGAGATCAACAACCCGCTGGTGTACGTCACGCTCGGCCTGGAGCTGATCGCGCGCGAGCTGCAACGCCTGCGCTCCCGGCAGCCGCCGGCCACCGACGAAGACTGGGAACGCGTGCGCGCGTGGTGCGCGGACGCGCTGGAGGGGACCGAGCGGGTCCGCACCATCGTCCGCGACCTGAACACGTTCTCCCGCGTGGACGAGGAGCGCGCCGCGCCGGTCGAGCTGGAGAAGGTGATCGAATCCTCGATCAACGTGGCGATGAGCCACATCCGCCCGCGCGCGCGGCTGGTGCGCGAGTACCAGCCGCTGCCCCCACTCCTCGCCGACGAGAGCCGACTCGGGCAGGTGTTCCTGAACCTCCTGGTGAATGCCGCCCAGGCCATCCCGGAGGGCTCGCCCGAGGGGCACCGCATCGTCGTGCGCACCCGGCGCGGAGCATCCGGCGAGGCCGTCGTCGAGGTCCAGGATTCGGGCGTCGGGATCGAGCCCTCGAAGATGGAGCGGATCTTCGAGCCGTTCTGGACGGACAAGCCGGTGGGCGTAGGGATCGGGCTCGGCCTCTCCATCGTCCACGGCATCGTCTCCGCGCTCGGGGGAGAGATCGAGGTGCAGAGCGCGCCAGGGGAAGGGACCACCTTCCGCGTCATGCTGCCGATCCAGCCTGCTCCTGTGGCGGGCGACGCCCGGGAGCCGCAGCCGCCGCTGGTGCAGCCAGGCCGCCGCCCACGCGTCCTCTTGATCGATGACGAGGCGCACCTGGGCGTCACACTCTCGATGGGCCTGCGCGATCTCGCGGACGTGGCCTCCGTCCGCAGCGGGAGCGAAGGCGTGCGGGTCCTGCTCGCCGACGACCGCTACGACCTGATCCTCTGCGATCTGATGATGCCGGACCTCACCGGGATGGACGTCTTCGAGCAGGTGGTCCGGGAGCGGCCCTCGCTCCGCAGCCGCTTCGTCTTCATGACCGGCGGCGCGGTCACCGAGCGGGCGCGCAAGTTCCTCGAGCAGGTCCCGGACCAGCGGCTCGACAAGCCGTTCCGCCTGGAGCAGGTCGAGGCGCTGCTGCGCCGCGGGATCAAGCCTTCTTGATCGGAGCGTCGCCGAAGGCCCGGTCGACCAGCAGCTGCTGCTCGATCTTGTGGCTCTTCTCGCTCCCGGTGGCGGGGCTCGCGCTCTCCGGGCGGGCGATGGGAATCAGCCTTCCCCTCCCGACCACTTCCGGCCAGCGCGCGCGCACGTGGTACCAGGCGCCCATGTTGAAGGGCTCCTCCTGGACCCAGAACAGCTCGGCGCCCTTGAACGGCTTCACCGTCTCCGCCAGCAAGGCGTCCGAGAGCGGATAGAGCTGCTCGAAGCGGACGATCGCCACGTCGTCCCGTTTCTTCGCCTCGCGCGCGGCGATCAGGTCGTAATAGATCTTGCCGGTGCAGAGCAGGGCGCGCGTCGCCTTCTTCGCCGCCGGGTCCACGATGATGCGCTGGAAGGACCCGTTCGCCAGGTCGCGGAGCGAGGACACCGCCTGCTTGTGCCGGAGCAGGCTCTTCGGCGTCATCACGATCAGCGGCTTGCGCCAGGGCCGGACCACCTGGCGCCGGAAGAGATGGAAGATCTGCGCCGGCGTGGTCGGGTAGCAGACCTGGATGTTGTCCTCGGAGCAAAGCTGGAGGAAGCGCTCGAGGCGCGCCGAGCTGTGCTCGGGCCCCTGGCCTTCGAGACCGTGCGGCAACAGCAGCGTGATGCCGGAGAGGCGGTTCCACTTGTCTTCCGCCGAGGTGATGAACTGGTCGATGACGATCTGGGCGCCGTTCACGAAGTCGCCGAACTGCGCCTCCCAGCAAGTCAGTGCCTCCGGCATGTCCAGCGACCAGCCGTAGTCGAACCCCATCACGCCCGCCTCGCTGAGCGGCGAGTCGAAGATGTCGAAGTGGCCCTGCCCTTCGCGCAGGTGCGCCAGCGGCGTGTAACGCTGGCCCGTGCGCGCGTCGGCCAGCACCGCGTGCCGGTGGCTGAAGGTGCCGCGCCGGGAGTCCTGGCCGGAGAAGCGGATCGGGGCGCCTTCGTCGAGCAGCGTGGCGAACGCGAGGTGCTCCCCCGTGCCCCAGTCGAACGGCTCGGTCCCGTCTCCCTGGGCGATCTTCCGCCTCTGATCGAGGAGCTTCGCCACCTTGTCGTTGGGGGTGAAGCCCGCCGGCACCTGCGAGAGCTTGAGCAGCAGGTCCCGCAGCTTCGTCTCGGGGACCGCGGTGGGCACGTCCGGAACGGAGGACTCCGGGCCTCCGCGGTACTTCGCCCACAGCCCGGCCATCGCGGAGGAGGCGCGCCTTGCGCCTTGCCTGCGCGTCCGCTCCAGGTCCTTCTCCAGGCGCTCCACCCGCTCGCGCATCAGCGCGTCGGCCTCGCCATCCTGGACCACTCCCTCTTCCGCCAGACGCCGGGCGTAGACCTCGCGCGGCGTGCGCTTCTGCCGGATCACCTCGTACATGCGCGGCTGGGTGAAGGCCGGCTCGTCGCCTTCGTTGTGGCCGTACTTGCGGTACGAGTACAGATCGATGAGCACGTCCTGCTGGAACTGCTGCCGGTAGTCGACGGCGAGCTGGACCGCCCAGACCACCGCCTCCGGGTCCTCGCCGTTGACGTGGAACACCGGCGCGCGCAGCGCGCGGGCGATGTCGGTCGCGTACGGGGTCGAACGCGCGTCCTCGGGGTTGGTGGTGAAGCCCACCTGGTTGTTGATGATCACGTGGATGGTGCCGCCGGTGGTGTAGCCCTCGAGGTTCGCCAGGTTCAGCGTCTCGGCCACGATCCCCTGGCCGGCGAAGGCGGCGTCGCCGTGGACCACGACGGGCAGCACCTTGCGCCGGTCGGGGTCGCGCGACGCCGGCGCGCCCTCCCAGTTGAGCGTGCGATCCTGCTTGGCGCGGACGCGGCCCTCCACCACCGGGTCGACGATCTCGAGGTGGCTGGGATTGAACGCGAGCGACAGGTGCAGCGCGCGCCCGTCCGGGAGCTTGCGGTCGCTGGAGTAGCCGAGGTGGTATTTGACGTCTCCCCGGCCCATCATCGTCTCGATCTCCACGTCCTCGAACTCGGCGAACAGCTCGTCGGGCCGCTTGCCGAGGACGTTCACCAGCACGTTGAGCCGGCCGCGGTGGGCCATGCCCAGCACGATCTCCTCGCCGCCCTGTCCCGCGAACTCGTCGATCAGCCAGTCGAGCAGCGGGATCATGCTCTCGGCGCCCTCGAGCGAGAACCGCTTCTTGCCGATGTACTTGCGATGGAGGAACGTCTCCAACGTCTCGGCGTCGGTGAGGCGGGCGAGGATGCGCAGCTTCTGCTCGCGGGAGAGCTGCGCCTCGTTGCCGGCGCTCTCCATCCGCTCCTCGAGCCAGCGCCGGATCGCCGGATCCTCGCCGTGCATGAACTCCACGCCGATGGTCCGGCAGTAGGTGCGCTTGAGGCGCGCGAGGATCTCGCGCAGCGTGAGCTCGCGGACGCCCGGGGCGAAGTCGCCGGTGGCGAAGGTCTTGTCGAGGTCCACCTCCGAGAGCCCGAAATGGTCGAGCTCGAGCTCGGCAGGAGGGGGCTGCAGCATGCCCAGCGGGTCGAGATTGGCGAACAGGTGACCGCGGATGCGGTACGCGTTGATCAGCTCCGACACCTTCTCCTGGGACTCGTCGACGGGCGCCTGGACCGCCGGCTCGGGCAGGGAGAACGCGAGGGCGGCGTGGCCGTTCCCGTCACCCGCGGGGCCGGTGACGGGCTGTGACCAGGCGCTCGCCTGGAACTGCGCCGCCGGCAACCCGTGGAGCCGGGCGAAGTACTGCTGCCACTCGGGGGAAACGGCGGCGGGGTTGTTTCGCCACCTCTCGTACTGATCCTCGACGAAGACCTGGTTGACGCCGAAATCGCGATCGAAGTCCATGGGGCGCGGGAAGATAACCAAACCGGGGCCCGGAAGCGACTCTGGCGCCCGCTTCGCCGTTCGACTGCGGCCAAATGCGCTGTAGGATCGGGTCGGAGCCGTGGCGGAACTGGTTTACGCGGCGCGCTTAAAACGCGCTGAGGGCTACCCTCATCTGGGTTCGAATCCCAGCGGCTCCACTCGGTCCGCGTCTCGCCCCCATCCATCCGCGATCGTGTCTACATGCTGAAGGACCCCTGAGCGATCACGGTGGCACCGATCCGCGCATCCGCGCCTGGAACCGCCGCCGGAAGAACCAGTACAGCCCGACCGCCACCAGCAGCACCGCGACCGCGCCCCACTCGAACCCGTGCAGCATCCTGCGGACGTCGTCGAGGTGATCCCCGAAGAAGTAGCCCAGCGAGACCACGATCGGCACGGTGATGGCCGCCGAGAGGCAGTCTGCGAGCAGGAACTTCCAGGGCGGCACGCCCGAGGCGCCGGCGAGGAAGAAGGCCAGGGCGCGCAGGATTGGCGTGTGCCGCCCGACGATCACGGTGAGGAAGCCGTGCTTGTGGAAGTGCGCGTCCAGCCTCTGCTGCCGCTCGGGCGAAAGGTGCTTGCGCACGCGCGGGTGGTTGTAGGCTGCCGGACCGAGCTTCCGGCCCCAGTTGTAGATGAGCAGGTCTCCGAAGACCACGCCGAGATACCCCGCGGCCAGCGTGGGCCAGAACCTCGTGACGCCGTCGCCGGCCAGAGCACCTGCCAGAAGCAGCGTCAGGTCCTCGGAGACGGGCACTCCCAGCCCCGCCGCGGCGAGCAGGAGGAGCATTGCCGGATAGGTGTACCTGGCGAGGAATTCGGCGAGAGCGTGCTCCACGGCTTTCTCTCCTATGTTAAAACCCGCCCTCTTTCGAGGAGCACCGCATGCTGGACGCAGTCACCAAGGGCTTCCGCGCCGCCAAACACAAGCTCACCGGCAAGGCCGAGCTGACGGAAGCCAACATCGACGACGCGCTCCGCGACATCCGGGTCGCGCTGCTGGAGGCGGACGTCGAGTTCAACGTCGCCAAGCGCTTCCTGGCGCGGGTGAAGGAAAAGGCGGTCGGCGAAGTGGTCGCCACCGCGGTCACGGACAAGAAGGGCAAGAAGCTGCAGGTCGCCCCGGGCGATCACTTCATCAAGATTTGTCACGATGAGCTGGAAGCACTGATGGGGCCGGTCGACACCAGTCTGGTCCTGACCCAGAAAGGCGAGCGGCCGGCCGGCGTGATGATGGTCGGCCTGCAGGGTTCCGGCAAGACCACCACGGTGGCGAAGCTCGCCAACCTGCTCCTCAAGCGGGGAAAGAAGCCGCTCCTGGTGGCGGCGGACATCTACCGGCCGGCAGCCGTCGACCAGCTCAAGCAGCTCGGGGAACGGCTCGAGATCCCGGTCTTCCACGAGGAGAACGTCAAGCCGCCGGACATGGCCCAGCACGCGCTCGCCTTCGCCGGCCAGAAGGCCCGGGACGTGGTGCTCTACGACACCGCCGGCCGCCTCGCGATCGACGAGGAGATGATGAGCGAGCTGGAGCAGCTCAAGTCGCGCGTCCAGCCCGAGAACATCCTCCTGGTCGCGGACGCGATGATCGGGCAGGACGCGGTGAAGACCGCCGCCGAGTTCGATCGGCGCCTGGGCCTCTCCGGATTCGTGCTCACCAAGTTGGACGGCGACGCCCGCGGCGGTGCCGCGCTCTCCATCAAGGAGGTCACCGGCAAGCCCATCAAGTTCATCGGCATGGGCGAGGCGATGGACAAGCTGGAGGAGTTCCGGCCCGAGGGCCTCGCCTCCCGCATCCTCGGCTTTGGCGACATCGTCGGCCTGATGAAGGACTTCGAGGGGGTGGTCGACGAGAAGAAGGCCGAGGAGGACGCGGAGAAAATCCTCACCGGCAACTTCGACCTCCACGACTTCGTCGAGCAGATCAAGCTGGTGAAGAAGATGGGCAGCGTCAACGACCTGCTCGAGAAGTTCCCGCTCTTCGGCGAGCTGCCCGAAGGCGTCACCTTCGACGACAAGGAGCTGCACCGGGTCGAGGCGATGATCTCCTCGATGACCCAGACCGAGCGGAAGAACCCCTCGGTGATCGGCGATGAGCGCATCGCGCGCATCGCCCGCGGCTCCGGACAGAAGAAGGAGCACGTCCGCGGCCTTCTGGACCGGTTCTTCGCCATGCAGAAGGTGATGCGCCAGCTCGGCGGCGGGCCGGGAGCGCCGGGGATGAACCTGCTGCAGCGGCTCCCCGGATTCCGGCAGCTGGCGCAGCTCAACCAGCTCAAGGGAATGCCTCCCGAGGACATGGCGAAGCTCTTCGGGATTCCCACCGACGGCGGGGCAGGCGCACTGCCCGCGGCCGGCGGCAAGGGATCGCACTCCGCGGCGGTGGCGCGCGCCCGCCTGATGGGCATGGGCGGCCAGCCGGCGCGCGTCATGACCGACGAGGAGAAGCGGCGCCTCCGCGAAAAGAGAAAGAAGGAACGCCAGAACAAGAAGAAGAACCGCCGCCGCTAAAAAATTATTTTTGGCGACGCGAGCGGCGCACGATCAGCAGGACGATGCCGGCCACGATCGCGGCCGCCGCGATCGGGTAGCCCCAGGCGATCTTCGGATTCGCCACCGAGGCCGGACGCCAGGAAGCGCGCCGCTGCGCCGCCTGCGCGTGGTAGGCGAGCAGCTGCGGGACCGGGTCGTGCTCGGGTGGGGGAAAGCGCCGCTGCCACTCGCGCACCGCGGTGACGGCCCGGCGCAGCCCGACCTCTTGCAGCGTGTAGAACTTCCGGATGGCCTCCTTGGCCTCCGGCGAGTCCGCGACGTATGCGTCCGGATCGTCGCCCTTGGCGCCGTCGAACTCGTGGCCCGAGACGCCGTCGCGCAGCGTCTTCGCCGAGTAGTGCCAGGCGAGACGGTAGATCTCCGGCGCTTCGCGGCTGGACTTCTCGATGATCCCGCGCGCCAGGTCCGGGGCCTTGGCGATTTCCGGATCCGGCTGGTCGAGGTTGAGCCGCAGCTCGCCGACGTGCTTGGCAAACAGGTCCTCCGAGAGCAGGTGATGGTTGGAGACCAGCCGGATCCCGATCTCCTCGAGCGACTCCCGCTCCCCGAACAGCCCGCCCAGAGTGCGCAGATCGCGCAGCTTCGATTGCAGGAAGGCGCTCCGGAAGAATTCGTAGATCCCCACCTGCACGGTGTGGATCTGGTTGCAGACGTCCTCCAGGTGGTGGAAGGCGGCGCCCGCGAAGGCGGCCTCGAGCCACTTCGCCGACGGCAGCCCGCTGCGCGCGGCCAGTGCGGCCAGGTCCGTATAGAGCTGGACGAACTCGGGCCCGTACGCATGGGCGGTGGGCGGAACCGCGAACCTCCAGGGCTCCTTCTTCAGGACCTCGGGATCGTCGCTGAGCGGTCCCTCGACGAGCCCGTAGTGCGCGTGCCCCTGGCTGCTGGTTCCGGTCAGGCTGCCGAAGTCGAGCGTGGCCGGATCGTACGGAGTCGGCCGGCCGTCGGCGGCCCGGATGATCTCGTGCGTGCCCGGATCCCGCAGGTAGCGGTGGCGGTTGCGCTCGTCGTCGTCCGGCCAGCGGCTGGCGCGCTCCAGAAGCTGTCCGCGGGTGAGCGGAACGTCGTCCGGCATGGGCTCGAATCCATGGACCCGCGCGGCAGGATCGAGCATCAGGAACTGCTTGAGCTCCCAGGCCGTGAACGACTGCGGCGTGGGAAACTTCCGCGCGAAGCCCTCGTGCGCCGACGCGCGGCGCCAGAAGAGCTCGCGGAACGCGTCCAGGTCCGCCGCGGACGGCGGCGAGACCGGGGTTCCGTCTGGCAGCGCGGTCCGGGTGATGAGAGCGTGGACGGCCTCGTTGTAGCCGAAGGCGGGAAGCGACAGGAGCGCCGAGAGCAGCAGCGCGCGCGTCATCGCAGCGAATCGATCAGCGCGCGCAGCCGCGGGATGCCCTCCACGCTCTGCGCTCCGTACCAGGAGAAGTCCCGGCCTCCGCAGCGGACCACGCGCGTCCCCTCCGGCAGCGCGCGGCGGAACACCTGGGCGTCCTCCTCGGAGAACGGGTGCGGCTCGTCCGGCAGGAGCACGATCCTCGGTTCGCACCGCACCACCTCCCCGAGCGTCACGCGCGGATAGCGGGTGTCGCGGGTACCCGCGGGCCTCGGCACCGCCTGGCCCAGGTCGGCCGCCAGGGGATAGAGCCGCTCGCGCTCGGCGAACACGTTCTCGCCTCCGCCCAGCCGCAAGGCATCGCTCATGTACGTCTGCCCGTTCACCGTCATCAAGGGGTCCATCCAGATCGGCACGAAGGCCCGCAGCGGCCGCCGCTCCCGGAGCGCATCCTCGGCTTCGCTGATCGCCGCGTATCCCTTGCGGAGAAGCTCGCGGACATCCACCTCCAGCACCTTCGCCAGCCGCGCCAGGTGCGAGAGCCCATGGGCCACCGTCTTCGGAAACGCGACCAGGAGCGGAAGCCCGAGCTGCGCCAGCTGCTCCAGGTGGACGCGCGAGTTCTCTTCCTGGTTCGCCAGCACCAGGTCGGGCGAGAGTCGCGCCACCGCGTCCACGTCCGCGTCCTTGGTGCCGCCGACCTCCACGGCGGAGGCGACCGGGTCGCAGTAGCGGGTCCGCCCGACCAGGCGGCCTCCAGCCCCGAGCGCGACCACGTTCAAGGTCTCGCTCGGCACCAGCGAGACGATCCGCTGCGGCGGCCGCAGGAAAACCAGCTCCCGCTGCCGGTCGTCCAGGATGCGAAGCGCAGGCATGACCACCCCTTCTTTATGATAGGGAGCCGCATGCGCGCCATCGTCGTGAAGCAACCCGGTGGGCCTGACGTCCTGCAGCTGGGGGAGATCCCGGACCCCAAGCCTCGCGAGTCCGATCTGATCGTCCGCGTCCACGCCGCCGGCGTGAACCGGGCCGATCTGCTCCAGCGCCTGGGACGCTATCCACCTCCTCCGGGCGAGCCCGACACCATCGGGCTCGAGGTCGCGGGCGAGGTCGAGCACCCCGCGGGGCGGTTCAAGCGCGGCGACCGCGTGATGGCGCTCCTCGCCGGCGGCGGTTACGCCGAGAAGGCGCGCGTGCCCGCAGCGCAGGCGATGCCGATCCCGGCCAACCTCTCCTACGAGGAGGCCGCCGCGATCCCCGAGGCGTTCTTGACGGCCTGGCTCAACCTGGTCACGCTCGGCGCCCTGCAGCCCGGGCAGGTCGTCGTCATCCACGCCGGTGGCAGCGGCGTGGGCAGCGCGGCCATCCAGCTCTGCCGCGGCGTGGCCAGCGTGATCCTCGTCACCGCCTCCCAGGCCAAGCACGAGGCCTGCCGGGCGCTGGGCGCCACGCACGTGCTGGCCCGCCACGAGGTCCCGAGCCGGTTGGGCGAGGCCGTGCGCGCTGCGTCGGGCGGTCGCGGGGCGGACATCATCTTCGACCTCGTCGGTGGCGCCTACCTCGAGGCCAACATCGCCGCGCTCGGGCTGCACGGCCGCCTCTGCTGCATCTCCACCATCTCCGGCGCGAAGGCGACGCTGGATCTCGGCGCGCTCCTGCGCCAGCGGCTTACCGTGCTCGGCTCCACGCTGCGCACGCGCAAGCCGGAGCAGAAGGCGAAGCTGGTGGCGGACTTCGCGGCGCGCGCCCTTCCCCGCTTCGAGCGCGGCGAGCTCACACCCGTGGTCGCCAAGAGGTATCCGCTGGAGGAGGCGGCGCGGGCGCACGAGGACCTCGCCAGCGACTGGGTTGTAGGGAAAATCGTCCTGATTCCCTAGATCTGAGCAGATCTGGAAGTTTGTGGGCCCAGTCCTTGTCGCGGACAATGACGCGCGTCTGCCGACATCCCGGAGGGGGCCAAGTTGCCGCGCGCGGTACTCATCGTCGACGACAGCCCGACCATTCGCGGCTTCGCCAGGCTCTTCCTGAAGCCCTTGCAGATCGAGGTGAAAGAGGCGGAGGACGGCGCCGAGGCGCTGCGGATCGTGCGCGCCGCGCCGCCGGCGCTAGCGATCGTCGACGTGAACATGCCCGGGATGGACGGGCTCGCGTTCACCCGCGAGGTGCGCGCGGAGGCACGGGCAGACATCTCCGGAATGCCCGTGATCCTGCTCACCGGGGACCGCGCCGAGGATCTGCGCGAGAAGGGCCGGGCCGCGGGGGCCAGCGAGTTCCTCGCCAAGCCCCTCAAGGGGCCCGAACTCGTAGCCATGGTCAAGCGCCTGCTGGGGTCGGCCTCGTGAGCCTTCCCCATCTGCTGTTGGTCGACGACTCCGAGGCCGTGCTCGCCTTCCAGAGGGCGGCGCTGTCCAGCCACTACGCCATCAGCACCGCGATGAACGGCCGCGAAGCGCTGGCGAAGGTCCCGCAGATCGATCCCGCGGCGATCCTGCTCGACCTCTCCATGCCGGAGATGGACGGAGACGAGGTGCTTGCGCATCTTCAAGATCACCCGGACCACCGCCGCATCCCGGTGATCATCATCTCCAGCGAGAAGCCGCGGGCGGAAGCCTGCCTGCGCAATGGCGCCAAGGCGTTCTTGCCAAAGCCGATCCGCGCGCAGGAGCTCCTGCCGCTGGTGGAGCGCGTGCTGGAGGAAGCCCGCGCCGCGGCGCGCGCGGGCAACGTGACCGCGCTGTTCGTCTCGGTGGGAAAGATCGAGGTGGGCTTGCCGCTGGACTGCGTGCGCAACGTGCTGCACCAGACCGCCACGCAACCGATCCCCCTCGGCCCTTCCTATCTGACGCAGATGATCGAGCTCTACGGCGAGCCGGTGGCAGTGCTCGACCTCGCACGACGGCTAGGCGTGGAGCATGTGCAGCCCCTGCTGGAGCGGAAGCTGGTGGTGGTCGAGCGCGAGGGGGCGAGGATCGCGCTCTGCGTCGACGACGTCCGCGATCCGGAGGAGCTGACTGCGGCGGAGGTGACCCCGCGCGAGCTTCTGGGCGGCTCGCAGCACGGAGCGCTGCAGGAGGCGCTCCTCGGTGTGGCGAAGACGTCCCGCGGACCTTTGCCCCTGATCGATCCCCGCGCCCTGATCTCCCGCGAGCTCTTGCGCAAGCTCGCCTCGGGCCTGCGCGCCGAGGCCCTGCGATGAGGCGGTACGACCACCGGGACGTCGAGGAGCTGATCGCCTACGCGGCGGAGTGGACCGGGTTCTCCCGCGACGCCATCCTGCCCGAGGCGGTGCGCCGCGCCGCAGCCAAGCTGGGCGGACCGGAGATCGTGCTGCCGAAGGCCGCCCGGCGCGACCTCGCGGTGGTGCACTCGCTCTGCCAGGCGGTGTCCGTCGGCGAGACCTACTTCTTCCGGCACCCGGAGCACTTCCGCTGGGTGGCCAGCCGGTTCCTCCCCGAGTTCGTCGAGAGGGGGCGTGAGTCCATCCGGGCCTGGAGCGCGGGATGCGCGACCGGCGAGGAGGCCTACTCGATCGCGGCCTGCCTGCTGGATCTGATGCCCTTCCCGCGTACGATCCGCGTCGAGGTGCTGGGCACGGACCTGCTCGAGCGCAACCTGGGCGCAGCGCGCACCGGCGAGTACGGCTCCTGGTCGCGCAGGCCCGCGGGACCCCTGCTCCATCCCGTCTTCGAGAATCCCGCCGCCGATCGGGCGCGGATCCGCGAGGCGGTGCGCCAGGCGATCCGGTTCGAGGAGCACAACCTGCTCGACGAGCCTCCCGGGCAGTTCGACCTGATCTTCTGCCGGAACGTGCTCGTGTACTTCTCGCAGGACGCCGTGCGGATGGCGGTGCGGAACCTCAAGGCGGCGCTGGCGCCTGGAGGCGCGCTGCTGTTCGGCTCGATGGACGTCCCCGAGCCGCCCTCGGACCTGCAGCGGGTCGAAGCGCCCGAGCTCCAGATCTACCGCCGGCTCGACCCGCAAGCCGCTCCCAGGCCGGCTCCCAGGCCGGCCCGGACCCCGCGCCCGATCGCGATTCCTCTCCCCCCCTTGCCGCGGGCGGCGGCGCCCGAGCCGGTGGCGCTGCACCTGCGCGCTTTGGTGCACATCGAGCGCGGCGAGAAGAAGCGGGCGGAGAAGGAGCTCAACGATCTGGCGGAGAAAGTGCCGGACTACGTGCCGGGTATCCTCGAGCGCGCGCTCCTGCACGTGCGGCTGGGCGAGCGGAACGCGGCGAGCACGCTGATGCGCGAGGTGCTCAAGCGGATCGAAAAGCTGCCCGGCGACGAGCTCTTGCCCGGCCCCGAGCCGCTGCCGGTCAGCTTCTACCGTGACTCGGCGCAGACGTTCCTCAAGTCGGCGCGCGGAGGGCTCGGGTGAGGCTGGAGCCGCGCGAGATCGACGGCGTCGACCCGAGCCTCAAGGAGCTGCTGCAGAAGCGGGCGGAGCGGATCCGCCGCAAGCCCGCCGAGGCGGAGGACGAGAACCTCCTCTGGGTGGCGGAATTCCCCGTCGGCGAGGAGACCTACGCGCTGCCGCTCGAGACGCTGCGGGCCGCGGTCCCCCTGCGGATGGTGACGCCGGTCCCGCTCTCGCCTCCGCACGTGATCGGCATCCTCCGGTTCCAGGGACAGATCGTCGCGGCTCTGTCCCTGGCTTCCCTGTTGGGCGGGCGGGGCTGGCGCGAGGATCCGGCGGTGCTGCTGGTGGTCGATCCGGGTTTCGGCCGCCTGGTCGCGCTGGATTGCGAGCGGATCCCGAAGCCCACCGGGCTGCCCCACGCGCAGGTCGAGGAAGCGCGCGCGCGGTCCACCGGCGCGGTCTGCGAGATCACGCTCGCGGGGACCCGCCAGGTCAACCTGCTCGACCTGGGCCGGCTGATGGACCGCCGGCAGGGTCCGGAGAAGCGGTGATGGATCCGCTCCTCGAGCAGCTGCTCGCCGGGTTCGTCGACGAGTCGCAGGAGATCTACGAGCGGGTGGTCCGCAGCCTGATGGAGCTGGAGAAGAACCCGGCCCAGGGCACGAGCTTCGACGAGCTCGCCCGCGGGCTGCACACCCTGAAGGGGAGCGCGGCCACCCTGGGGCTCGAGGAGCTGGCGGACTTCGCGCACAAGATGGAGGACGTCGTCCTCCCGCTGCGCGGCTCGTCGAAGCCGCTCCCGGCACCGCTGGCGGACGCCGTGCTCAAGTCGCTCGACGTCTGGATTGCCCGCTTGCGCGCCACCGCCGCCAAGGGCGATCTGCCGGACCTCGGCCAGAGCCTTGCGCTGCTGGAGAAGGTCAAGCCGTCCGGCGCCGCCCCGGCAAAGGAAAAGGAAAAGAAGAAGAAGAATGGCAAGGGCGCGACGGCTGCCGAGACGCTGGCAGCGAACGTCTCCCGCGCTCCGGCGCCGGCCCCCGAGCCCACCCTGACCGTCGTTCCTCCCTCGGAGGACGCGCAGGCCGACAGCTGGCGGGTGAGCACGCGGCAGGTGATCGCGCTCTTGCACGAGGTCGAGCGCCTCCGCGAAGTCCGGCTGCGCATCGAGGAGCGCCGCCGGGAGATCGACCGGGCGCTGCACCAGCTCGATCGCCTGGGGATCCAGGCGGAGACCGCCGAGGCCCGCGCGGCGCTGCTCGGGATCCGGCGCTCGCTCCACGCGGACGGGGAGGAGGCGTCGGACATCGTCTCCTCGATGGAGGACGGGCTCAAGGCGATCTCCACCATGCCGGTGCGGACCGTGATCGAGCCGCTCCGGCGCGCCGTCCGCGACATCTGCAAGGCGACCGGAAAGACCGCCCGGCTCTCCGTGGTCGGCGCGGAGGTCTCGCTCGACCGCCGCGTCCTCGAGCAACTCCGCGGCCCGCTGGTCCACCTGGTACGCAATGCGGTGGACCACGGCCTGGAGACGCCCGACCTGCGGGAATCGAGGGGCAAGCACCGGGAAGGCGCGCTGGCAATCCGCGTGGAGCAGCAGGGCAACATGCTTTTCATCGAGGTGAGCGACGACGGCGCCGGCCTGGATCTGGAGCAGATCCGCGAGGCGGCGCTGCGGCGCGCGCTGGTGCCGCCGGAAGAGCTGGCCAGCATGTCCACGCTCCAGCTCCACCAGCTCATCTTCCGGCCGGGCTTCTCCACCAAGCTGGAAGCGACCGAGTACTCCGGCCGCGGCGTCGGGCTGGACGTGGTGCGCAACCAGATCCAGGCGCTGCAGGGGCAGGTGGAGGTGCAGAGCGTGCCCGGGCAGAGCACCCGGTTCGTGCTCACTCTTCCGGCCGACCTGGGGAGCTCGCCGGTCCTGGTGGTCCGCTGCGGCGAGCACCAGCTCGGGCTCCCGATGGCAGCGGTCGAGTCCTCGCGGGCGGCGCGCACCAAGGACCTGCACGTGGGGCGCAGCAAGGCGCAGCTCGAGCATCGCGAGCAGCTCATTCCGCTCCTCGATCTGGGCGCGCTGGTCGGACTGCGGCAGCCCGAGGTGCCCGCGGATGGTCAGCCGCTTTTGATCCTGCAGGCGCAAGGACGCAGGATCGCGCTCTGCATCGACGAGGTGCTCGGCGATCGCGAGCTGGTGATCCGGCCGCTGCCGGCCGAGATCCGCGAGCTGACCGCATACCAGGGCGCGGCGACGCTCGCCCGCGGAGAGCTGGTGTTGATCCTGCGGCCCGACTTCATCGTCGCCGGCGAGCGCCGGTCGGATACGGCTTTGGGCAGCACGCGGCGTGCGCTGGTGGTGGACGACTCGCTCACCGCGCGCGCCCTGCACCGGACGGCGCTGGAGACCGGCGGATACGTGGTGCACACCGCGTCCAACGCGCGGCAGGCGCTCGAGCAGCTCCGGCACAGCGCGTACGACGTGATGGTCTGCGACATCGGCATGGAGGAGATCGACGGCTACCAGCTCACCACCGCGGTGCGGGAGCGGGCCGAGACGGACACCATGCCCATCCTCCTCGTCTCCGCGCGCGACTCCGACGCCGACCGCCAGCGCGGGCTCGCCGCCGGGGCGGACGGGTTCCTCACCAAGAAGGACTGCGTCTCCGGGCGGCTGCTCTCCGAGATCAGCGCGGTGATCGCGCGGCGGAAGGGGGCCGCATGACGGTGCGGCCCATCCGGGTGCTGGTGGCCGACGACTCGGCCACGCTGCGCACGGCGCTCTGCGCGCTCCTCGCCGAGGACCCCCGCCTGAGCATCGTCGGGCAGGCGGCGGACGGCGTGGAGGCAGTGGAGAAGGCGATCGCGCTCCAGCCGGACGTGATCACCATGGACGTCAACATGCCCCGCCTGGACGGGCTGGGCGCGACCGCCGCGATCATGGCGGAGACGCCGGCGCGCGTGCTGGTGATCAGCTCCGTGCGGCAGCACCGGCAGCTGGAGCTGTCGTTCAAGGCCATGGCCGCGGGCGCCCTCGAGGTGATCGCCAAGCCCGACGGTGGGCCCGACGAGATGCGCCGCTGGGCGCGCAAGGTCGCCGAGTCGGTGCGGCTGATGGCCGAGGTGCCGGTGGTCCGCCGGTACCGCCGCAGCCCAAGGCCGATCCGTCCAGCGATGCCACGCGGGGTGCACATCGACGTGGCCGGGCTGGTCGCGTCCACGGGCGGCCCGCCGGCGCTGGCGCAAGTGCTCGGCTCGCTGGGCCCGAACCTTCCCATCCCGCTCCTGATCGCGCAGCACATCGCCAACGGCTTCACCCCGGGCCTGGTCCGCTGGTTCGGCAGCGTCTGCGATCTCCGGGTAAGCCTCGCCCAGGACGGCGAACTGCCCCTGCCCGGCGGCGTCTACTTGCCGCCCGACGGGGCGGACCTGGAAGTCGACCGCGACGGCCGCTTGCGCACCCCGGCGTCCACCGGGTTGCACTGCCCCTCGGGCAACCGGCTGCTCGCGTCGATCGCGCGCGTCTACGGTTCGCGCGGTGCGGGGTTCGTGCTCACCGGGATGGGCGACGACGGGGCCCAGGGCCTGCTCGAGCTGAAGCGGGCCGGGGGCGCGACGTACGCGCAGGACGAACTGACCTCGGTGGTGTTCGGAATGCCCCAGGCGGCCGACGCCTGCGGCGCCGTTCACGCCCTGCTCGCGTTGGAGAGCGTGGGACCGGCCATCCTCGAATTGTGCAAGGACAGGAGACGAACGTGATTGGGGAAAACAAGCTACTGCGCCGCGGGCTGCCGCTGCAGATCAAGGTTTCGGCCCTGGTGGTGCTGGCGCTGGTCTCGCTGGCGTCCGCCACCGGCCTGAGCAACTACCTCTACTTCCGCAGCGTGCTCAAACAGGAGGCGATCGCCCGCGGCAAGGCCATCTCGGCGACGCTCGCGGCCGCGCTGGTGGAGATGCCCGACAGCGCCGTGGGCGCCACCATCGCCTCGGTGAAGAAGGAAGCGAGCCTCGCCTACATCGAGGTGGTCAGCCCCAACGGGGTGATCGTCGCCCACACCTTCGAGGGCCGCGCGCCGCACCAGGACTCCGTGCTCCTGCGCGACTCCGAGAAGGTGCAGGACGTGGTGATCGAGGGCGTGCCATACATCGACGTCCCGGCCCCGATCATCACCGGGTCGATCATCCACGCCGGCCTCGACCCCGCCATCGGCGCCGCCATGGTGCTGCGGGCGCAGAAGCTGCTCGTCGCCATCACGCTGGCGGCGCTGGTCGTCGCCGCGCTCGTCTCCCTGGTGGTCGTCGCCCGGTTCGTGGCGCCGCTGCGCAACCTCACCCACGCGGCGCGGCGCATCGTCGACGGGGACCTCACCCAGCAGGTCGAGGTGGACACCAACGACGAGGTCGGCGAGCTGGCGGCCGCCTTCAAGCTGATGGTGGAGAAGATGAAGGAGGTGCTGCGCGCGCTGCAGGAATCGGTGCAGCTGCTCACCAACGCCGGCGGCGAGCTGAGCCAGAGCACCAACGACCAGAGCCAGACCATCACCAAGCAGGCGACCGCGCTCCAGGAGACGCAGGTCACTGCGCAGGAGATCAAGCAGACCTCGCTGCTGGCCGCGCAGAAGGCCGAGACGGTGCTCAAGCTGACCGAGAAGGCCGACGAGGTCTCCTCGCAGGGCGAGGCGGCCATCGAGCAGTCGCTCGGCGGCCTCACCGACATCCGCTCGCAGGTGGACGAGATCGCCCAGAAGATCGTCCAGCTCTCCGAGCGCACGCAGCAGATCGGCGGCATCACCCAGACGGTGAAGGACCTGGCAGACCAGTCCAACATGCTGGCCCTGAACGCGGCCATCGAGGCCGTGCGCTCGGGCGAGCACGGCAAGGGATTCGCCGTGGTGGCCCGCGAGATCCGCTCGCTCGCCGACCAGTCCATCCAGGCCACCAACCGGGTGCGCGAGATCCTCGAGGACATCGGTGGCGCCATCCGGGTGGCGGTGAGCATCACCGAGCGGGGCTCGCAGAAGATCGAGGGCGGGCTGCTCCAGGTCAAGCAGTCGGGCGAGAACCTGCGCGAGCTGTCGAACATCGTGAAGGACAACTCGCTGGCGGTGCGGCAGATCGCGGCGGCGGTCTCGCAGCAGAACGCCGGCATCACGCAGATCTTCAGCGCGGTCACCGATCAGACGCGGATGATGGACGAGACCATGCGGCGGCTCGAGACCACCACCCAGGCGGCCTCGACCCTCAAGGATCTCTCGCAGCGCGTCTCGGAGGTGGTGGGAAGATTCCGCGTCTGACGCCCGCGGAGACGGACTCGAGTCGACGCCGGCTACTCGAGTCGACGCCGGCGGGAGGCGTGGCCGGGCGACGGCTTGAGTGCGTAGCCGCCCAGCGAACCGCATGACTGTGCCGGGGGGGCGGTGCGCAAAGCGCCGTCGCCCAGCCACGCCTCCCACCGGCTGTTCGCGCGTTTCGCACCGCGTCGACCACCTCGTTCGCGCGTACGCGTGGATCCGGTGACTCCATCATCAACTCACGCCAGATTCGGGCCAGATTCGGGGGCCAGATTCGGGGACACCCTACGCAACTCAGCATGCCAAGATCGGTGCGACGACGACCGGCCGCACACGCTGAGAGGAGAGTGGCAAGACGGATCGCGTTTGAACGATTTCGCGCGCACGAGATCCAGTCGGATGAAGCCGCAAGCGCGTGCCAGCCGGCGTGAGGCGTGTCCGGGCGACGGCGCTTTGCGCACCGCCTCCCCGGCACGGTCAGACGGTTCGCTGGGCGGCTGCGCACTTAAGCCGTCGCCCGGACACGCCTCACGCCGGCGTCGAGTAGCCGGCGTCGACTCGAGCACACGCGGCAACCGCCGGATTCGGTTATAGCTGCGCTCGATGATCGAGGTCTCCCATCTGCGCAAGTGGTACCGGGTCCACCGCCGCGCGCCAGGACTGCGCGCGGCCCTCCGCTCGCTGTTCCACCGCACCTACGAGGACGTGAAGGCGGTGGAGGATGTCACGTTCTCCATCTCGGCCGGCGAGCGCGTAGGGTTTCTCGGCCCCAACGGCGCGGGCAAGACCACCACGCTGAAGGTGCTCTCGGGCCTCCTCTACCCGACCGAGGGTCGCGTCTCGGTGGGCGGTTTCGTCCCGCAGGGGCGCGCGCGGGGGTTCCTCGAGCAGATCACGCTGGTGATGGGCCAGAAACAGCAGCTCCTCTGGGACCTGCCTCCGTCCGAGACCTTCCTGCTCAACCGGGCCATCTACGACATCCCGCGCAAGCAGTACGAGGCGACCGTCGCCGAGCTCACAGAGCTGCTCGATCTCGCTCCGCTCCTGGGGAAGCCGACCCGGCAGCTCTCGCTCGGCGAGCGGATGAAGTGCGAGCTGGCGGTGGCGCTCCTGCACCGGCCCAAGGTCCTCTTCCTCGACGAGCCCACCATCGGGCTGGACGTCTCGATGCAGGCCACCGTCCGCGGCTTCGTGCGCGCGTACAACGAGCGGTTCGGCGCCACGGTGCTGTTGACCTCGCACTACATGGAGGACGTGGCGGCCCTCTGCCCGAGGGTGATGGTGATCGACAAAGGCCGGCTGATCTACGACGGCGGGCTTGCCGAATTGGTCCGACGCGTGCGCCCCGACAAGCGAATGCTGCTGCGCTTCTCGCGGCCGGTGGAGCGCCGGGATCTCGAGTCGCTGGGCGCGGTGATCGAGCACCGGGACGCGGAGGCGATCGTGCAGGTCTCCAAGGACGCCTTGCAGGCGGCGGTGTCGCGCGCGCTCTCCTCGCTTCCGCTCAACGACCTGACCGTGGAGGACCCGCCGCTCGAGGAGGTGATGCGGGACCTCTTCGCCCAGGGACGCGCGGCATGACCCGCATCCTGCGGCTCTACCCGCAGCTCTTGCGGACGGGATTCGCCGAGGCGGTCGCCTACCGCGCCGAGTTCCTGATCTGGATGTTCTCCACCAACATGCCGCTGGTGATGCTGGCCATCTGGGCGGCGGCGGCGCGGTCCGGTCCGGTGGCCAACTACACCCAGCAGGGGTTCGCGGCCTACTACCTGGCGGCCCTCCTGGTTCGACTGATGACCGGCGCCTGGGTGGTGTGGGAGATGACCATGGAGATCCGGCAGGGCACGCTCGGATTGCGCCTGCTCCGGCCCATCCATCCGCTGCTGCAGTGGTCGGCGGACAACATCGCGGCCATTCCCATGCGCGGGGTGGTGGCGATCCCGGTGATCGGCATCCTCCTCTACGTCGCGCGGTCCGAGCTGTCGCACGACTGGTTCTCCTGGCTCCTGCTCTGTCCCGCCTTGCTCGGGGCCTGGCTGCTGTACTTCCTCGTCCAGGCGATGATCGGGACGCTGGCGCTCCGCTTCGAGAGCGCGGCATCGCTGTTCGACGCCTGGCTGGGCTTCTCCAACGTGCTGTCCGGTTATCTGGTGCCGCTCGATCTCTTCCCCAAGGCCTTTCGCGAGCTGGCGGTCGTGCTCCCCTTCCGCTTCCAGCTCTCGCTTCCGGTCGAGCTGATGCTGGGGCGCTGGTCGCGGATCGAGGCCCTCGAGCTGCTGGGCGCGCAGTGGGCCTACGTGCTGCTCTTCCTGGTGGTGACGAGGGCCGCGTGGCGGTCGGGACTGCGCCACTACGCGGCGTACGGCGGATGATGCGCGCCGCCCGCGTGGTCCGCGCCCAGCTCCGCGCTTCGATCGCGATGGCGCTGCAGTACCGGCTGGAGTTCGCCGTCGAAGGCGCCCTGGCGCTGCTCTGGGTCGGCGTCACGCTCTTTCCCTTGATCGTCGTCTTCGGGACCCGGCCGGAGGTCGCCGGCTGGACGTTCCCCGAGATGCTCGTGGTGCTCGGCTGGTTCGTGGCCCTGAAGGGCGTCCTGGAGGGGACGCTCAGCCCATCCCTTCTCCAGGTCATCGAGCACGTCCGCAAGGGCACGCTCGATTTCGTGCTGCTCAAGCCCGCGGACGCGCAACTGCTCGTCTCGCTCTCGAAGATCGAGCCGTGGCGCCTCATCGACCTGGCCGCGGCCGGAGCGATCTTCGGGGTCGCCTTCCACCGGATCGGCCGGGCCCCCGGCACGGGCCATGTGCTGCTCGCGGCCGCGCTGCTGGGCGCGGCCGTGCTGGTCCTCTACTCCATCGCCATCCTGGTCGTGTCGGTCGCGTTCGTGGCCGTGCGGGTGGACAACCTGCTCTACCTCTTCCAGTCCGTCTTCGACGTCGCCCGCTGGCCGAGCACGGTCTTCCGCGGGCTCCTCGCGGTGATCTTCACCTTCGTCCTGCCGCTCGCGCTGTTGACCACCTATCCCGCCCTGGCCTTGCTGGGGAAGCTGACGCCCGGAACCGCGGTGGGAGCCCTGTTCGGCGCGCTCCTCTTCGCGACCCTCGCGCGCGCGATCTGGCTCGCTTCGATCCGCCGCTACACATCCGCCAGCTCCTAGCGCGACGCGCAGGTCCCAGGTCCCGGGGCATCTCCGGCTCGCGAGCTCACCACGCTACCAGCGGTGGAACGCCGGATGCCCCTCCTTCACGGCCACGAACGTCCCGGTGCAGGTCGCGCAGACCTTGCCGTTCGCTTCCAGCGTGGCCTCCACCAGCGCGCGATCCTCCTTCAGCTCCACGGCACGGGCGCACAGCTTCAGGACCGCGTCGATGGGCGTCGGCCGCTTCAGGACGACGTGGAAGTCCGCAGTCACCGTGCAGGGAGGGACCTTTGCCCCGGAGCGCCGCATCAGGGCCCACGTGGCGGTCCAGTTGCTGTGGCAGTCCAGGAGCGCACCGATGATCCCGCCGTTCAGCACGCCGGGAAACGCCTGCTGGTGCTTCTGGGGGCGAAACTCGGCGACGCAGGCGTCGTCTCCCTCGGGGAAGCTCTTGATCTGCAATCCCTGCGGATTCGCCGGTCCGCACCCGAAGCAGATGACGTTCGGACCGTAAGTGTCCTGGAGGCTTTTCATGCGGAACCTTATATTCCGCCGCGGTGAAGGAAGCCCTCCCCATCGACGCCGTGCTGCCGGAATTGATCGAAGCGCTCCGCGCCCACCCGGCGGTCGTCCTGGAAGCGCCACCCGGCGCCGGAAAGACCACGCGGATCCCGCCCGCGCTGCTCGACGTCGTGGAGGGAGAGATCGTGGTGCTCGAGCCGCGACGACTCGCCGCGCGCACCGCCGCCCGGCGAGTCGCGCAGGAGCTCGACGACCCAGGGCTCGTCGGATGGCAGGTCCGCTTCGAGCAGCGCGGCTCGCCGCGGACGCGCCTCTGGTACGTCACCGAAGGGATCCTCGCCCGCCGGATGCTGTCGGATCCCGGGCTGCGCGGAGTCTCCGCCATCGTGCTCGACGAGTTCCACGAGCGGCATCTTCCGGGCGACCTCGCGTTCGCGCTGGCACAGCGGCTCTTCCCTCGCGTCAAGCTCGTGATCATGTCCGCGACGCTCGAAGCGGTCCCTCTCGTGGACCATCTGAAGGCGCCCGTCGTCCGCAGCGAAGGGCGCCGCTTTCCCGTCGAGATCGAGCACCTGGACAAACCGGACGGACGCCGACTCTCCGAGCAGGTCGCCTCGGCCATCCGCCGGCTCACCGTGCCGGGCACCCAGGGAGACGTGCTGGTGTTCCTGCCCGGCGCCGCCGAGATCCGCCAGGCCGCCGAGGCCTGCGCAGAGCTGGCGCAGCATCGCGACCTGCTCCTCTTGCCGCTGCACGGCGATCTCCCCGCCGAAGACCAGGACCGTGCCCTGGCGCCGGCTCGCCAACGGAAGGTGATCCTGAGCACCAACGTGGCGGAGACGAGCGTCACGGTCCCCGGCGTTACCGCGGTGGTGGACGGCGGGCTGGCGCGGATCGCGTCCCACTCGCCCTGGTCCGGGTTGCCCTCGCTCAACGTCGGCAAGATCAGCCGCGCATCGGCCGCCCAGCGCGCCGGCCGCGCCGGCCGGCTGGGTCCAGGCCGGGCGGTACGCCTGTACACCCGTCATGACCTCGACTCGCGCCCTGAGCACCACCCACCCGAGATCGAGCGCCTGGATCTCGCGGGCACCGTGCTCGAGCTCCGCGCCGCGGGCCTGGACCCCGAAGCGCTGCCCTGGCTCGACCCGCCCCCGCCCGCCGCCCTGCAGAGCGCCGACGCCCTCCTCCGCCGCCTCGGGGCGCTGGACGCGCGCGGCAACGTCACTGCCGAGGGCCGGGCGTGCGCGGCCATGCCCGTGCATCCCCGGCTCGCGCGCCTGGCCGTGGAAGCCTGCCGCCGCGGCTACCGATCCGACGGATGCTCCGTGGCCGCCCTTCTGAACGAACGCAGCGGGCCGCGCGGTCCGGCGGCCACCGGCCCTTCCGACGTGATCGATCTGCTCGATCGGAGGGATTTGCAAAGGAACCCGCGCCACCAGCAGGCGCTGACGCAGCTCCTGCGCCTCGCGCCGCCCCCGGGACCTCGGGAGGGGACCCGCGACGACGCGATCCAGATCGCCGTACTGGCCGGATTTCCCGATCGGGTCGCCCGCCGCCGCGGAGCCGATGTCCTGCTCGCCTCCGGGGGCGCGGCGCAGCTCTCCGCCGACAGCGCCGTGCGCGAGGCCGAGCTCCTGGTGGCGGTGGACGCCGAGGAGCGCCGCGACGGCGGCCGCTCGCGCGTGATGGTGCGGGTGGCGAGCGCGATCGACCCCGACTGGCTCCTGGATCTGCATCCCGCGAGCTTGCGCGAAGAGGCGCAGCTCGTCTGGGAAGACTCGCGCGAACGCGTCGAGGTCCTCTCCCGCCTGCTCTACGACCAGCTGGTGCTCGAGGAGACGCGGCGCCTGCCCGGCGAGCCGGAGCTTGCGGATGCGACGCGCGTCCTGCTCGAGCACGCGGAGGGGATCCCCGATCCCGATCAGCTCGCCCGGCTGAAGGCGCGGATCGCCCTGGTCGCCGAACACTGTCCCGAATCGAAGATCGCGAAGCTCGACGACGCGCAGGTGCGCGGACGCCTCGCCGATCTGGCTCGCGGCCTCACGTCGCTGCGCGAGCTGCGGGAGCTCGACGTGCTCTCCGCGCTCACTCCTCCGCAGCTCAACCATCTCGCGCCGCAAGAAGTGGCTCTGCCCACGGGGCGCAAGCTGCGCGTCGAATACGCCGAGGGACAGCCGCCTGCCGTGCGCTCCCGGCTGCAGGACTTCTTCGGGATGGCGCGTGGGCCCGCGATCTGCGCGGGACGCCTGCCGCTGACGCTCCATCTGCTCGCGCCGAGCGGCCGCGCGCAGCAAGTCACCCAGGACCTCGCGGGGTTCTGGGAGCGGCACTATCCCGCCATCCGCCGGGAGCTGATGCGCAAGTATCCCAGGCATGCGTGGCCCGAGAACGGAGCCACTGCTTCCGCGCGTTCAGTGAATGGCCGGCCGTAGAGGCAGCTCCCGCACCAGGCGGGCCTCCAGGCGCAGCATCTGCTCGAGCCGCTCCGCGAATCCGTCGCATCGCCGGGCCAGCCGGATGAACAGCTCGCCGTGCCCTTTCTCCGCGTCCGCGAGCCTTCGATAGAACTGCCGCAGCTCGGAGTCGGGAAGCCCCAGCCCCAGCAGGCGCAACCGCTCTTCGCTGCGGGCCTCGATCAAGGCCGAGACGATCAGGCGATCCAGGAGCCGTTCCCGCGCTGGCTGGCGCACCATCGCCTGCAGGCCCTGCGCGTACGGATCCCCCGGATCCCGACCGAGGCTCAATCCCCGCTTCTCCATCAGCGCGAGCACCTGCGCGAGGTGTCCGGCCTCCTCGCGCGCGAGGCGAGCCATCGCCCGCGCCAGGCCCGGTACGTGCGGAAAAGCGGCCAGCAGCGACAGCGCGTGCGCGGCGGCCTTCTTCTCGCAGTGCGCGTGGTCCACGAGCACCTCGTCGAAGCGGTCGACCGCCAGGTCGACCCACGCCCGCGGGGTCTCGCAAAGCAACTCCATTCGCGCCTTATACTGCAGGCATGCGCATCGGCGTCATCTCCGACACGCACGGCCTGGTCCGGGCCGAGGTGAGCCGCGTCTTCGAGGGCGTGGACCACATCCTGCACGCCGGCGACATCGGGGGCGAGGAGGTCCTCTCCGGGCTGGCCGCGATCGCCCCCGTGACGGCGTGCGCGGGCAACAACGACGGCTGGCGCTGCGGGCCCGCCGGCAAGACCGCGCGGATCACGCTAGACGGCCTGCGGTTCTTGCTCGTGCACATCCGGGACGACGCCGCGGCACAGCTTCTGCGCGAGCCGGCCGACGTGGTCGTCTTCGGACACAGCCACAAGCCGCTCGACGAGCGCGAGGGCGGGATCTGGTGGTTCAACCCGGGCAGCGCCGGCCCGCGCCGGTTCTCGCTGCCCGTCTGCGTGGGCCTCTTCGAGCAGGTCCGCGGCAAGTGGCGCGCCCGCCACGTCTCGCTTCAATAGTAGACGAGACCGAGTTGCATCCCGATCGTGTGCACGCTCAGCCCGGTCCCGCCCGTGGAGGGATTCGAGTAGCGGTAGAAGAACTCCGGCGCGAGGAACACGTTGGGAGCGACCTGGATCTCCACTCCCAGACCTGAGGCCGCACCCACGCCCCAGGCCAGCGATCCTGGAACGACGTCCGGCGAAAGTGCCACTCCTACCCCGGCGCGGAGATAGGCCATCAGGGCCGACTCGACCCACAGATGGTATTGCCCGAAGGCGACGATCTGCTCGGTGCGAAAGGTGGCGCCGGAGAAACTTCCGCCGTCCAGCGCTCCGGCCACGTACACCTGAAGTTTTGGAATGATGCTGTAGCCGGCCCGCACCTCCAGGTCGTACCCGAGCGTGCTGTCGCCGGGCTTCATCAAGAGCGAGCCGCCGCCGCCGATCGCCGCGTAGACCCTTCCCTCCATCTCGCTCCGATCGCGCTGCGCGAAGGCGGCAGACGCGGCGAGCACCGCTGCGATGAGCACCGGACGATTCATTGAGCGAACATACCTCAGCCTGCGATCTCGAACAGCGATGGCAACAGCTCGCCGGCCCTGCCAAGGCGACATTCGTCGAAGGAGTGCGTGTTCTCTGGCCGCTCCAGGCCGAGGTAGACGCAGCGGGCGAAGTTGCCGCGCGGATTGGGGTTGTGCCGGAGGTGCGAGGCCAGGCCGGCCGCCGGATGGACCGCGCCCGAGCTCCCCACGGTGACGAACAGATCGCAGTCCTCCAGCTCCTCGAAGATGAGGTCCATGCCGAACGGGATCTCCCCGAACCAGACCACGTGCGGCCGCAGTCGGCCGGAACAGCGGTCGCAGCGAGGGACCTCCACGAGGTAGACGCCCTCGTCCTGGAACGCGGGACGATCGCAATCCTCGCAACGGGTCTTGAGCAGCTCTCCGTGCATGTGGTGCACGCGCCGCGATCCCGCCCGCTCGTGGAGCGGGTCGACGTTCTGCGTGCAGAGGAAGAAGCGGTCGCCGATCCGCTGCTCCAGCCTGGCCAGCGCGAGGTGCGCGGGATTGGGGTGGACGCTGCCGAGCTTCTGCCGGCGCTCGGAATAGAAGCGCCAGACCAGCCTCGGGTCCCGCTCGAACCCTTCGGGCGTGGCCACGTCCTCGATCCGATGCTCCTCCCAGAGGCCGCCCGCGTCGCGGAAGGTCCGCACGCCGCTCTCGGCGCTGATCCCGGCGCCGGTGAGCACGAACACCCGGTCGGAGGGTCCCACACGCAACGGGGGGAACTGGGTCCCGGGCGCGACTTTCGGCAGCGGCACCATGGCGGCCCAAGGACAGTTGCGCGATGCGCGCCCGCAGGCAAGGATCTTCCGCATGGCCGTCGCCGAGCTGCGCCGCGAGCTGTCGCGCCGAATCTACGTCCGCTCCCGTGTCGCGCGCACCGCGGCGGTCCGCCTCGCGTATCTCGCCTACTCGCGGGCGCTGCTGCGCTGGAGCGACCGCTCCTCGCCGGAGGCGGCCGCGTCCCTGCGGCGGAGGCTGGAGGAGCTGTTCGACGAGGACTTCCGGGACGCCGAGGCCGGCATCTATCCCCGCTCGCTGATCGAGACGCTCCCCTGGCGCGAGTACGCGCAGGCCGTGCCGCGGCTGCTCGCCGACCTCCCGCGCACGCGCGCGCGGATGGGGCGCGGGGACTTCCGCGAGCTGAACCACGACGCCCATCCTTCGCGCTACCCGGGCTACTACGCGCAGAACTTCCACTACCAGAGCGAAGGCTACCTGGGGCACACCAGCGCCGCCCTCTACGACCTGCAGGTCGAGCTTCTCTTCGGCGGCACCGCCGACGCCATGCGGCGGCGCGTAATTCCGCCCATCGTCCGGATCGCGCGCGCGCGCAACGCCTCGGCCGCGCACCCGCTGCGCATCCTCGACGTGGCCTGCGGCACCGGCCATCTGCTCAAGATGCTGGGCGCGGCGCTGCCCACGGAGGCGAAGCTGTTCGGGATCGATCTCTCGCCCCACTACATCGCGCGCGCCCGCGAGGTGCTGCCTCGCGACCTGGACGTCTCGTTGGTCTGCGACAACGCCGAGCGGCTGCCTTTTTTGGACGCGTCGTTCGACGTGGCCACCAGCGTCTACCTGCTCCACGAGATCCCGGCGGAAGTGCGCGCCCGCGTGCTCGAGGAGATGGCGCGCGTGGTGCGGCCCGGAGGCCTATTGGTGGTGGCGGACAGCATCCAGCTCGCCGACGCGCAGGAGCTGGAGCGCGAGATCCTCGCCTTCCCGGCGCGCTTCCACGAGCCGTACTACATGAGCTACGTGAAGGACGACCTGGGCGCGCGCGTGGCCGAGGCCGGCCTGCGCGTCACCGGCTCAAAGCTGGCGTTCCTGACGAAGCTGGTGACGGCGGAGAAGCAGTAGACAGCGCCCGGGCCCGCCGCGCCCAGGTCCGCGCGACCAAGCCGATCACGCCCAGCACCGGGACGATGAACCCGAGCAACACCAGGACGCCGATCTTGGCGGCCTGGACCTGCTCGGAATCGGCCGCTCCGAAACACGACGGGCATGCGAGGAGGATGGAGATCACAGGTAACTCACGTTCTTCAGCTTGCGCAGGAACCAGAGGCCGTACCAGATGAGCGCCGCCGCGGCCGCGAACCCCAGGATGCCCAGGGCGAGGATCCCGCCCCTCCCCGTCCGCTCGTAGTCCACCAGCGACCACGCGCCGAACCCCAGCGCGCAGAGCACGGAGAGCGCCACGAAGAAGACATGGAAGGCCTTCAGCGACACTCAGGTCCCCGGCATCCCGCTGTGGTGCTCGAAAACGGTGAGGTTCGGCAACGCGAGCAGGATGATGAAGAAGAGCGCGGTGAGAATCAGCACCGCGTAGATCACTTTGCGCTCGGAGATCAGGTGCATGAAGACGGCCGCCACCAGGCCCGCCTTGATGGTGGCGATGATCAGGGCGACGGTGATGGCGAGCGGGCGGGTGAGGTGGAGGTAGCTGACGCCGACGGTGACCGCCGTCAGGCAGAGC
>DASQAS010000153.1:0-1519 GCA_035635635.1 Myxococcales bacterium | reverse complement strand
GGTCCGAAGATGGGGCCCATCATGATGCCGATGCCCCACACGGACATTGCCAGGCCGCGCTGCTTGAGCGGGAAGATCTCCCACATGATCGCCTGCGACATCGGGATGATCGGCCCGCCGCCGATCCCCTGGAAGACGCGCGCGACGATCAAGAACTCGAGGTTGGGCGCGATACCGGAGAGGAACGAGGAGACCGTGAAGAGGATGGTCGAGATCAGGAAGAACCGGCGGCGCCCGAGCAAGGACGAGAGCCACCCGGTCGCCGGGATGACGATCGCGTTCGCCGCCAGGTAGGACGTGACCACCCACGCCACTTCCTCGACCCCGGCCGAGAGCGAGCCTTGAAGGTGCGGAAGGACGACGTTCGTGACGCTGGTGTCGATGATCTGCATCACCGTTACCAGCATGACCGAGACAGTGATCGCCCAGCGGTGGCCGGGCGAGAGCGGCTCGTCCGTCACCGGACGCGGATCGTGACGTTCACCGACATGCCCGCGCGCAGGGTGTGCGGGTTGCCGATTCCCTTCCCGTCCAGATGGATCCGTACCGGGACCCGCTGGACGACCTTCACCCAGTTGCCGGTGGCGTTCTCGGGGGGCAGGAGCGAGAAGCGGGCGCCGGTACCGGCGCTCATCGAGTCGATCGTGCCGGTGTAGGCCTTGTCGGGATAGCCGTCGACCTCGACGGCCGCCTTCATACCGGTCCGCAGGCGAGAGAGCTGCGTCTCCTTGAAGTTCGCGACCACCCAGACGTCCTGGAGCGGCACGATCGCCAGGAGCGGCTGGCCCATCTGGACCACCTGCCCGAGCTCGACGCTTCTCTTGGAGACGACGCCGTCGACCGCGGCGCGGACTTCTGTGTGCTCGACCTGCAGATCCGCAAACGCGAGGTCCGCCTGCATCTCGCGCAGACGCGCCTCGGCCCGGCTGGCCTCGGCGTCCTTGATCGAGACCTGGTGGATCTGACTCTCCGCCAGCGCCAGCGCGGCGCGCGACTCGGCGACCCGCTGGCGCGCCTGGTCCACCGCGTGAACGCGGTTGCCGACCTCGGCCTCGACCTGCTGGATCTCCCGCTCGGACTGCGTCATCCGACGCTGCAGCGCCTCGACCGTGGAGCCGGCGGTCTCGTAGGCCGCCTCGGCCACGTCGTACTCGCGGCGGGCCACGAGGTCGGTCTTGAGCAGGCTTCGGACCCGTTCGAGCTCGCGACCGGCCTGCCGGTAGGTGCTCTGAGCTCCGTTGATGTCAGCGCGCATCGCCTCGGTGGCCGAGCGCCGCGCTTCGAGCCGCGCGCGCGCCTCCTCGACCGCCGATTCGGCCGACTTCACGCCCACCATCGCCACTTGCACCGCCGCCCGCGCCTGGTCGATTTGCGCGCGTGTGCCCTCACGGGTCAGCGGCACCTCCGAGCGTGCCGCGCGCAGATTCGCTTCGGCGGTGGCGACCGCGGCGCGGGCCTGCTCGCGCTTGGCCTGGAAATCGCGGGGATCGACCCGCATGAGGAGCTCGCCCTTCTTGAC
>DASQAS010000152.1:0-44578 GCA_035635635.1 Myxococcales bacterium | reverse complement strand
GCATCGAACCCTGGAGATCGAGGCAAGGCCTTCCAGGCCTTCTCGCGGAAGCAGGGCAAGGCCGTGAGCCGCGAAACCGAGCCCGACGATCAGTCCACCGGCATCTGTACCCGCGCCAGCAGCGCGGTATAGCGGGGATCCCCGTGCAGGTATCTCGTCCTAGGCCCGCTGGATCAACTGCCGCCGGTATTCTCCCGGCGGAAGCCCGAACCAGCGCTTGCAGGCGCGGAAGAAGCTGCTCTGCTCGGAGAATCC
Source organism: Myxococcales bacterium (assembly GCA_035635635.1). Lineage (GTDB taxonomy): Bacteria > Myxococcota > Myxococcia > Myxococcales > 40CM-4-68-19 > 40CM-4-68-19. The sequence goes on along the minus strand of DASQAS010000152.1, from coordinate 44,323 downwards.
GAGCAGATAGGCGGTCTCCGCCAGCGAGAGATGGAGCCGGTTGAGGTATTGCACGGCGAGCCCCCGGCGGGTGTCGTTCAGGAGCTGCCCGAACGACGATGACTCGTCCTCCAGGCGCCGCTGCAGGGTCCGCTCGCTCATGCACAGCTCGCGCGCGACCTGATCGCGGCGCGGCTCGCCGTCGGGCAAGCGGCGGACGATCGCCTCGCGCACCCGGTAGCTCGTCTGGCCGTGGTCGAACCGCTCGAGATACTCTCCGGCATAACGCTCGTGCATCGCGGCCAGGCTTGGGTTGGACGTGGACAGCGGCTTTTCCAGATCGTCGGCCGCGAAGGTCAGGCTGCAGACCGGAGCGTCGAACGAGACGGGACAGCGGAAGGCCTGGCGGTAGAGCGTGAAGTCCGCCGGCGGTGGGTACGCGAACGCAACCTCCAGCGGGTTGAGATCGCGTCCGCTGACCCAGCGGCAGAACGTGTTCACCGTCACCAGGATGAACTCCATCCGCGCTCTCGGCACCGGCCGCTCGCCGCCGTGCAGCTCGAACGACAGGCTGTAGCGCCCGCGGCCGTCCTCGCACCTGGTCAGGGTGAGCGCGTCGCTCAGGATTCGCAGATAGCGCACGAGGCGCTCGAAGGCGTCGCGCAGGTTCGCGCACGACATCATCGCGTAGCCCACCACGTCGAAAGCCGCCGGCCTGACCACGTGAGGCTGCGCGAGCCCGATGAACGGATTTCCCGATCGCTCGATCGCGATCTCCCAGACAGCGCTGATGCTGTCGGTGGGCAGCCGCGCTCCCGGCGCGTCCAGCGAAGCCGGATCGATCCCGGCCGCCGCGAGCACATCCTTCGCGTCCACACCCTCGCCGGCGAGCAGCTCCACGATGCCCCGGACCCAGACGGCGGAGGTCGCAAGCGAGCTCATCTTCCGCTCCGGAAGCCTGGTTGGCTCTGCGAAGCCAGTAGATTGGCCGGTCCGGTCAATGACATCGGCCCCCCGAAAAGGGGATTGTACCGCCCATTCCAGGAGGGAGCGAGATGCCCAACCGACAGTGGCTCAGGACCTATGGCGAACGCATTCCAGCGGGGATCGATCCGGACGCCCACCGCTCCGTGGTGGATCTGCTCGAAGGCGCCATGCAGCGGTACGCGGACAGGCCCGCCTTCCGCTGCCTCGGCGAGACGTTGACCTATGCGGACGCCGACCGGCTCTCCCGCGCTTTCGCGGCGTACCTCCAGCGGAATCTGGGGGTGGCCAAGGGCGACCGCGTGGCGGTGATGATGCCCAACATCCCGGCTTTCCCGATCGCCGCCATGGGCATCCTCCGCGCGGGCGCCATCCAGGTGAACGTCAATCCGCTCTACACGTGCCGCGAGCTCGAGCACCAGCTCAACGACTCGGGAGCCGGGATCATCGTCATCTTCAACGGCTCCTCGCCGACCCTCGCCGAGATCGTCGGCAAGACCCAGGTCAAGCGCGTGATCGCGGTGCGGCTCGGCGACGGGACAGCCGCCGCCTTGCCGAGTCCGGCGCCGGATCCCCGGCTCCAGAACGTCATTTCCTTTGCCGACGCGCTCGCGGAAGGGGCCACCCTGCCCTTCTCTCCGCCCCAGCTCGACGGAGACGACCTCCTCTTCCTGCAGTACACGGGCGGCACCACCGGCATCTCGAAGGGCGCCGCGCTCTCCCACCGGAATCTGGTAGCGAACACCGAGCAGTTCAAGGCGTTCATGGCGGACGCGGTGCGGCCCGGCGACGAGGTCGTGGTCACCGCGCTGCCGCTCTACCACGTGTTCGCGCTGATGGTGAACTTCATCACGTACTTCTCGATCGGCGCCGAGAACTGGCTGGTCCCCAATCCGCGCGACATGGACGGATTCGTCGAGATCTTCAAGCGGTCGCGCTGCACGGTCTTCACCGGCGTCAACACGCTCTTCGCCGGCCTCTGCGCGCACCCGAAGATCAAGGAGGTGGACTTTTCCCGCCTGCGCCTCTCGATCGGAGGAGGAGCAGCCGTGCTCCCCACCACGTCCGCGCGGTGGAAGGCGCTCACCGGCAGGGACATCCTCGAAGGCTACGGGCTGTCGGAGACCTCGCCCGTCCTGACCCTCAACCCGAGCAACGGCGAGGGCTTCACAGCGACCGTCGGTCTGCCGCTGCCGTCCACGGACATCAAGCTGCTCGACATGGAGGATCACGAGGTGGCAATCGGCGAGGCCGGCGAGATCTGCGCGAAGGGACCACAGGTCATGGGGGGCTACTGGCAGAAGCCGGAGGCGAACCGCGCCGCCTTCACGGCCGACGGCTACTTCCGCACCGGGGACGTCGGCGTCTTCAACGCGGAGGGCTTCCTCAAGATCGTGGACCGCAAGAAGGACATGATCCTGGTCTCCGGATTCAACGTCTATCCGAACGAGGTCGAGGCGGTGGCCGCCGCCTGCGCCGGCGTCGCCGAATGCGCCTGCATCGGGAAGCCGGACGAGAAGACGGGCGAGGCCGTGCGGCTCTTCATCGTGCGGGCGCCGGGCGCCGCGCTCACCGAGGCGGACGTGGCCGCCCATTGCGCGCGGGAGCTGGCGGCGTACAAGGTTCCCAAGCAGGTGGTGTTCCTCGACACGCTGCCCAAGTCGACGGTGGGCAAGATCCTGCGCAAGGATCTGCGCGGCATTCCGTAGGCGGGCAGGGATGACCGGGATGAATCGAACGTTCTCGATCGAGATGCTCCGAGCCGGCGGGCACTTGCTGCGCGTCGGCCACAGGGCAGGCTCGCATTCCGGTCCTCCGCTCCTCCTCTTCAACGGGATCGGCGGCAACATCGAGCTCCTGGAGCCCTTTGCCCGATCGATGTCCCGGGAGCTCATCGTCTTTGATCTTCCCGGTGTCGGTCACTCGCCATTGCCGCCGCGGCCGTATCGCCTGGGGACCATCTCCCGGCTGGCAACGACCGTCCTGGACCATTTTGGCCACCAACGTTGCGACGTCCTGGGAATCTCCTGGGGCGGCGCGGCCGCGCAGCAGTTCGCGCGCAGCGAATCGGAACGTTGCCGGCGGCTGGTGCTCTGCGCGACCGCGACCGGCAGCGTGATGATCCCCGCATCCCCCAGCGTGCTCTGGAAGATGATGACGCCTGCCCGCTTCATCCGTCCAGGATACGCGCAGCGAATCGCCGGCGACATCTACGGCGGGGACTTCCGCCGCGACCCCTCGCTCGCCTCGGAAGTGTTCCGGCACGTGCGGTGGCAGTCGCGGCTCGGCTACTACTTCCAGCTCGGGGCGGCCGCCGGCTGGACGAGCATCCACTGGCTGCACACCCTGAAGCAGCCCACCCTGCTGATGGCGGGCGAGGACGACCCGATCGTGCCGCTGGCGAACGCGCGGCTGATGCGCTGGCTGATCCCCAACTCGGAGCTGAAGGTCCTGGACTGCGGCCACCTCTTCCTGCTCACGCGCACGCGGGAGTCGGCGAGCGCGATCGAGGAGTTCCTGGACCGTCCCTGAACGACGGAGTGATCGATGATCGATGTCGTCGAATCGTTGGCAGGAGCTGCGGAAAGCACGCTGGTCTTCAATCCGCTGATCGGCCTGCGCGGCCGGGACGTCGCCACGGCGGCCGGCTCGCTGATCCGCGCGGTCGTGATGTCGCCGCGCGCGGCCATCAAGTCCATCCGGTGGGGCGTGAAGGAGCTGAGGACCGTGGTGGCCGGCGCGTCGGAAGCAGCGCCCGATCCGAAAGACCGCCGGTTCGCCGATCCGGCATGGCGCTCGAACTTCCTCTCCAGGCGCCTGATGCAGGCACACTGCGTGACGCAGAAGGGGCTGGCCGGATTCATCGATCGATCGTCGCTCGACGCGCGCGGCAAGAAGCGGGCGCATTTCTTCGCCTCGCTGGTGACCGACGCGCTGGCGCCCAGCAACTGGCTGCTCGTCAATCCCGTGGCGCTGCGCAAGGCGGTTGCGACCCGCGGCGGGAGCCTGGTGACGGGCGCGCGGAACATGGTCCACGACATCCGGCACAACCACATGATGCCCGCGCAGGTGGATCCCACGCCCTTCAAGCTGGGCGTCAACCTCGCCACCACCCGCGGCCAGGTCGTGTACCGCAGCCAGATGTTCGAGCTGATCGAGTACGCGCCGACCCGCGAGCGGGTCCATGCCCGGCCACTCGTGATGTCGCCGCCGCAGATCAACAAGTTCTACGCGGTGGACCTGGCGCCGGAGAAGAGCCTGATCAAGTGGGCGGTGGACTCCGGCGTGCAGCTCTTCGTCATCTCCTGGCGGAATCCGACCGCCGACCAGGGACATTGGGGCCTCGAGGAGTACGCGACCGCGCTCGACGAGGCCGTCGACGTGGCGCGACGGATCACGGGAAGCCCGGACGTCAACATGTGGGGCTCTTGCGCCGGCGGCATGACGCTGGCCGCCTATCTGGGCTGGCTCGCCGCCCGGGGCGAGCGCAAGGTCCGTCACACCACCTGGGCGGTTTGCGTCCTCGACACGGAGGCCGCGATGGACGACTCGTCGCTCGGCCTCTTCGTCACGCCCGGCGCGATCCGCGCCACCAAGGCCCGCTCCCGCCGCCAGGGGGTCATCACCGGCAAGGAGATGGCGCGGATGTTCGCCTGGCTGCGCCCGAACGACCTGGTCTGGAACTACTGGGTCAACAACTACCTGCTCGGCAACCAGCCGCCGGCCTTCGACATCCTCTTCTGGAACAGCGACACCACGCGCCTTCCCGGCCAGTTCCACTGCGACCTGCTCGAGCTCTTCGAGACGAATCCGTATGCGAAGGCGGGCAGCCTGAGCATCGGCGGACTGCCCATCGATTTGCAAAGGGTAAAGGTCGGCGCCTACGTGATCGGCGGCATCACCGACCACCTCACCCCCTGGCGCGCCTGCTACGGCACCGCGCGCCTGCTGGGCGCAGATGCGACCTTCGTGCTCGCCAATGCCGGACATCTGCAGAGCCTGGTGAATCCGCCCGGATCGTCGAAATCGTTCTTCTTCGCGGCGCCGGCCGACGTGGCGGATCCGGACGAGTGGGCCCGCAAGGCGCGGCCGAACCGGGTGGAAGGGAGCTGGTGGCCGCACTGGCGGGCCTGGATCAAGGAGCGCTCCGGCGACCTGGTCGATGCTCCTAAAGAGGCGGGCGGAGGAGAGTACGAGCCGCTCGAGGCCGCGCCGGGCAGCTACGTGCGCGAGGAGTGACGGAGGCGTCGAGGAGTGCGAGCCAGGGCGGGATCGGCTACGTGTACCTGGACACGCACCACGCGTTCGACGTCTGGATGCGGCCGTAAGTCAGCCTGCGATCAGGCAGCCACCGGGATCGCCGGCGCCGGCGCTGCGCTGCGGACGCGGCGCTCGACCAGGAAGAAGAGCGGCGGCACCAGCGTGGCAATGGCCATCGCGACCAGGCCGAGCCTGGGCATCCCGACCAGCTCGCCGCGGGTCCCCGTCGAGAGGATCACGCTCGAGAGCACCGCGCCCGCCGAGGTGGAGAGGTGCTGGATCGCGCTCATCAGGGACATGAAGCTGGCGCGCTCCTGGGGCGCGGGAACCTTGCTGATCAGCGTCTGGTACGGCGCCATGCGGAAGCTCATGCCCGTCATGAAGAGGACGAAGAGAGCGCCGATGGGAACGCGCGGATCGTAGCCCACGAACGCGAACCAGACCACCAGCAGGAAGACCGCGGTGCCGACCGCGGCCAGTCGCGTCGAGCCGAAGCGGTCCACCAGGCCTCCGATCACCCGGAGGATCACGAACGAGAGCGCTCCGCCTGCCATGTAGATCCATTTCAGGTTTCTGGCAGGGAAGCCCAGGTTGAAGATGAGGTAGGGCGTCATCACCGGGATGATCAGGAAGGCCGAGGCCATCACCACGATGGTCGCGACCCCCGAAAGCTGGACGATCGGCCGCGAGAGCAGGCCGAGGAACCCGGTGGCGGGCCCTCGGGTCCTGCCGGCGACGAGGTGTCCGGTGAGGGGCGGGAGGAAGGCGATGGCCAGCGGAACGAGCGCGAGCCCGAGCCCCGCGATGGAGAAGAACGGAAGCCGCCATCCACCCCACCGCGCCAGCTCGAGGCCGGCGGGCACGCCGAGGACGGCCGCGACCGAGAACGATCCCATCACGGCGCCGAGCGCCCTGCCCCGGCGCTCGGGAGGAATCAGGTCGGCGACGATCGAGAGCGACAGCGAGGTCGCGGGGCCGCCGAACGCTCCCGCGAGGATCCGCGCAAACAGGATGCTGGCGAGTCCGGTGGAGAAACCGCCCAGCGCGGTCGCCAGCACGAGGCCTCCCATCGCCGCCGCTAGCGCCTTGCGGCGATCGAAGCGATCGAGGACGAACGAGCAAGCGATGCCGGACACCGCCGCCGCCGCGGTGTAGCTGCCGCCGATCACGCCGATGCGCGACGCGGGGATCGAAAGCGGGCCCGCGAAGAACGGGCCCAGCGGCATCACCATCATGAAGTCGAGGATGTTGACGAACTGTACCGCGCCGATCAGGAAGATGATCGCGCGCTCGCTGTGCCGGGCCACGGGAACCGGATGCCGCGGCGGCGAGGTCGATTCGCTCCGCGCTTCCATCAGCCCGCCATCCTCTTCAGCTCCGCATGGCGGAAACAGGTAACGAGGTGGTCGTTGACCATCCCCACCGCCTGCATGAACGCGTAGCAGATGGTCGGCCCGACGAAGCGGAACCCACGCTCGACCAGCGCCTCGCTCATGCGGTCGGACTCCTTCGTGCGCGCCGGCAGCATCCGCAGCGACCGGCGCGCGTTCTGCTTCGGAGAGCCGCCGACGAAGCTCCACAGGAACGCATCGAACGACCCTTCCTTTTCCCGGAAGGCCAGGAAGGCCTTTGCGTTCGACACCGCGGCCTCGACCTTCTGCCGGTTGCGCACGATGCCCGGGTCCTTCAGGGCCTGCGCGATCTTGCGCCGGTCGTAGCGGGCCATGCGCACCGGATCGAACCCGTCGAACACCTCGAGAAAGCGCGCCCTCTTGTTGAGGATGATCGACCAGGACAGCCCCGCCTGGAACCCATCGAGGATGAGCTTGGCGAAAAGCTCCCGATCGCCGTGGAGCGGCACTCCCCACTCGCGGTCGTGGTAGTCGAGCATCAGCTGGCTCGCGCCCGCCCCGGCCCAGCAGTGTCTCACCAGGGGGGTGGCGGGCGTCTCGCCCTTCGGCGCGGCTGGGATCGCTGGGGAGCTCACGGCGTCGAGGATAACAGCTTCGTTAAGGTCATCTGAGCTTCACCGCCAGCTACCGCGGACCCAATGGTTGCAACCGCGAGACCTCGCCAGGACCGATCCGCAGCGACATGCAGGTCAGCCCGCCGTCCATCTTGCGGGCCTCGCTGACGTCCAGCTCGACGACCGGCAACCCCATCCCGTCGAGCTGGCGCCGCGTCTTCGGAAACCCCGCGGGCATCAGCAGCGTGCCGTTCACGAACAGCGTGTTGCAGGCCGCCTCCTCCGCGGCGTCGACCACGATGCGGCTGAAGGGCCGCAGCTCCTGACGACCGTCGAATCGCTCGCTGACCAGCAGCGTCTCGCCGCCCGCCCAGCTCACGCCTGACTTGAAATGCAGGCCCCGCGAAACCGGGACCGTGCACGACCGATAGCCGTGCGGCTCGAGCAGGCGCGAGAGCTGCCGGGCTCCCTCCTCGTTCGTTCGCGCCGAGATGCCGATGAAGACCGTGCGGCCGACGACCAGCACGTCGCCGCCGTCGAGCGTCGCTGGATCTTCGAGCCGCGCCAGCGTGCGATGCCGGGCGAGCACCGGAACGATGGCCTCCGCCTCTCCCCGCCGGGACGGTGCTCCGGGTCGGGCAATCACCGCAAGCTCCGGCACCACCACCGCCACGTCCTCGACGAAGTACGCGTCGGGAAAGCCGGGCAGCGGATCGAGCACCTCGATCTCGAGCTCCAGCCCGCGCAGCGCATCGGCGTAGGCGCGGTGCTGGGCGAGCATGCGGGCAAGATCCGGCGCGCCGAGTCTCGAGGCGGTGAGACCGGCCGCGAAATCGGGCCCGGGACGTCTCAGGACGGCGCGGGTCAGCACGCGCGTTCTAGCGCTTTCGCTTGCCGCCGCCCTTGCGCGCCGGCTTGCGGGACTTCGCTTTCGCCTTGGCCGCGGGCTTCTTCTTCTTGGCGGCCGCCGCGGGCTTCTTCTTCTTCTTGGCGGCCGCCGCGGGCTTGCGCGCCGGTCTGCTGGCGCGGGCTTGGGCCGGTTCCGCGGCAGGGGCCGGTTCGCTCGAACCGGTCATCCTGTCCGTGGCGCGCTGGAAGGCGCTCTGGGCCTTGCTGGCGGCTTCCTCGACGGCGCCAGCCATGTCCTGGGCCGTGCTTCTTGCCCACCCGCTGAGCTCGTTCAGCCGGTCACGGACCTTCTGCTGCTTCTCCGGGTCCATCGCGGCGTCGAACAGCCTTTGCGCCTCGGTCTTGAAGTCTTCCCCCCTACGCCGGAAGTCCTCCCCGGTCTTGCGCAGGAACTGCCTGAATTGCTCGTCCCAGCTCTCGTCGGTCATGGCCATCTCCTGGGCGAAGGGCCCATTACTTACTGCGCAAGCGAGAACAGGGCAAAAAACGGGTGCGTCCGGCAGGGTTCGGGTCGCATTTGGTGAGCGCGGCACTCGGTTTCGGCGGACTGACCGCTTGGGCTAGCGTGGATTCGACTCATGAAACGCCTCGCCATCCTCCTCTTCGTCTGCGCTCTCGCCGCCGCCGGCGCCATCGGATCCCAGGCCTGGCAGTGGCGCGAGCGAAAGCTGCGGGATGACGCGCGAAATCAGGAGCGAAGCGCGGCCGAGAACGCTGCCGCCGGCCGGCTGGGCCTGAAGACCCTGCCCCTGCCGCCGCATCCGCTCGACCGGCGGGCGGCGCTCGAAGACGTCCTGCGCCTGGGCCCCGATCGCAGGTTCCTGCTCGCGGCGCGCGAGCTCGCCGGGGTGGAGGTCACGGCCCGGTTCGCCGAGGGCCGCTGGATCCTCTCCGCGGGCAAGCGCGAGTTCGGGCGCGTCGCCGAGCTGCCGGACTTCCCCGAGCTGATGAATGCGCTCGCGCCGCTCGCCAAGGCGTGGGTCGACTCGGCAAAGGTCACCGGGAAGGCGCAACGCGTCCGCGCCGTGCGGGGACACAAGGAAGCCTTCGCTGCCGTCCGGGACGCGCAGACGCGCTGGTCGCGCGGCGATCGCGGGGCGGCGGTCCTCCACGATGCGGCTTCGGCTGTGGCCGACCTCATGCTCCTTCTGCCACGCGCGTTCGACGCCGACGACCGCCTGGACGCGCACGCCGTGGCGCTCTGCGCCGCCGATGCCGCGGCGGGAGCGGACGTCCGCAGCCAGCAGGCCGTCCTCGCCCTCGCGTTCGGGTATGCGGGCGCGGCGCGGGCCCTCGCCGCGCAGGACGAGCCGGCGCTGCACGCGTTCGTCTCGCTCGATCGGCGCAAGCTCGCCGAGGCGGCGCGGCGCAAGGAGGCCAACGCGGGCGATCGCCATCTGCTGCTGCGCTGGCTGATGCAGAACGGCGACGAGCAGGCCGTGCGCCGGTTCATCGAATCCGCCCGGGACAGCGAGCACATCTCCATTCCCGCCGTCGGCCAGTTCCTCCTCGACTCGGATCTCCAGCTGGTCGCGACCGCGAGCGACGCGCTCCCCGCCCTCGCGCTGGCCGATCTGGAGAACGTGCGCGCCAAGGCTGCCACCGATGTCGAGCTGATGGTGGCGCTGACGAGCGGACAGCAGTCCGCGCTACAAAACCTCGCCAGCAACGAGGACCTGCGCGGCCGGCTGGCGACGGATCTTCAGCAGGCTGACGTCGCGTTCGAGGGCCCGCTCTGGCGGGGAGTGGACACCAGCGGGTGGTACGCCGCGATCGTCGCCGCGGCCCTCTCGGGATCGGCACGCTCCGGGTACGTCCTGCGCCCCGATGCGAGCGGCCTGGCCGACGTGCTCGGCACCTGGCCGGTCCCGGCGGGTGGGCAACTCAGCCGCTGGCTCAAGGTGCAGATCGCCGAGGATCGGGGCAGCACCGACGAAGCCCTGGAGGCGCTGGCCACCGCGAAGATGCCCGGGGTCCGCGCCGTCGCCGATCTCCTCGATGGGATCGCGAAGCAGTCGGACGCGCCGGACCCGAAGATGATCGAGGCCGTGCGCGTCGCCTCGCCCCACTTCGACTCCCGCCCGGCCAGCCGCCTGATCTGGGCGGAGGTGCTCCGCGTCCACGAGCGCGATCTCGACCGGTCCGGACGGCTCGTCGCGAGCCTCGTCGATCAAGCCCCCGGCGCGTTCCCTTCCGAAGAGGTCGCTCTCGCGAAGCAGCGCGGCCAGGTCGATCGGCTGGAGCAGATCGCGCTCGACGACAAGCTCCCGTTTCCGGCCCGGCTGGAAGCCGCGGCCGCGCTGGCAGATCGCGGCGTCAAGGCGCCCGCGGACCGGGCGCTGCGGCGTCTCGCGCGGGAGCGGCCCTTCGACGCGGCGACGCACGAGCGCCTGATCCGGTTCCTCCACGACGCCGGACGGCCGGGAGACGCCCTCGCCGTCGCGCTGGACCTGGTGCGGAGGCATGGCGAGGACGATTCGTTCCGGGCCGCCCGCGCGCGGTGCACCGCGGCGCGCCAGCTCGACGCGATGGGCCGCCACGAGGACGCGCTCACCATGGTCGAGCGCGCGCTTCCGACCGAGGCGGTCTGCGCCTACCGGATCGCCACCGTCCAACTCGCCCACCTCGGCAGGAAACAGGATGCGGAAGGGCTGCTGCTCGCGCACCTCGCCCGGCATCCGCAGGTGGAGACCGTCGCCACCGTCGCCGAAGTGCGCTGGCGGACCAAGGACGACGCAAACGCGGCAGACGTGCTGGCCCACTCGCCCGTCCCACTCACGCGCAGGGACTTCCAGAAGATCGGCGAGCGGTTCGCCGACGTGTTCCGGAGCCGGCCCCCCGCCGACGTGAAACACGCGATCGAGGCGTTGCTCCAGGCCGAGGTCCAGCCGCAGTGGATCGTCGAGCTCGGCTCTCCTCTGACGAGGGCCGGGGCTGCCGCGCAGGCCTTCGAGCTGTACTCCCTGCTCGGCGAGAAGGTGCCCGCGGAAAAGAGGGCGGGCCTCCGGTTCAGCGCGTGGAGCGCTTTGCGCGCGGCGAAGGGCGCGTCCGCGGCGGAGCCCTGGCTGCGCAAGCAGCTCGAACCGGAGGAGAGCGCGGACGACCAGCTCGCGACGGCCGCGTTTGGGGAAGGCCTGGACGAGGGGCTCTGGGAGCTGTTCCCCTACAAGCCGCTCGATCCCGCGATGGCCGATCGGCTCGCCCTGTTGCGCGCGGCCTCCCTGGTCCGCCGCGGCGAGCGGGGTCCGCGGCGGGACGCGCTGGCCAAGGAGATCTCCGATCCGCTGGCGCGCTGGAAGGCGGAGGTGGCGCGGCGACTCGGCCTGGCCGGCGCCTACGCGAGCTGGGATCTGCGGCTCGCCCGCTTCCTCCTGGGCGAAGGCCGCGAGGAGGACTTCGGAGACGAGGCGGCGGAGGGTTCCCGCCCGTGCGAAGCCCCCTACTACTTCGCCCTGCGCGCGGCGGCCGAGACCCGCGCACGCGACGCGGCAGGCTGGTACCGCGTGGCCCTCGAGTGCCGCAACCCGAGACAGCCCGAATTCGCATGGGCGTATCGGGGGTCGGCGCAGCCCTCGCGGTTCGAGCCGGAGCGCTCGCCGCCGGCGAAGCCGCTGCAGGCTTCCCGCTGACCGGGAAGCGAGATGTGTAGATTCGGAGCGTGGTCACCGACCGGCCTCCGCGGAGCGGCGAGGCGCGCCGCGAGTTCGATCGCAGCGACGCGCTGGTGAAGCTCGAACCTCTACCCGAGGCCGGCGAGCTGCACACCCGCGCTGCGCTGCTGGAGAAGGCGATCGCGACCGGCGACGCGCGCAAGGTCAAGGCAGGGGGCGAGTCCGTCCTGGAGCTGCTCGCGCGGACCTACGGCATCGGCCGGCCCGCCCTGCGCGTGCTGGGGGCGAGGCCGCGCAGCGTGTGGGAGGGCGGGCATACCGAGCTGTTCGGGGACTACGACTTCCAGAGCAAGCGCATCCGCGTCTGGATGCGCACGGCCGTGCTCGGGAAGGTGACCTCCTATCGCGGCCTGCTCCACACCTTGCTTCACGAATTCTGCCATCACCTCGATCGCGAGAAGCTGGGCTTCTCGCAGACGCCGCATACCCGCGGCTTCCACGCGCGGGTGGACGACCTGTACCATCTGGCGCTGGCGACGCCTCCGGAGCATCGCCGGCCCCTGGTGTGGATCAAGATGGGAAGGGCCTGGCGCATCGACTGGTCGAAGCTGAGGACCCCTCGCGCGCCGCGGGAACCCTCGGGCAACTGATGGTATCCAAGGGCGATGCCCTCCAATCCTCCCTCCGGCGGAATCCCGCACGTCGCCACGCTCGACGACCTGGTGGAGCGGGACAAGGACCACGACTGCCCTGGATACGGCGCGGCCCGCATCTGCGTGCGCGTCGAGGCGGTGGCGGACCTGCCCAGCCGGTTCGGGCGATTCCGCATCGTGGCGTTCTGGAACAACCGCGACGGCAAGGAGCACGTGGCGATGGTCCACGGCGACGTGCTGGGCGCGGAGGACGTGCCGACCCGGCTGCACTCCGAGTGCCTGACGGGAGACGTGTTGGGGTCCTTGCGCTGCGATTGCCGCGACCAGCTCGAGGTGGCGCTGCAGCGCCTGGGCTCGATGCCGCGGGGGCTGCTCCTCTACCTGCGGCAGGAGGGCCGGGGGATCGGCCTGATCAACAAGATCCGCGCCTACGCGCTGCAGGACCGCGGGCTGGACACCGTGGACGCGAACCTGGCGCTGGGATTCCGCGACGACGAGCGCGACTACGCGGTCGCCGCGCACATGCTGACCAGCCTGAACGTCGGCTCGATCCGGCTGATGACCAACAATCCGAACAAGCTGCGCCAGCTGGAGCAGCACGGCATCCGGATCACGGCTCGGATTCCGCACGTGGTGCCCGCCAACGAGTACAATCGCTTCTATCTGCAGACCAAGGCGGCGCGCTCGGGCCACTGCATCGACTTCGAGGGCAAGGAGCACCTGATCGAGCAGGACGAGCCGGTGATCGTCGAGGGAATGCAGAGCGGCCCGGCGCCGGAGTGATCACCTCCCGGGAATAGTCTCCGGGCGTCGGTTCATCGCCAAGACATGAGGTCGCCGTCGAGATGTCGGTGGAGCGCGCAGAGACTGCTCCGCGAGTGTCGTCGCGGCGATCCGGTGGACCCTGATCTTTCGGACGTGGTCCCTGATCTTTCGGACGCCCACGCAGCCAGATCCAGAAATCATGATGGGCTTCATCTGAATTCCTGATTGTCCGCCTTGAGACTTCGCTCATCGAACCCGTGTTCCCCGGAGGGACACGTGAAGGCAGAGCTGAGGCGGGCGCGCTTCCAATCAGCGACCCTGCACCACCTGGACCGGCTGGTCATGCTGGCGTCGCGCTGGACCGACGGGCACGAGGCGGAGGATTACGTGCAGGAGACCTACGCCCGCGCCTGGGGGGCGTTCGACCAGCTCCGCGATCCGAAGGCGACGTTTGCCTGGCTCTGCCAGATCCTCCGCACCGTGGCCACCGAGCGGCACCGCACCCGCGCCCGGCGGCAGGACCTCCTCTTCATCACCGAGTTGGAAGCCGCGCACGAGGAGATCATCGCCAGCGACGCCCCTTCGCCCCTGGACGAGCTGCTGGCGCGGCTGGACGCCGGAAGGCTCCGCGAGGCGCTGCGGTCGATCCCGGAGGATTTCGCCGAGGCGGTGGAGCTCCACGACATGCACGGCCTGAAATACCGGGAAATCGCGGAGATCACTTCGGTTCCCATCGGGACGGTCATGAGTCGCATCAGCCGCGGCCGGCAGCTTCTGGCGGGTCTGTTGGTCCGCGACGATGCGGAGGGGGTCCGCAAGGAAGCAGCGGTGGGGGAATAAGGCGACGTCCGGTGACATCTTTGCAGGTTGAGGATCCCGTGCGCAACCAGGGCAGGCAACCACCCGGAGTGCCCATGACGGAGGCAGCGGCTGCCCTGGAACATGCCCGGCTCCAGGAGCTGCTCGCGGCCTTCGTCGACGACGAGCTGTCCGCCAACGACGGCGGCCCGGTAGAGAAGCACCTGCGCACCTGCGCGCGTTGCCAGCGCGAGGTAGCCCTGCACCGGACGCTCTCGCGGGCGCTGTCCCAGGAACCCGTCCCGGCGGGCTCGTTCCGCCTCCGCCGCCGCATCGAGCAGATGGGTCCGCCTCCACCGGGGCGGAACGAGCGCGCCTTCATGGCGATCCGGCGCTGGGCAGCGCCGGCGCTGGCCGCGATGGTGGTGTTCGGCGTCGGCAGCGCGACCCTGCTGCTCCGGCGCGGCGACACCAGCAGGCCGTTCGCGGCCATCCCGATGCTCCGGGACGCGGTCGCCGACTGCCGCCGCGCCACTGCCCGTAACTTTCCACGAAAGGCGGATCTGGGCGCGCTCGCGGAGGCGGTTCCCTTCCCGGTCCACACCCTCGACCGGCCGGACGCGGAGCTCTTCAGCACCTGGAAGACCACGCTGGCGGGATCTCCAGCCGCGGGCCTTGCCTATCGCTGGCGGGGAATCGTGGTGATCCAGTACACGGTGCCGGGCGACGTGATCCGGCAACAGCCCGACGTGGGCGAGGCCCTGAGCATTTCCGGCTATTACGCATCGTCGCAGCTCGGGCAGGGAATCGTCGCAATCGTGGCGGACGGAAGCGGCACTCTGCTGATGGCCGACGTGCCGGCCGACGAGCTCAAGCGCCTGATCCTCTGACCGGGTGATACGATGCACGAGCGGTATGTTGGAGCATCTCCGCTACTTCCAGGCGGTTGCGCGGTGCGGGAGCCTCTCCGCCGCGGCGCGAGTGCTCCAGGTCAGCCAGCCCGGACTGACCGCGGTCATCAAGCAGCTCGAGGAGAGCTTCGGGACCCGGCTGCTGGTCCGCCTGCGCACGGGAGTCGCGCTGACCAGCACGGGCGAAGAGCTCTTGCGATTCGCCAACGACGCGCTCGCCCGCCTCGAGGAGGTCGAGCAGCGCATCAAGGGGCTGGAGTCGGACGAGGTGGGCAGCTTCGTGATCGGCTGCCACGAGTCGCTGGGGGCATACTTCCTGCCGCAGTGGATGACGCGCTTCCTCGAGAGCAACCCGCGCATCCAGCTCAGCCTGTCCAACGCGCCCTCCCGCGTGGTGCTCAACGCGACGGTGGAACGAAGCGTGCACTTCGGGATCGTGGTGAATCCCGAGCCACACCCCGATCTGGTGTCGATGAAGCTGTTCCGCGACGCGGTGGATCTGTTCGTGCTGGCGGACGGCGCGCCCGAGCCCTGCGATCTGATGGGCGCGAAGGAACGGCTCCGGAAAGGGCCGCTGGTCTTCGCCGGGCGGATCTTGCAGTCCCAGCAGATCATCGACAAGCTGGCCGCGATGGACGCCCTGCCCAGCCGGATGCTGCCCTGTGGGGATCTCGAGCTGGTGAAGAGCCTCGCGCTCGCGGGCCTGGGGATCGCGGTGCTGCCCCGCCGGGTCGCGCATTACTGGCAGGAGAAGCGGCTGCGGCGGCTCCACCCGGAGCTGCCGTACATGGCGGACGAGATCCACCTGGTCTTCCGCGGCGACGCGCACCGCACGCGGGCGTTCCTGATCACCAAGGACGCGATCGTCGCGCACGGGCGAGCGCTGGACTGCGAATACGAGGAGTAGGGTCCGTCAGCGCTCCACGGGCAGCGCCGCGTCGTTCCAGTCGAGCATTCCGCCCTTCATGTTCCGGACGCGTTCGAACCCGAGCCCGGTCAGCATCGCCACCGCGGTGGTGCTCCGCACGCCGGCGCGGCAGACGCAGACGATCTCCTTGCTCTTGTGCCCGGCGATCTCCTTCACGCGCGCCGCCAGCTCGGAGAGCGGGATCAGCCGGCTCCCGGGTACGTGCCCGAGCTCGCCGGCGTACTCGTCGGGCTGGCGCACGTCGATCAGGAGCGGCGGGTCGGCCGAGGAGAGCTCGCCGTGGACCTGGCGCGGCGTGAGCTGGTCCACCTGGCTGAGCTGCGACAAGGGCGGGAAGCGCATCGAGTCGTCGTCGATCGACGACTGGTTCGCCTGCAGCGCCTCCTGGATCTTCTCCGGCAGCGGCAGGCCGAGGCCGTTCATCAGGCGCACGTACTCCTCACGAGAGCGCCCGGCGAGGCGGGGATTCGAGCGCTTCTCGTCGCCGATGGTCGAGTGCGTGTGGCCCCGGTAGTCGTGGCCGGGGAAGAGCAAGGTCTCGTCGGGCAGCGTGAAGAGCTTCTGCTGGATGCTGTCGTACTCCACCCCTGGATCGCCGCTGGGGAAGTCCGTCCGGCCGGTGCCGTGGACGAGCAGGCAGTCCCCGGTGAGCACGCGGTCGCCGGCGTACAGCGAGACCGCGTCGGCGCTGTGGCCCGGAGTGGAGAGCACGCGGAGCTCGAGCGTACCCACCGCCAGGCGGTCTCCGTCGTCGACGTGCACGTCGATCTTCGGCGCGGGCGCGCGCTTGTGCATCACCGTGCGGGCGCCGGTCAGATCGCGCAGCTCGAAGGTGGCCGTCCGGTGATCGGCGTGCGTGTGCGTGTCGATGGCCAGATCGAGCCGGTACCCGTGGTAGGCGAGGAACGCGAGATAGCGGTCCACCCGCTCGCGCAGCGGATCGACCAGAGCCGCCCGCCGCGTCGTCTCGCAGCCGATCAGGTAGGTCTTGCAGTTTCCACGGTTCAATTCCTGGAAGAGCATGAGCGCCCCCGCCTGATCTGACCAGGCCGATCCGCATGATAGCGTTCCCTCGCCAATCGGGAGGGACGGTGGCGCTGGCGCTCTTGGCGGAGTTGAAGCGCAGGCGCGTCTTTCGCGCGCTGGTCGGATACGGCATCGCCGCGTTCGCGGTCCTCCAGGTAGTGGAACCGGTCATGCACGGGCTGCACTGGCCCGAGGCGGTGCTCTCGTACGTGGTGGTCGGCCTCGCGCTCGGATTCCCCATCGTCGTCGCGCTGGCCTGGATCTTCGACCTCAACCAGGGGCGTCTCGAGCGCACGGTGGACGCGGGAGGACCGAAGCGGACGCGGCTCGCCCTTGCCCTGCTGGGAATCGGAGCTCTGGCCGCGGCGCCCGGGCTGCTCTGGTACTTCGTCCTGCGCGGGGATCGAGGCGCGAGTGCCCCGGCGCGGGACCCGTCGATTGCCGTGCTGCCCTTCGTCAACCTGAGCAGCGACCGTGAGAACGAGTACTTCTCCGACGGCGTGACGGAGGAGATCATCAACGCGCTGGCCAACGTCGAGGGCCTTCGCGTCGTCGCGCGCACGTCCGCGTTCTCCTTCAAGGGCAAGAACGTCAACGTCCGCCAGATCGGCCAGGAGCTGAACGTCGCCAACGTCCTGGAAGGAACCGTGCGCCGGGAAGGGAACCAGCTCCGGATCGCGGCGCAGCTGATCAGCGCGGCGGACGGCTACCACGTCTGGTCGAAGACCTTCGACCGGGAGCTGAAGAGCGTCTTCGCGCTGGAGGACGAGCTGGCGCGCGCGATCGTGCAGTCGCTCAGGCCGAAGCTGGTGCCGGATCGCGCGCTGGTGTCCGCGGCTCCGGTGAGCACCGAGGCCCACGACCTGTACCTGAAAGGCCGCTATTTCTGGAACCAGCGCAGCAGGGAGAGCCTGACCAGAGCCAAGGCCTCGTTCGAGCGCGCCATCGCCGCCCATCCGGACTTCGCGCTCGCGCATTCGGGCCTGGCCGATTGCTACACGCTGCTCGTAGACTACGGCGGAGAAACCGCCGCCGAGTCGCTTCCGAAAGCGAAGGTGCACGCGCTGAAGGCGCTGGAGCTGGACGATTCGCTCGCCGAGGCCCACGCATCGCTCGGCGCGGTCGCGCAGCACGAATACGACTGGAGCACCGCGGAACGGGAGCTGAAGCGCGCAATCGAGCTGCGGCCCGGCTACGCGACAGCGCACCAATGGCATGCCGAGATCCTCTGGATCAAGGGACGGCTCCCGGACGCGCTCGTTGAAGCGGAGACCGCGCGGCAGATGGATCCCACTTCCCCGATCGTCAACCTGGTGGTCGCGGTCACGCATCTCTACGGCCGGGACTACGACCGCGCCATCGAGCAGGCGACGAGGACAGTGGAACTGGATCCCGGGTTCTTTGCCCCGCGGGCTTATCTCGCGGCCGCCTATCTCCAGAGCGGAAGGCTGGCGGAAGCAAAGTCGACCATTGACCAGATGTCAGGACGCCTCGACTTCTTGCGCGTCGAGCTGATGGCGTTGCAGGGAGAACGGGATGCAGCCAGGCGGCTCCTGGCCGACGTCGAAGCACGTCCCGACGCCGGCTTCATTCCACGGGTTCGCAAGGCGGCGGCGCACCTCGCCATCGGCGACAAGGACGGAGCTTTCGCGTGGCTAGAAAGAGGCGTCGAGGAGCGGGACCCGCTGCTGCCGGCGGGCGTGAAATTCGGCCCCGAGTGGGACCCCTTTCGCGGCGAGCCGCGGTTCCGAAATGTGCTGCGGCGGGTCAATCTGGAGTAAATCCGCAGGCCATCGCATCTGGTGATATCCGCCTCTCAACCGATCTTGCGACTTGAGTCGGAGGCGCTACCAGCCCGTTTCGACGCTTCCTGAATCCAAGGTCAGCACGTGCAGCCCGGGGGGGCGGAATGGCCGAGACCGACTTCGTACGCTACATCCCTGCCTGCAAGGTGAGCGTCGGCGGCGCCGCGCTGGACGCTGCTGCCGGCGCGCGGCTCACCCGCGTCGCGGTCCGCCTCGATTCCGACCTGTTCGGACTCTGCAGCCTGACCTTCCACGATCCCGACCTTTCGATCATGAACGCCGACACGTTCCAGTCGGGCACGCCCATCGAGGTGAAGATCGGTTTCGCCAGCAAGTTGACCAAGGTGTTCGAAGGCGAAGTGACCGCGCTCGAGCCCTGCTTCCTCCGCGACGTCCCTCCCTCGCTCAAGGTCGTCTGCCACGAGTCGCTGCACCGGCTGGCGCTCTCGCAGGCGACGCGCGCGCTCAACGACGTCGACGACAAGGAGATCGTCACCCGGATCGCGCGCGACCACGGCTTGACCGCCGAGGCGCCTTCCGGCAGCAGGCGCCATTCACTGCAGTCGAACGTCAGCGACGCGGTGCTGCTCCGCATGCTGGCGCAGCAGTCCGGCAACGTGCTGCGCATGGAAGGCAAGAAGCTGATCCTCGGCCCCCCGAAGAAGGGAGAGGAGATCCGGATCGAGCCCGGCTCGATGCTCAGGAAGTTCAAGTTGCGGATCTCCGCGCAGCAGCAGGTGAACGAGGTCACCGTCCACGGCTGGGACCCGAAGGCGAAGCGCGAGATCGTGGGCAAGGCCACCCCGCCGCCGGGCGAGACCGGCGCCGGCGCGCGCGAGCACGGCAAGGGCGATTCCTTGGCCGTCGCGTCGCACGGCGTGGCGCCCATCGACACGGCGAGCGCGGAAGCGATGGCAAGAGGAAGACTGCAAAAGCTCTCCGAGCGCTTCGTGGTCGCGCAGGGCGAGATGACCGGGGACCCCCGGGTGGTGCCGGGGGCGCTCCTGGCCCTGGAGAAGATCGACGGAGCCGTGGACGGCAGCTATCGCGTCGATCACGCGGAGCACTCCTTCAGCAAGCACGGTTATCTGGTGGCGTTCCGCGCGGTGTGGGTAGGCAAGCGGCAGCCGCCCAAGCCCGCCAAGGCGCCGGCCGCGCAGCCCGAACGCGAGCCGCCGCCGCCCGACCTCCACCTGGTGGTGGTGGAGGTGAAGGCCATCGGCGGGACTCCGCTCGCGACCCATCCAGTCCGGCTGGTCGACCCCAAGACCGGCGAGCCGGCTTCGGGGATCCTGACCACCGACGCGCAAGGCATCCTGCGCGCCCAGGCGCCGGGGCCGGGGAAATACCGGGTCGAAATCCTCGATCGGAGCCTCGACGCGGAAACGGGACCGGCGCAGGCCGGCAACGATCCCCCGATGGCGCTGGTGTGCCGGTTCGTCGGTACCGACGGCGCCGCGATCGCGAACGAGTCGATCGAGATCAAGTGCGGCGACGATACCTTCCAGCTCACCACCGACTCCGAGGGCCGGATCGACGCGCCGGCCACGCCCGCGGCCTACGTCCTTGAGATTTGCGGCGAGAGCTTCACGGCGCACGCCGTCCCCGCGCACCAGCGGGAGGCTGGCCTCCACCTCTTCGTCGTCGGGGAGGAGAAGCACGACCAGCACGTGCTCGCGGTGCGGGTGATGGGCATCGGCGACACGCCGCTCGTGCGCCACCGCGTCCGCGTGCTCGATCCGGACAACGGCGAGCCGATCGGAGACTGGCTCGAGACTGGCGACGACGGCCTGCTGCAGACCGAGGTGCCGGACGACCGTACCTACCGGATCGAGATCGAGGATCGCGACGCTCACGGCGGTGAAGGACCCGAGCTCGACCCGGGCCGCTCGGGCGGCCTGTTGGTCTGCGTCTTCACCGACGCCAGCGGTGCGCCGATCGCGAACGAGATGGTGGATGGGGGTGAGCTGAAGCTGCAGACCGACGCCGCCGGCCGCCTGGAAGCAGCCGCCGGACTCGGCGCGTACGAGCTGAAGCTGCGGGGAAAGACCTTCTACGCGCACGGCCTTCCCGCCGCGGACGCCGAGAAGGAAGAGAACGTCTACCGGTTCGTGGTGGAGGACGAATGAGCTACGAGAAGACGAGCCTGCCGGGAGGGATCCCGAAGCTGATCCAGGTCTGCGAGCACCTGCGGGCCAACAACCAGGACGGCTACATCCAGCACCAGGGCAGCCTGATCGCCCGCATCAAGGGCGACGCCCACCGATTCGGCAAGCTGATCACCTGCTCTCCCTTCACCGGGTCCGCCATCGGCGTCGCGTTCGATCCGAAGTTCCCCAGGGGCGTGGGCGAGGCGTACGAGCCGATGTTCAACGGCGGCAAGGACCTGCTGCCGTTCGCGAAGTTCTACGCGATGCACAACGATCACGACCAGCCCGCGCAGTCGCTGCCCGCCTTCGGCCTGGGGGAGCTGATCGACATGAAGAAGATGCGCCGCGGCGACCAGGTGGGGATCGACTGGTTTCCGACGGGCGGCCATTCCGTCTTCGTCTGGGACGTGCACCTCGACGAGCACGGCGACGTGGACTGCTTCCAGATGATCGGCGCCCACGGGCCGGCCGGCGCGGCGGGATACGGCATCTTCATCTACGGCTGCCACGGGAAGAAGTACCTGAAGGGCAACCTGGCCACGGGCGGCCCGGGCACCGGCAGCCTGGAGAAGGCGAAGGACCCGCTGTTCGTCGACTCCGACGACGTGGTCTCCGAGGGCGTCTGGTTCGGCTTGCCCGGCGTGACGAAGATCGACGCCCGGACCTTCCGCGCCACGCCAAAGTACATCCAACTCGCGCGGCAGGCGAAGCACGTCTTTTCCTCGATCAAGGAGATCAAGGTCGCGCGCTTCAACTATGACCACAAGCTGCCGGATCCGTACTGCATGAAGGAAGGAGGAGCCGCAGCCTACGACCCGGGCCCTCCGGGGCACGTGGACGCGCCGGTCACCACCATCAAGGGCAACGATCTGAAGAAGGACCCGGCGGCGCCGGCCAAGGTCAAGCCCAAGCCGGCGGCGCAGGACAAGTCGAAGCCGCTGCAGTGGCAGCACCAGGTCGAGTCGGGTCTTCAAGAATTCTTCCGGGCGAACTGGATCGACAAGGACCCGGGCAGCTCCGACAACCTCAACGACGCCGCCTCGCAGGCCGCGATCAAGGCGTTCCAGGCGAAGTTCAAGCTGGACGTGGACGGCATCGTCGGGCCCATCACCTGGGGCGCGATCGGCAAGCAGCTTCCCGCCTGCCGGCACCAGCAGACGTCCGAGGTGATCCTGATCAAGCTGTTCCGCGGCGGGAAGCTGAAGACCGACCCGGGCAAGGCCGACGGCGTCAACGACGACCAGACGAAGAAAGCGGTGCTCGAGTTCCAGAAGGCGAACGGCCTCACCCAGACGGGGCTGCCCGACGCGGATACGTTCGCGAAACTTCAGAAGGCGGATCAGGAAACCGCCGTCTCCAGCACGCAGCACGGGCTCGAGCCGCAGATCCTGCTCGTCTACTGGCTGGGCAACGGGAGCCCTCCAGGCGGCTCGGCCACTCTGCGCGTGCACACGAAGGACGTGAAGCGGGGCCAGGTCTTCGACGTCGTGTTCCACGACTTCCTGACCGGCAAGGAGAGCGATGCCGGAGTGAAGCTCCAGATCGCGGGCGACCAGACGGATCTGGCGATCCCGATTCCGGCGGACTTCCCGCTCGGCTCGTGGATCGCCGTGCTGGTGAAGGCCGTGATCGACGGCGGCAAGACCCTCCAGATGCTGAGTCCGGCCCCGCTGCAGATCCGCAACGACATCCAGCCCGCGCAGGCCGGCGGACTGGAGAAGTTCTTCACCTATGACGGCGAAGTCGGAGAGAGCAAGAAGGCGCGCAAATACCAATACCTCGCGTACAAGTTGCCAGGGAAAGGGTTCGCCTGGTTCATGAAGGGCCGCTACATGGTCGACATCGACGGCGCGCCCAACTGCTATCACCTGACGCGCACCGACGTGTTGCCGATCGCGAAGTACGCGACGGACATGGACACCTGGCCCGGACCGCTCGACAAACTCTCCAACGGCGGGCATCCGGGCAACTGGTTCGGGATGCTCACCGACGAGAGCGGAAACCCGGTGAAGCAGAAGGACACCGATCCTTGCCCGACCTTCTGCATCTCGACGACCAGCCTGGTCGATCGGAGCAAGAAGAGGGACGACCCGACCCGCTACGCCGACGCGCGGAAGATCCCGTACATCGCGTTTCCCAAGCAGATCTGGCTGGAGGGAAAGGGCGGAACGCTGTTCACGCGGGTCGGCCAGGGGCCGACCGGGAACGTCGGCGACTTCGCGACGGTGGTGAACATCGCCCACCCGGAGTATTTCGGGCACGCGGTGATCGCGGACATCGGAGACAAGCCGCACTTCGGAGAGGGCTCCCCGGCCATCGGCAAGAAGCTCCACTTCCTGCAGGGCACCTACGAGCCGGAGCTCCTCTACATCGTCTACCCGCGCTCGGGCGCGGGTCAGGGGACGATTCCCTCGGCAGACCAGATCGAGAGCAAGGGCGGAGAGCTCTTCAAGAAGCTCGGCGGCGCCGACGAAGTGAGGCGCGTGCTGGGCCTCATGAAGTAGCGCCATAGCCCCCGCCGGTGCTCACTGCCGGATCAGGGCGGCCGTCACCGTGGTGGGGATCGGCGGCAGGCTCCGCTCCTGCAGCGCCGCGTCCACCGCCTTCACCTCGGTGGCGGCCAGTTGGTCGAACTCGCGCTGGACGTCCTCCAACTCCCGCCGCAGCGCGCCGATGCGAGCCTCCTGGTACTCGGCCGGCTTTCCTTCCCAGCGCAAGAGCGCGCCGTAGAGGTAATCGGTGTGCTCGCGGATGCGCTCCTCGCCGGTGATCGCGCCGCCCTCCTTGGTGGTGACGATCCTCCTGCGCACGTCCTCGAGCTTGTCGCGAAGCGCCGACAGCCGCGCCGCGAGCGGGTCGCCCTTGGGGAGCTTGCCGGTCCGCTCTGCCGTGCCCTTCTGGGCGGCGTCGATGCGGTCCACCAGCGTGCTCATGTCGCCGAACAGCGCCACCACATTGAGCTGGGCCTCGTAGTTCTTGCGCCGATCGTCCAGCGAGTAGGTCGCGCGCCGGTCGAGCGCGATCTCGATCTTCGAGTCGACGGCCTTGCCCGCCTTCAAGAGGCGCACCGTGTACGTCCCGGGCATCACGCGCGGCCCGCGCGAGCCCCAGTTGGACACGGTGGCGGCGCGCGGGACCCGCGGCGGCTTGTGCTGCATCGTCCAGGTCAGCCGGTTGATCCCGCGGCGCGTGCTCGCCGGGATGGTGTCGATGGGCTTGCCCTGCCCGTCCAGGATCTCGAGCTGGATGGGGCCGTACAGGTGCCGCGCGCGCTGGTAGTACGTGATCAGCGCTCCGGCAGGCGGATTCTCGCCGGTGAAGGCCGCGTCGCCCTCGGACCATCCGCCAGCGGCAAACATGCGCTGCTGGGCGGGCCGGTCCGGCAGGAACGCCACGTCCTTCGCCAGCACCTCTTCGGAGAGGGCCCGGAGCGGCGTGAGATCGTCGACGATCCAGATGCCGCGGCCGTGCGTGGCGAGGACCAGATCGCCGTCGCGAGGATGGATCTGCAGATCGCGCACCGGCACCCGCGGGAACTCTCCCCCGCGGAACTCCGCCCAGCTGCGGCCACCGTCCACGGAGATGAAGAGGCCGAGCTCGGTCCCGAGGAAGAGCAGGTCCTTCTTGACCGTATCCTCCTTGATCACGTGCGCATAGCCGCGCAGCGCTCCGGAGGGGCCGGCGATGCGCGTCCAGCTCTTCCCGGAGTCACGCGTCTGGTACACCCAGGGCGTCATGTCCCCGAACGTGTGCCGATCGAACACGGCGTAAGCGGTTCCGGCGTCGAACCGGCTCGCTTCCACCCACGAGACCCAGCTCGCTTTCGGCAACCCCGGAACGTTTCCGACCACGTTGGTCCAGTGCGCTCCGCCGTCGCGGGTCAGCTGGATGTTCCCGTCGTCGGTGCCCACCCAGATGGTGTTCGCGTCGAGCGGCGACTCGCTGATCACCGTGATGGTGGTGTGGGCCTCCGCCGAGGAGTTGTCCACGGTGATGCCGCCGGACTGCTCCTGCCTCTGCTTCTCCGGATCGTTGGTGGTCAGGTCCGGCGAGATGCGGTCCCAGGTGTCGCCGCGATCCTTCGAGCGGAAGAGGAACTGGGCGCCGATGTACACCACGCCCTTCTGTGTCGGGCTGGCGGCGATGGGCGCGTTCCAGTTGAAGCGCAGCTTCTCCTTGTAGCCGGCCTTCGGCTGCACGTCGCGCGTCGACATGGTCCGGCGATCGACGCGCCCGACGAAGCCGCCCTGCGACTCCACGTAGACCGCCTCCGGATCGGAGGTGTCCGGTACCGCCCAGAAGCCGTCGCCGCCGTAGAGGTTCTCCCAGCGCCGGTTGCTGATGCCGCCGCCGTACGCGGAGTCGCCCATCCAGGTGCTGTTGTCCTGCAGCCCTCCGTAGACGTGGTAGGGGTCCGCTCCGTCCACGGCCACGTGGTAGAACTGCGAGATCGGAAGGTTCTGCTGCATCCACCAGCGGTTCCCGCCGTCGAACGACTGCCAGAGCCCGCCGTCGTCGCCGCCGATCACGTGCCTGGGGTTCTGCGGATCGATCCAGAGATCGTGCCAGTCGCCGTGCGCGCCGCCCCCCGTCTCCGAGAAGCTGCGCCCGCCGTCCTCGCTGACGATCAGCGCCAGGTTGGTCTTGAAGAGCCGGTCCGGGTTGGTGGGATCCACCACCAGCCGCGCGAAGTAGAACGGCCGCCAGACCATCGCTTGGCTGCGATCGAGCGCGGTCCAGGTGCCGCCGCCGTCGTCCGAGCGGTAGAGCGCGGAGTGCTCGGACTCGATCACGGCGTAGACGCGCTTCGGCGAGGAGGGCGCGATCACCACCTCCACGCGGCCCCAGGGGTATGGCGGCAGGCCCTTGCCTTCGACCGTCTTCCAGGTCTTGCCGCCATCCGCCGTGCGCAACAGAGCGCTGCCGCTGGGCGCGTTGGGGCCGTCGCCTCCGGATCGGAACGTCCATCCCTTGCGCCGGAAGTCCCAGGTGCCGGCGAAGAGCACGTCGGGATTGTGCGGGTCGATGGTCAGGCTCGAGCATCCCGTCGAGGCGTTGCCTGCGTAGCTCAGGATCAGGGACCAGGTCTTGCCGCCGTCGTTCGTGCGGTACACGCCCCGGTCCTTGCTGTCGCTCCAGAGCTTCCCGGTGACGCAGGCGTAGACCAGGTTCGAGTTCTTCGGGTGCACGAGGATCCGCGCGATGCGCTCGGACTCCGGCAGGCCCATGTGCGCCCAGGTCTCGCCGGCGTCGGTGGACTTGTAGATGCCGTCGCCGATGGAGACGGAGTTGCGCGTCCAGGTCTCCCCGGTGCCGACCCAGACCGTCCGCGGATCGCGCGGGTCGATGGTGATGGCCCCGATCGACTGGACCGGCTGCTTGTCGAAGACCGGCACGAACCGCGTGCCTCCGTCCTGGCTCTTCCAGACGCCGCCGCTCGCGGCTCCAACGTAGACGAGCGTCTTGCCGTCCACGTTGGCGGCGGCCACGGCGGAGACGCGCCCGCTCATGGTCGCCGAGCCGATGTTGCGGGCGTCGAGGCCGGAGATCACGCCCTCGTCGAAGGAGAGCCGGGCGGGCGGCGGCGCGGGCGGAGCCTCGAACGAGGGCGGCCGCGCCTCGGGGGCGGCGAGGATCTCGCGCGCGATGGTCCCTTCCGGATAGGCGAAGATGCGGTCCTCGACGGCGACGTTGGCCTCGGCCTTCTCGACGGTGAAGTGCGCCGTGCGCGGCGCGCCCTTCCGCCCCTGGTTGATCGAGGTGGGAATCCATACGCCCGCCACCTGCCCGTACGCGCCCAGGTCGGCTTCCGTCACCTGCTCGGCGCCGCGGATGCGGCGCTCGGTGACCACGCGGATCTCGAGGAACGCGTCGGGATCGAGGAACACGTACTGGACGTCGCCGTCCTTCAGCGCGGCGCGCAGCTTGTGGGCGGGCGTGCCGTCGACGTCCTCCACTCCCAGGTACTCGACCTTGCTCCCCTTCTCGCGCCAGGAGACCAGGTGCCCTTCGATGTCCGCGTCCTGCGCGAGAGCGCGCGCGTCGTCCTGCGAGGCGCGCTCGGGCTCGCGGCGGCCGCGGAAGGGCGACAGCTTCCAGCCCTCCTTCCCGTTCCAGGCCTGCACCGCGGTGAGGCCCTGCCGGGTTACTTCGGAGCGGAAGCTCCCCGGCCGCTTCTGCACCTGGGCCCAGGCCATCTCGATGGCCGAGCCCCGCCGGCCCGTCCCGGAGAAGACGGCGCGGCCGGTGAGGCGCAGCGTCTGGAGCTTCGCCACGTTCGCGGCTCCGCCCCGGGCGGCGAGGTTCTTGGCCAGGATCTCGTCGAGGGTGAGGGCAGGGGCGGCGTTGGACAGGGCCAGCAGGGCGAGCAGCAGCGTTCGCATGCGTCCTCCCGCGGAAGGTGGCGCAGGATGGACCAAAGGAAGCTTCCCGCCAATGGCCGGGAGTCCGGAGAGTCGAGTCCTATCGCGGCGTGGTCATGTCCACCTGGATCTCCCCGGTGGTGAGCGCCCGGCCGTACAGGTGGACCTCGTCGATCGTCCCGATGAAGTTGAAGTTGACCGGCTCGCCCGTCCGCTGCGCGATGTTCACGGCAAACGGCGCGTTGAACTGCGAAGCCGGGACGGTGCCGGAGAGCTCGCCGTTGTCGAGCGCGCCGTTGACGTAGACCGAGAGTGTTCGCGCGGCGGCGTCGTAGACGCCCGCGAGGTGGTACCAGGTGTTGGCCGCCAGCACCGTCCGGCTGTACCTCTGGATCGAATCCGAGCCATCCGAGCTGATCTGCAGGGCCGCCGTGCGCACGCCGGTGTCGGGGCTGGTCTTGAGCTGCCATCCGGCGGGCCCGAGCTTGGCCACGATCGCTCCATCGTCCCCCGGGTTCGCGCTGATCTTGATCCAGGCGCTCAAGGTCATGCTGCCGGTGAAGCGCAGGGCGGCCGGATCCCCGAGGTTCAGGTAGCTGTCGCCGCTGAAGCCGAGGCCACCGCCGTACTGCCCGGGCACCCACGCGACGCCGTTCTGGAGCGTGCCGGTGATCCCATTCCCCGACAGATCCGCGGTGGTCAGACCGGCGCCTTCGCTGAAGCGGTAGCCCGCGACCAGGCCCGCCGGAAGCGGATTCTGCACCACCTGGTACGTCGCGACGTACGACGCGTCCGCGGGCGGCACCACGATGGTGTGACGCTGCGCCCCGCCGTCCGACCAGGAGACGAAGCTGTA
The DNA here is from genome assembly GCA_035635635.1 of Myxococcales bacterium. Lineage (GTDB taxonomy): Bacteria > Myxococcota > Myxococcia > Myxococcales > 40CM-4-68-19 > 40CM-4-68-19. Next base: position 16,360 of record DASQAS010000152.1, on the reverse strand, counting down.
GCTGTTCTGGCCCAGCGTCTGATCGGGAGCCTCGATGGTGTGCTGGAAGCCGATCAGCGTGTCGTGGATGAAGGGCACCGCGAAGGGAATGCCGTCGAGGTTCAAGAGAAGCCCGTTCGCCACGCTGTCGAACGACAGGTTGACCTTGTCGGGGAAGATCAGGACCGACTGCGAGCCCTGCAGGCCGTCGGAGTCGACCACCGTGAGCGTGATCCGGTACCGCGTGAACCCGCTGAAGTCGTGGCCGGCGGTCGGGATCACGAACGTGCCCGACTTCACGCCCGTCTGCGGCAGGCCCGGATGGACGTGGCCCTCGTGGAGGAAGTCGATGCTCCAGGTGAAGGCCGAGGCGGGCAGCGGTCCGTCTTCGGCGTCGCTGGCGTCGCCGCTGAACGCGATCGTGTCCCCGGCCCGGAAGAGTGCTCCGTCCGTCGGGCTGGAGATGACGGGCGTCGGAGGGCTGCCCACGCTGATGGCGATGGGCGCCGAGAGCGTGGTGCTGTTCCCGTCGGAGACGGCGACGCGGGCCGAGAACGGTCCGCTGGTCGCGTAGGTGTGGATCGGATTCGCCTCGGTGGAGGTGGTCGAGTCGCCGAAGTCCCAGACGTAGCTGAGGGGATCGCCTTCCGGGTCGACGGTGCCCGCGGTGGAGAAGCTCACCGTGAGCGGAGCCGGCCCCGACGTCGGCTGGGCCGAAGCCGCCACCGCCGGAGGCTGGTTGCTGGAGATGAACCGGATCCGGCGGATCTTGCTGATGCCCGTCTGGCCCGTGGTGTCCGAGAAGCCGAGGTCGACGTAGTAGAGGGCGTCGTCGGGACCCTGCCCCAGGTAGACGATGTCGCCGAAGGGGCCATCCGGCGTCCCGTCGGGCGGCTCGAAGTTGAAGGAGCCGGTGACGTTACCGTCGGGGTCCAGCGTCAGCCGCTTGATCCAGTTCTGCGCGTAGTCGGCATAGAAGTAGTTGCCGCGATGGTCCGGCGGGAACTGCGTGCCGCGGTAGATGAACCCGCCCGTGATCGAAGCGTCGCGCCCGTTGTGCGGATAGGCGAAGAGCGGCGAGGTGAAGGCCGGATTGCCGGCGCAGGCGAAGCCCTCGCAGGTGGGCCAGCCGTAGTTGGCGCCGCGGATCCCGAGATCGACCTCCTCCCGTGCCGTCGAGGGATCGTTTCCGCCCACGTCGGCGATGTAGAACCGGCCCGTCGGGCTGTCGTAGAACGCGCGGAACGGATTGCGCAGCCCGAGCGCCCAGATCGCGTCGAAGTTGGGACCCGCGCCGTCGAAGAACGGATTGTCCGCCGGGACCGTGCCGTCCGGGTTGAACCGCAGCACCTTGCCCCGCGGGCTGCTCAGCGACTGCGAGTCGTCCGCGTTGAAGTTGTCGCCGGTGGTGACGTAGAGCTTGCCGTCGTTGCCGAAGTTCAGGGACCCGCCGTGGTGCTCGGCGTTCGCGACGTCCGGATCCTGGTAGACCACCATCTCGCTGCCTGCCACCGTTCCGGTGAAGTCGGCGTTGGCGGTGAAGCGCGAAGCGAGGTCGCGGTTGGGCGAGCCGAGCGTATAGAACACGTAATAGAAGTGGTTGGTTGCGAAGCCCGGGTCGAACACCAGGTCCATCAGCCCTTGCTGGCCGTTCAGCGTCCCGATGTTGGTGAGCACCAGGAACGGCGTCGCATCGACCTGCCAGGTCCCGAAGTGGACTCTGCGGATGGTTCCGCCCAACTCGAGCACCAGCATGTCGCCGCCGGGGAGGAACTTGATGGCGGTGGGCAGGCTCAAGCCCGAGACGAGGATCTCGTTCTGGAACACGCCCGACGAGCCCCCCGCGGAATTGGTGGTCGCCGACGCCGGCGCGGAGAGCTGCGAGACGTTCTCCGCGGCGTCGCGCGCGGACACCGCGTACGTATAGGTCGTCGACGCGCTCAGGCCGGCATCCTGGAACGACGGCGAGGTCGGAGTGCCGACCGGAGTCCCGTTCCTGAACACGGTGTACCCCGTCACGCCGACGTCGTCGGTGGACGCCGTCCAGGAGAGATTGATCTGGCTCGAGGAGACGGCTGTCGCGACCAGGTTCGCCGGCGTGCTGGGTGGAGTCGTATCGCCCGGCGCGGGATCGGTGGTCGCAGTGACGGGGACCGAGAGCGCCGAATCGTTTCCGGCCGCGTCGAACGTCGAGACGCTGTACGAGTACGAGGTCGCCGGCGAGAGACCCGTGTCGGAATAGAAGGTGTTCGTGGTGGTGGCGATCCGCGCCCCGTTCCGGAAGACGTCGTAGCCCGCGACGCCGACGTCGTCAGTGGACGCGGTCCAGCCCAGGTCGATCTGCGTCGACGAGGCGGCGAGGGCCGCGAGACCCGCCGGCGTCGAAGGAGGTGTCGTGTCCGACGGCGGCGCGGCGACCGGGTTGTTCATGTCGTCCAGGATCTCGGTTGGCGTCAGCGCCCGGCCGTAGAGGCGGACGTCGTCGATGGTTCCGCGGATGAAGAAGCCGCCCGTCCGGCGCCCGAGGTTGGCGTTGACGGTCGCGTTGCGCTGCGACGTACCGACAGTGCCGTTGAGCACGCCGTTGTCGAGCGCGCCATTCACGTAGATGTTCAGCGTCCGGGCGGCGGCGTCGTAGACGCCGGTCACGTAGTACCAGGTGTTCAGGGAACGGACGGTCCGGCTGTAGCGCTGGACGATGGCGCCGGTGGAGCTGACGAGCCTCATCGCGAACGTCCGCACGCCCGTGTCGGGGCTGGACTTGAGCTGCCAGCCGGCGCCGCCGTCCGACTTGGCGACGATCTGGCCGTCGTCGCCGACGTTGGCCGTCTCCAGCACCCAGGCGGAGAGCGTCATGCTTCCGGTCAGCTGCAGCGCCGCCGGGTTGCCCAGGTCCACGTAGGTGGACGAGCCGTTGAACGAGAGGCCGGTTCCGTTCTTCCCGGCAACCCACGCCGGACTGCTGACGAGCGCGCCGGTGATCCCGTTCCCCGAAGCATCGGTCGTGGACGTGCCCGACCCTTCGCTGAAGCCGTATCCCGCCAGCAGCCCCGGAGCAGCGCGCGCGGGCCCGGCGACGGACGCGATCGCGCAGAGGACCAGCGCGACCGGCGGTAAACGCAAGACAGGCCTCTCCGTCGCTGCGGAACGTCGTCTCGAATTCATGGGTTCTTCCGATGACTACGGGGGGACCGGCGCCGGGACCGTGCCGGCAGGTGTGCAAATTGTCAAGCGTGCTGCAACAGCGGAATATCGCGACCCGCACTCCGGGTGAACGGAAACCTACGTAGAAAAAAACGGCCGGGCGCGCGCGAGGCGGGCCCGGCCGGTTCCTGTTGGGATGCGAGTGAGCTCGCTACGTCGAGTGCTGCACCTGGATCGTGTTGCAGCCGGTCCAGGTGAGCTTCACGGCCACGTCCGCGAAATCCGGACCGGTGGCGCCCTGGGGCCGCTGCGACCAGACGCGCTTCACCTCGAGGGTGCCGGAGGTGACGCAGGTCGGGCTGTAGGTCAGGTTGACCATCGCGGCCGTGTCCAGACCGAAGCTGACGCTCTGTCCCTGGCCCGAGACGCTGCCGGAGATCTCGGAGAGCCCCTGACCCACCACCGTGGTGGAGGTCACGGTGAGCGCGCCGGACTGGTGGAGGTTCAGGTTGATGCTGAAGCCGTTGCTCGTCCCGGTGAAGGCGCCATGGATGTCCCAGGTCACCGTCCCGGCGGCCGCCGTGATGTTGCCGCTCAGGGTGAAGGTGTAGCCGGACTCGATCTCCGTGCAGCTGTTGAAGGTGACGCTGGTGGCGGTCACCACCGTGCAGGCGGAGGTCACCGCGTTCCGCATCGCGTGGCGGAGCCGCGGATCCTGCGCGATCGGCGACGCGCCGACCGGCGAGCTACCCAGCGCGGACACCGCGAGCTCGTCGGCCAGGCCGATGATCAGGCTGGCGTTGTTCGAGTCGGGCGTGGTGTTGAACGTCGACGTGCTCGACACGGCGCTTTGTGCCGATGTCGCAGCCGACTGCTCGTTGGCGTTGGGCGCCTGCCCAGCGGCGTAGTTGAACGTCTTCGAGATCGCGGCATTGCCGTCGCCGCCGCCGCACGAGGCGAGGACGAGGGACGCAACCGCCGCGGCTGCCTTCCAGAAACTCTTCATGTGTTCTCCTGTTCGAACGGGACCGATCAGACGGACGCAGGAATGCTAGGGGAACGTGTCGGCCGATCAACAAATCTCTGGATGCCGAATCGTGCGCGCGGCGGAGTGTGCATCGCGCGCGCGGCGGCGGGGTGAGCGGAACGGATACAGTGTACGGCGAACGGCGTTCCAAGCGAGGAAGCCCATGCGCATCGCACTCGTCGCGTCCCTTTTCGGTCTCTGCTCCTGTGTCTTCCCCACCAACTTCACCGGCGCGGCGAAGGTGCCCAAGGGCGCCGAGGGCTGCAGGGGAATCTGCAGCTCGTACGGAATGGAGCTCACGGGGATGGTCGCGCTCGGCGAGTACTCGGACGGCTGCATCTGCGAGGTCCCCGGAAAAGGAAAGGCCGCGGCGGCGGGCGCGGCGGCGGCCACCGGATCGGCGGCGGCGACGGTGACCGCGATCGCGCGGCAGCGGCAGTCGCAGGAATCGGGGGCGGGCGCGCAGCCGTATGCGCCGCTCCCTGGACCCTGAGGAGAGCGATCGACGTCCAGGCGGAATGGCCGGGTGCTCCGTGACTCTTTCTGAAGTCGGCCGCGAGCAGATCGCCGCCACCGAGCCCGTGATCCGTCCCTACGTCCGCCAGACGCCCGTCGTGGAGGTGGCCGGGCGGGACTTCGGCCTGCACGCCGGCGAAGATTGATCGCATCCGCGAAAGCGGAGCGGAGCTGATCCTGGCCGGCGAGCGGTATGCCGATGCGCTGGCGGCCAGCGAGGAGTGGGCGAAATCCTCGGACGCGCTCCCGATCCATGCCTTCGATCAGGACGAGACGCTGAAGATCGTGCTGCCGCAAGCGCCCAAGCCGATCGCGAACTTCGTGCCGTGCGTGCAGGTGGGCGCCCTGCTCCACGTCTCGGGGCAGATCACCACCTGGAACGGCGAGCTGCGGTGCCCGGGACAGGTGGACCGGGACGTCTCGGTCGAGGAAGCCCGCGAGGGCGCCCGGATCTGCGCGCTCAACCTGCTGGCGCACGTCAAGGCATTCCTCGGCGACCTCGATCGGGTGGAGCGGGTGGTGCAGGTGCAGGGCTTCGTGAACGCGGTCCCCGGGTTCACGCAGCAGCCCGCCGTGATCAACGGGGCCTCCGACCTGTTCGTGGAGGTCTTCGGAGAAGCGGGCCGCCACGCCCGTTTCGCGGTGGGAGTGGCGTCGCTGCCGGCGGGCGCCTCGGTGGAAGTGGCGGCCGTGCTCAGCGTCCAACCGGACTGAGGTCGCAAATGTAGCCGCATCTCCGGGCCTTCGGCGCAGAGCGGCTGGCGTAGCCGACCCGATGGCGCTATGACGACGCGCAACAGACGGGGGAGCCCGACGGGCTGAGAGGCGGCCAGGCCGCGACCCCTTGAACCTGACCCGGGTAATGCCGGCGCAGGGAGGCTAGGATGACGACGAACAAGAAGCTTTCCACGGTTGATGTGGAGACCCTGAATCCACGCCCGGCCCACCTGCTGGCGGAGGACTTCCCCTCCTCCGAGCGCGTCTACCGGAGCGAAGGCGAGCTGCGGATTCCAGAGCGCGAGATCCAGCTGTCGGGCGGCGAGCCGCCCCTGCGCGTCTACGACACCTCCGGGCCCGCCGGCCACGACGTGCGCCAGGGGCTGCCGAAGCTGCGCCAGCCATGGATCGACCGCCGCGTCGCGCGCGGCGACAAGAACTTCAGCCAGATGCACTGCGCCCGGCGAGGCGAGATCACCGAGGAGATGCGCTTCATCGCCCTGCGCGAGAACCTGCCGGCGGAGCTGGTGCGGGACGAGGTGGCGCGCGGCCGCGCGATCATTCCGGCGAACATCCGCCACCCCGAGTTGGAGCCGATGATCATCGGCCGCAACTTCCTGGTGAAGATCAACGCCAACATCGGCAACTCCGCCATCAGCTCCTCGATCGAGGAGGAGGTGGAGAAGTTGCAGTGGGCGGTGCGGTGGGGCTCGGACACGGTGATGGACCTCTCCACCGGCAAGGACATCCACCGCACGCGCGAGTGGATCATCCGGAATGCGCCGGTCCCGATCGGGACGGTCCCCATCTACCAGTGCCTGGAGAAGGTGAAGGGCCGCGCCGAGGACCTGGACATCGACCTGTTCCTGGAGACGCTGATCGAGCAGGCCGAGCAGGGCGTGGACTACTTCACCATCCACGCGGGCGTGCTGCTGCGCTACATCCCGCTGACCGCGCGACGGGTGACCGGGATCGTCTCGCGCGGTGGGTCGATCTTGGCCAAGTGGTGCCTCGCGCACCACAAGGAGAACTTCCTCTACACCGGGTTCGAGCGCATCTGCGAGGTGATGAAGAAGTACGACGTCTCCTTCTCGCTGGGCGACGGCCTGCGGCCGGGATCGATCGCCGATGCCAACGACGAGGCGCAGTTCGCCGAGCTGCGCACGCTGGGCGAGCTCACCAAGGTCGCCTGGAAGCACGACGTGCAGGTGATGATCGAGGGCCCCGGCCACGTGCCAATGCACAAGATCAAGGAGAACGTGGATCTGCAGATGGAGATCTGCCAGGAGGCGCCCTTCTACACGCTGGGACCCCTGGTGACCGACATCGCGCCGGGCTACGACCACATCACCTCCGCGATCGGCGCGGCGATGATCGGCGCCTACGGCACGGCCATGCTCTGCTACGTGACGCCCAAGGAGCACCTGGGCCTGCCCGACCGCGACGACGTGAAGGACGGCGTGATCGCCTACAAGATCGCGGCGCACGCGGCCGACCTGGCCAAGGGACATCCCGGCGCGCAGGCGCGCGACGACGCGCTCTCCAAGGCGCGCTTCGAGTTCCGCTGGAAGGACCAGTTCAACCTCTCGCTGGACCCGACCACCGCGCGGCAGCTCCACGACGAGACCCTGCCCGCGGAGGGCGCGCAGCACGCGCATTTCTGCTCCATGTGCGGCCCGCACTTCTGCTCGATGAAGATCACGCAGGACGTGCGCGAGGCGATGGACGAGAAGTCGCGCGAGTTCCAGGAGCGGGGCGGGGAGATTTACTAGCCCGGCGCACGGTTGCGCCGGCTGTCCCGCAGCGCCGCGCTGGTGCGCGCGCTGCCGTGGGGACAACCCGCGTGAGGCGGTCTTCGGGAAAGGCTATCCTCCGGCACCGGCCGCGCGCCGGACGCGATGACGCTTTCGGACCTGATCGATCTCGAGGCTCAGCTGGGCCGCGACCACGGCGCCGACCCGGGCACGCTCCAGGCGCGCGATCGGGCGCTCTTGCCCGCGGCGGGGCTGGAGCGCGGCTCGCGCGAGGAAATCCTGCGGCGCTGGCTCGAAGCGCTCCGAGGCGCCGAGCCGGGACGGCTGCATCCGGGCGCGACCGTGGTGAGCGCGCTCCGCGCGGTCCGGGCGGCCGTCATTCTGGTGGCGCTCGTGCTCGGCTGGGGCGCCGCGACCGCCCTGCTCCACTACACGGGGCAGGAGCCGGTCAACGTCTGGGATTTCCTGCTCGTCTTCGTGGGCTTGCAGATCCTGCTGTTCGCGCTTCTGCTCTGCTCGTTCTTCTTGCCCGTGGCGGCGTTGGGAACGCCGCTCCTCGGGCTGTTCCGCGGATTGCTCTCGGCTCTCTACCCGCGCCTGGCCGCGCGGGGCCTTCTCGGCAAGGACCCGGCGCGGGTCGCGGAGTGGAAGGCGCTCTGGCACCGGCTGCGCAGCCGCCGTTCGCTCTATCACGGCATCGAGCCCTGGCTGCTGCTGGGCGTCACCCAGGCGTTCGGGGTCGCGTTCAACCTCGGCGCGCTCCTCGGCTGCCTGCGGCTGATCGTGTTCTCCGACATCGCGTTCTCCTGGAGCACCACGCTGCTCCAGCTCGATGCGGGCCGCTTCCACGCGCTCGTGCATGCGCTGGCCTCGCCCTTCGCCTGGATCTGGCCGGACGCTTCGCCCTCCGCGGCGCTGGTCGAGGCGACGCGCTATTCGCGGCTCGAGGGCTCCTACGTGCTCTCGGGCGGCGGGCGCGCCGCGCATCCGGAGCTTGTGGGAGGCTTCTGGCCGTTCCTCCTCTGCGCGCTGGTCGCCTATGGCCTCTTGCCGCGGCTCGTGGCGCTGATCGTCTCCCACGCTCGCGCCGCCCGGTTGCTCGCGCGCCTTCCGCTGGACGACGCGGAGGTGACGCGCGTGCTGCGCCGGCTGCTGGAGCCGCGGGTCGAGACCCGAAGCCCGACGCCGGACCGCGCCGGGGGAACACCGGGCTCGCGCGCCCTCGCGCCGGCTCTCGCGGGAGACGCGACGCAGTGCGCGCTGGTGCTCTGGCGCGACGTTCCTCCCACGCCGCAGCTCGAGACCGCGGTCGCGCGCCAGACGCGCTGCACCGTCACCGGCGTGCACGCGGCCGGCGGGCGCGATTACGAAGAGGGCGCGGTGGACTGGGCGCGGCGGATCGACGGCGCTCCGGCCGTGGTCGTGCTCGCCGAGGGCTGGGAGGCGCCCGACAAGGCGGCGCTGCGCCTCTTGCGCGACCTGCGCCGCCAGCTCGGTCCGCGGCGGCCGATCACCGTGCTGCTGGCGCAGGTGGGAGCCTCCGGCGTCCGCCCTTCGCTCGCCACCGACGTGCGCATCTGGGAAGAGACGCTCGCGGGATTGGAGGATCCGTATCTGGCCGTCGAGGCGCTGCGGGAGTCGCCGTGACCGAGGCGCCTCGATTCGTCGTGGTCGGCCGGGTCAACAAGGGCAAGTCGAGCATCGTCGCCACGCTGGCGGAGGACGACACGGTGCGGATCGACCCGCGGCCGGGCACCACCGTGGACGTCCGCGAGTACCCGGTCCGCGTCGACGGCCGCACGCTGTTCGTGCTGGTGGACACGCCCGGGTTCGAGGACGCGCCGCGGGCGCTGGCCTGGCTGCGGACGAACGAGGGCTCGGCGGCGAACCGGCCGGCGCGCGTGGCGGAGCTGCTGCAGGCGCACGAAGGCACGGGCGAGTTCGTCGACGAGCGCAAGCTGCTCGCGCCCATCCTCGAGGGCGCCAACGTTCTCTACGTGGTGGACGGGACGCGGCCCTTCCGCCGCAACTACGAGGCGGAGATGGAGATCCTCCGCTGGACCGGGCGGCCGGGCATGGCGCTGATCAACCGGATCGGCGACGAGGACCACGCGGAGGAGTGGCGGCGGGCGCTCGACCAGTACTTCCGCATCGTGCGCGACTTCGACGCGTTCTCCGCCACGTTCGAGGAGCGGCTGCACCTCCTGGAGGCCTTCCGCGAGTTGCGGCCCGATTCCCGCGCGGCCATCGACGAGGCGGTCACCGCGCTGGTCGCGCAGCGGCTGCGGAGGAGAGGCGAAGCGGCGGCGGAGATCGCCGATCTCCTGGTGGACGAGCTGACGTACACGGAGGAGATCTCCGTCCCCGACGAGACCGCGCTCGAGGCCGAGCGCGACCGGCTGGAGCGCTCCTTCCACGACGGCCTGCGCGCCCGCGAGGAGGCCTCGCGCCAGCGGATCGAGCGGCTCTACGGGCATGACGAGGCGAGGTTCGCCGGCGATGCGCTGGAGCGTCCGGTCTTCCAGCAGGACCTGTTCGCCGAGGCGACCTGGAAGCTCTTGGGGCTGAGTCCGGCGGAGCTGGTCGCCGCGAGCGCGCTCGCGGGCGCGGCGGTGGGCGGCGCCGTCGACGCGTTCGTCGGGGGAGCCAGCGTGATGGCCGGCACCGCCATCGGCGGCGCGGTGGGCGGCGCGACCGCGCTGTTCGGGCTGGGACGCCGCTTCGCGCGCGCCCGCACGGTAGGAGCGGGAGGGATCGCCGGGTGGTTCGTGGCCGCGCGGCGATACTGGGAAGGCGGGCGGCGGTTCCGCATCGGACCGCACGCGCAGCCGAACTTTCCCTGGGTGCTGCTGGACCGCGCGCTGCTTCACTACGACGGCGCGATCCGGCGCACGCATGCGCGCCGGGGGACGATCCCCGCCGCCGACGGGATGCGCGCGGGGCTGGTGGCCGACTTCGCGCGCGCGGAGCGGCGGGATCTGGAGGAGGTGTTCCGGAAGATCCGCCGCTCGGCCGGCGATCCGCCGCGCGAGCTGAGAGACCGCCTCGAGTGGCTGGTGAGCCGGATCCTGCGGCGGATCGACCCGGTGCCCGGCGAGCCCGAGCCTGGAGGGTGACGGCCGCCTACCGCCCGACCAGCTCGCGCCACGGCGCGAGCAACTGAAACGTCGTGCTCACGCCGAAGCGGGCCGACACCCCGAGGATCAAGCAGATCGTGAGCACGAAGAGCTCCATCTCCACCAGCTCCCGCGCGATGGAGATCCCGAGGATTCCGCGCACCACGTACCCGACGGGACCGGCCAGGACCCGGCGCGCCAGCGCGATCTCGGGAAGGGTCTCGCGCACGAACCGCGCGATGTTGAAGGCGATCAGCGTCCACACCAGCGCAGACCCGAGCAGGCGCCCCGCGAGCGGATCGCCCAATCGATGCACGCACAGAGCGGCGGCCGCCAGAAGCGCGAGCTGCGAGATGGTGATGAAGAGGCCGCTGCGCAACCGTTCCCGTACCAGCCTGCGGATGTACGCCCGCACGAAGTCCCGGGCACGAGCGCGCGCGCCGATGAGGCCGGCGGCGAGCAGGGCCACGCGCGACACCCACGCGATCAGCGCTCCTTCCACGCGATCCAATCTACTGCGAGGAGCGCGAGATCCGACGGTAGTCAGAGAGGCGACCTTGCCCGCGAACACGCTCCCCTTGCTTGCCACCCGGCTGGCGCCCTGCGCATCATCCGCGCGCTGGAGGGTACATGCTGAAGCGGCTGCTCTGGACCGACAACGATCCATCCGGGCTGATCCTGCGGCTGGCGCTGGGCGTGGTGATGTTTCCGCACGGCGCCCAGAAGGTGCTGGGATGGTTCGGCGGATACGGGGCCAGCGCGACCATCCAAGGCTTCACGAAGATGGGCCTTCCTCCCTGGCTCACCGTGCTGGTGATGGCATTCGAATTCGGCGGATCGATCCTGCTGATCCTCGGTCTGCTCACGCGGCTGGCTGCGCTGGGAGTGGGCTGCGTGATGGCGGGCGCCTGGATCACGGTGCACGCCAAGGTCGGCTTCTTCATGAACTGGGCCGGGAACCAGAAGGGAGAAGGATTCGAGTACCACGTCCTTGCCCTGGGCATCTGCATCGCGCTGATGATCGAGGGCGGCGGCGCGCTCTCGCTGGACCGCGCGCTGGGCGACAAGTCACAGGGCGCCGGCGCACCTGCGCTGAGGACCTGAGATGGACTTCTACTTCGGACGCTACTCCGGCAACTCCGCGCGGGCTGCCTTCGGCCTGGAGGAGACCGGCGCGCCCTTCGAGCCGCGCCTGCTCGACGTCAAGGCCGGCGAGAACCGCTCTCCCGCCTACCTCGCGATCAACCCGATGGGAAAGATCCCCGCGCTGGTCGACGGCGATCTGCGGCTCTGGGAATCCAACGCGATCAACTGGTACGTGGCGGAGAGGTTTCCGCGCGCCGGGCTGTTGCCGGAGACGCCCGAAGGCCGCGCCTCGGTGCACCGCTGGCTGTTCCTTCAGGCGGCGCACGTGACCCCGGCGTGCGTCCCGGTCTTCCGCGCCACCAACGCGCGCGTGAAGGCGTTCTGGCAGCCGCCGGACGATCCCCGGGGCGTGGAGACAGGCCGCAAGGAGCTGGCGCGCTACCTCCCGGTGCTCGAGGGGGCCCTCGAGGGCCGCCACTGGCTCGAGCGCGAGTTCACGCTCGCCGACATCGCGTACGCGCCACACCTTCTCCTGATCGCCGAGGGCGGCTTCGACTTCGCGCCGTATCCGCGCGTCCGCGGCTGGCTGGATCGCCTGCAGGCGCGGCCCGCGTGGCAGCGGGCGCAGCAGAGGATCTTCGGCGGTTAGCCGCTCCGCGCCGAAGGCGCGGAGTTGCGGCTACGTTTGTCTGCAGATGCTGCATCAAAGCGGCGGCAGGATCTTCTCCATGATGAAGTCGTCCATCACGTAGCCGTTGCCGATGTCCGTCTTCAGCGGCCCGCGGATCAGGTAGCCGTTGCGCGTGTACGCGCGGATGGCCTTCTCGTTGAGCCGGTTGACGCCCAGCACCACCTTGGCGAATCCGCGGCGCCGCGCCTCGTCCTCCACGTGCCGGAGCAGCATCGAACCGAGCCCCCGGTGGTGCTCCGTGACCTCGAGATAGAGCTTGTGGAGCTTGAGATGCTCGGGAAACGGCTGGTAGCCGCAGAAGCCCAGGGCCCGCCCGTCCTCGAACAGGAGCTCGTAGACGACCCCCTGCTGCAGGTCGCGGCGAAGCTGCGTCACGTCGTACATCCAGGCCAGCATGTACTCGATCTGGGCGGCCGACAGGATCGATGGGTAGTGTGCGCGCCAGATCCGGCCGGCCAGCTCGGAGATGCGGGGGAGGTCCGCTTCGGATGCGCGGCGGATCTGGACGTCGGTCAAGGTCGCACTCGGGTTGGCGGTCCGGATGGGAGCGAACCCCGCTTGCTGTGCAATATAGGGGATCCGTGCTGGACTTTTTCAAGAGGGTTGCCTACGGCTACGGCTCCTTGGGCCTGGTGCTCCAGGCCTCCATCGTGGTGGGGCTGGCGCTGATCACCACGGCGTTCGGGATCGCGATGGTGGTCTTCATCCCGCCGGATCACTTCAAGGCGCGCAGGGAGGAGCCCCAATCCTGGTGGCGCAGCCATCCCCTGCTGAAGGGCAGCGGGCTCGTGATCAAGAATGCGATTGGCGTCCTGTTCTTCGTGCTCGGATTCGTGATGGCGCTGCCGCTCGTGCCGGGACCGGGCCTGGTGTTCATGCTGCTCGGGCTGAGCCTGCTCGATTTTCCCGGCAAGCGGAACGCGGAGCGGCGGATCCTGGCGGTGCCCAGCGTGATCCGCTTCCTGAACGACGTCCGCGCGCGGTTCGGCCGCGCTCCGCTAGCGCTGGACGACGCGAAGGAGCCGCCGGGCTGATCGGAGCGGCTTCGGGCCAAGCGGAAGATCCTGGGCCTGAACTCGGCGAAGATCTACAAGCTGAAGACCGGCAACGTAGAGTTCGACCGCGAGTGCGGCTTCGACGACGACGACGATGACGATCGGGGCCACGGGCACGGCCGCGAGCCGCTCTACAAGCCGGTGCCGAGAAACTACCAGCAACTCCTCGACCCGGAGACGAAGCGGATCCTGGAGTTCCCCGCGAACTGGGTCCCCTGCAACATCAACGACGACGCAGCCGCGGACAGCTGCTCGAACCAGGAGTTCTCCTGGAACGACAACTTCACGAAGATGAAGAAGATGTACGTCGAGGCCGGAGGACGGCCGGATCACATTCGCAGGGGCTGGCTGCGAACGCGGCTGTAGCGGGTGACGGACACGGCGGGCGGTGGGGACAAGCACCGCCCGCCCGCATCGCTGGCGACTCGAGTTCGCGCGCGGCTCGGGCAAACCAGGGTGTGCGCTCAGACTTCCGTCTGCCCCGTCAGGGTGCTCTGAAAAAAACAGAAACAACCGGAAATCTGGATCGCGACAATCCAGCCTAGCGTCAGAAGGACGAAGGGCTGCTACGGATCTGCCCGATTCACGTTTGATGTCCGCGATCTGAGTCGCCGCGGCGGACCTCGGCAGTCGCTGGCGTAGGGTCATCTTTTCACGCGCGATTGAAGCGCGAATTGGAGGCCGCCGGACGCCGGGCTGGCCCGTCGCGCATTGACTCTGCGTTTCGCGCCGCCGTACGGCGATCCCACGCAGTCCCCTGCACGCGCTTCTCCAACCACCGGAGGAACTCATGTCGAAGTGGGCGCCGGACTCACGCGAGGCGGATTCCTGGTTCAGCGACGAGCAGTTGGAAAAACTGACGCCTGCGGACGCAGTGGACGATGGGCTCTACTCGCCCATCCCGACGCAGATGGTCTCCAACGGCGAGTACATGCCGGAGCCGCAAACCCACGAGCAGAAGAACGTCGAGGCGCGGCTGAAGGAGCTCGCGGATCACGCGTCGAAGAAGCTGGGGATCAGCCGGCGCCAGTTCATGACCTCCACGGGAGGCACGGCGGCTTCCTTCATTGCCATGAACGAGGTGTTCGGGAAGTTCTTCAAGGTGGACAAGGAGGAAATGTTCGAGCCGGAAGCGTTCGCGGCCAACTCTCCGCCCAAGGACTTGTTCGTCCTCGACGACCAGCTCCACATCGTCCGCTCCAGCCAGGCAGGAGCGGGCAGCTCCCTGCGCAACTGGGCGCGCGGCGGTCCGACGCTGCAAAACAGCACGGGTGGCCATCCCGACGAGCTGGGTGGGATCAATACGGGGTGGAACCCCGCGATGGCGAACGACCCCAATCTCCGTTCGAGCTGGCACCTGCCGAACTTCATCAAGTGGGTCTACCTGGACAGCCAGGTCACCGTCGGCCTGCTCACCAACAACAACAGCGCCGCGCTGCCGGACGGCACCGGCGGATCGCGCCCGCCCACGAACGTGTTCGAGTCCGAGGCTGCCGAAGGCCTCACGGCCGCGCAGACCATGGCGTCGCGCAACTTCATCAACCGCGTGGCCGGCTCGAGGCGCGCGCTCGGCCATGGGCAGCTCTATGTGGGAACGGCCAAGGCCAACCTCGATTACATGCGCTACCAGATCGAGGAGCTGAAGCCGGACGTCTGGAAGGGCTACAACATCGCCACCGTGGCGAAGCAGAAGGAAGACGCTCCCGATGCGCCAATGAAGCGTTGGCGGCTCGATGACGAGGCGGTGGCGTACCCGACCTACGAGCTGATCGACAGCTACGCGACCAAAGAGGTGATGAAGAAGTATCCCGGGTTCCGGACGCTGTGCGTGCACAAAGGACTGTCCACCAACGCGGGACGGGAGCCCGAGCTCGGCCACCCGATGGACATCCCGAAAGCGGCCACGGACTACCCGCACTTCAACTTCGCCATCTACCACGGCTGCATCCGGCCGGGATTCTGGGTGGAGAACGCCTACGCTGATATCCAGTCGGGACGCCTGCGCAACGGCCCCGGCGAATTCGACGTCGGGACGAATCTCAAGCACGGCGTGCCGGACATCCTCTGGAGCACGGAGTTCGCGTACCTCGCCCGGCCCTTCAAGAACGTGTTCGCGGAGATCGGGACCACCTTCGCCTCCTGCGTGATCACCTGGCCGACCGTCTGCGCGCACCTCTTCGGGCAATGGATGAAGATCATGGGCGAGGACCAGATCCTCTTCGGTTCGGACTCCGTCCACTACGGCTCGCCGCAATGGCAGATCGACGCGCTGTGGCGGTTCAGCATCCCGGACAGGATCCGCGAGCGCTGGGGCTATCCGGAGCTGGACGAGAAGGCCAAGCGCAAGATCCTCGGGGAGAACGCCGCGAGGCTGTACGGGTTGCCGACCAAGGCCCCCGGCCACGGCCGGGACGATGACGACCGCGAGGGCGGCCGCGGGCACGGGGGTGGCGATCTCTCGCAGATCTACAAGCCCGTCCCCCAAGACTACCAGCTGGCGCTGGCGGCGGATGCGGAGACCCGGCGGATCATGGAGTTCCGGCCAGATTGGACGCCCTGCTTCCTGCCCGGCGGGACCAACACCTGCCCGACCAACCCGCTTGCCATCAACGACAACTTCACCAAGATGCGGAAGGCGTACGCCGAGGCCGGCGGGCGGCCGGACAACATCCGCCGCGGCTGGCTGCGGACGCGGATCTGAGCCAGGCGCTGCCCCGCCGCAGGCGGGGCTCTGCGCCTATGCTTTTTCTGCGGCTACGCTTTTTCTGCGTGTTCCCGCGAGGCGGGTGGGCACCGTCCCGCCCGCCTCTTCTTTTGAGCCGGGATCACTCCTCGTCGAGAGGGATCTTCGTACACCCGGCGCGCATCGCGTCGAGGCGGGCCAGCAGCCTGCGCCGCAGCTCGAGGCTGGCGTGCTCCGCGGCGAGCTCCACCGCCTGCTCCTCGGCGCGGGTGGCTTCGGCGCAATTTCCGGAGAGCGCCAGGGCAGCGGCGAGCGTGTCGAGCACGGCGGCGCGGCCGGGAGCGAGCCCGGCGGCCTTGCGCGCGACCTCGACGGCCTCGGTGGCGCGGCCGTGGGTGAGATCGTGCCAGGCGAGCGCGTTCAGCACGGTGGCGTTCGACGGAGCGAGCGTGGCGGCGCGGACCAGCGCTTCGCGGCGCTCGTCCGGGTGGTCCGGGCCGACGGCGATGGCGAGCAGGATCTGCGCCCGGAAGTCCCGCGGCCGCTCCCGCGCCGACTGGCGGAGCCGATCGAGCGACGGCTGGCCGCTGGC
>DASQAS010000151.1:0-2408 GCA_035635635.1 Myxococcales bacterium | reverse complement strand
CTCATCCTGTCTCCGGAGGGGCAGCTGCGGCGCCTGGCGCGCCTGCCGTCGGGGCACTTCCACCGCACCAACATGGCGGTGGGACCGGACGGCAGCGTGTTCATCTCCGCCGGCTTCCACATCCGCGAGCTCTATCGCGTGACGCCGGCGGGCCTCGTAACGTCGGTCGCCCACGAGCTCGGCGACCCCCAGGGAATCGCGGTCGACCGCTCGGGCGCCCTCTACGTCGCCGAGACCGCCTTGCACCGCATCATCCGCATCCGACCGACCGATCCGTGACGCCTCAGGCGCCCTCGACCATCGCGGCCGTCAGGCCGCGGACGTAGCCGCGCGCGAACACCGCGCAGATCAGCACGACCGGGATCGCCATGAGGTTGATCCCGGCGACCGCCAGCAGCTCGTCGAGCGCCACCTCCATCGTCGCGAGACCGGCCGGAATCGTCTTGTTGTGGGCGTCGAGCAGCAAGATCGACGCGAGCGTGAAGTCGCTCGCGATCGTCCCGAGCGCGAAGATCCCGGCGGCGACGACCACGGGCTTGCTCATCGGCAGCAGGATCCGGAAGAACGCGGTGAGGCGGCTCGCGCCCTCGACGAGCGCGGACTCCTCCACCGCGCGCGGAAGATTCTGGAAGTACGCCGAGAAGATCCAGACGCAGAACGGCACCGCGAGGGTCGGGTAGACGACGAGCAGGGCCAGGAGGTTGTTTTCCAGATTCAGGCTCACGATCACCTGGTAGAGGGGCACGAACAGGATCGTGTGCGGGACTACGTAGCTCGCGAAGATGAGACGGCGCCACCAGCGAAAACCCGGCGGCCGCAGCCGCCCGAGCGCGTAGCCCGCGAGCAGGCTCACCACCAGGGTCACGGCGACCGAGCCCGCGAAGACGATGATCGTGTTCTCGAGCCAGTCGAGCACGGGGTAGGAGCGCCGCAGCGCGCGGCCGACGTAGCCGTGGCTCTCCCCGCTCTGCTGGAACAGCTCCTCGAAGTTCTCGAAGGTCGGGTTCAAGACGATCAGCGGGTTGCCGAAGACGTCTTCCTGGGCAGTCTTGAGCGATTGGACGAGCATGAAGTAGATGGGGAACACGCAGTACACGGTGGCCACGAGGAGGAGGCTCCCGTGACCGAGCTTGCGCCACCACGGCCGCGGGCTCACGCGCGCTCCTGTTCCGGCGGATCGAACATCCTGAACAGCACGAAGAGGACGGCCAGCAGGAACGGCGCGAGGGTCAGCGAAAGGGCCGAGGCCTGACCGAACTGCCCGCCGTGGATCGCGAGCCAGTAGGCGTGCGTTCCGAGGACCGGATAGACGATGCGCCCGGCGGTCAGCATCCACACGTTGGCGAGGTCGGCGAACGCCGTGGTCAGCGCCAGGAACACCGCGAGCGCCAGGAACGGCTTGAGTAACGGCACCGTCACCAGCCAGAAGCGCCGCCACGCGCTCTTCGACTCGAGCGCCGCGCACTCGAACAGCTCCGGCGGGACCGCGTTGATCCCGGCCAGCAGGAAGATCCCGATGAACGAGCTGCCGCGCCAGATGTTGAACAAGGTGACGCTGACGAACGCCCACGCGCCGCCGCCGAGCGCGCCGTCCACCGCGTACTTCATGTTGCCCATGAACACGCTGTAGGCGGTGGGGATCGGCGGGCTCAAGGTCCAGTACCAGCCGATCACGCTCACGCTCGCGGGGTACGCCCAGGGCAGGAAGATCGCCAGGAAGACGAGTGCCCGGCCGCGGAACGGGCGGGCGAGCAAGAGCGCCAGCCCGAGGCCGAGCGCCAGCTTGACGGCGATGGTCAGCGCGGCGTAGGCGACGGTGTTGGCCGCCGCGCGCCAGAACGCGGGATCGCCGGCCAGGCGGCGGTAGTTGTCGAGCCCGACGAAGCTGGTCGGGTCGTCGTTGAGCGGCGAGAGATCGGTGAAGCTGGTCCAGATCTCCCAGCCGATCGGGTAGGCGAGGGCGGTCAGCAGAAGGAGGAGCGCCGGCGCCAGCAGCAGGTATGCGAGCCTGATGTCCCGGGCGCGCCCCACGACCTCCTCGTTACGCGGTCAGATCGCCAGCTCGGTCTTCAGATCGAAGAAGTGAACGCGCTCCGGGTGGAGCGCCAGCCGCATCTTGTCCTGGTGCTTCACGCGAATGGTCGGATCGACGCGGGCCACCATCACGTTCGGTCCGGCCTTGAGGTCGAGCAGGATCTCCGAGCCGAGCGGCTCGACGACTTCGACGACCGTGTCGAAGCTGTAGTCCGCCGCATCGGCCCCGGTCGCCACGCGCAGGTCTTCCGGACGGATGCCCAGGGTCACGCGCTGCCCCTTGTACGGCCCGAGCCGGCCCGCGCTCGCCGGCGGCACTTTCACCCGGAACCCCGGCGTATCCGCCCAGAGGGCCCCGTTCGCGTCGGCCACGG
>DASQAS010000150.1:0-36746 GCA_035635635.1 Myxococcales bacterium | reverse complement strand
CGGCGGCGCTGCAGGCCGGAGCCGCGCTGCGCGCGCGCATCGCTCCGAGGCCCGCGGGCATGGCCCGCCGCCGGTACCAGCGCAGCCTGCAACTCATGCTTCTGTCCGCATCCAGCGAGCGCCTCGGCCTGCCGCCGCGCGCGTTCCTCCTCTAGGAGCCCGGTCGATGGTCGAACCGCTTCCCGCCGCGAAGACCGTCTGCGCCGTTTGCGGCGGCGAGGGATTTACCTTCCAGCAGCGCGAGGACAAGGGAGTGGCGGTGGCCTGCGCCTGCACGGAGCAGTGCTCGGTGTGCCATGGCCAGGGCCGGCTCTACGTCCCAGACGACCGCGGCTACGAAGTGCTGCGCGGATGCGCCTGCGGCGCCGACCCGCGTCGCCTGGCGCTGCTCACGGGGCTGCGCCTGCCGCCGAAGTTCCTCGAGCGCACGCTGCAAGGGTACCGCGCGTACAGCCCGGCCCAGCAGCGGGCGCTCTTGCGCGCGAGGCGCTTCGTGGACGAGTTCGTCCCGGGCGCGGCGGGCCAGCGCGCCCTGCTCTTCTGCGGGCCGCCGGGCACGGGCAAGACGCACCTGCTCTGCGCCATGCTGCGGAACCTGGCCGCGAGGAAGGCGGTCCGCGGCCGCTACGAAGAGTTCTTCCTCCTCCTCTCCGACATCCGCGACGGCTTCTCCCGCGGCCTCTCCTCGCGCGAGTGGCTCGAGCCGCTGCGCCAGGTGGACGTGCTCGCCATCGACGAAATCGGCAAGGGCGGCAAGAACCGGGACTTCGAGCAGGGCGTGCTCGACGAGGTCCTGAGCGTCCGCTACAACGCTGGGCGCCCCACGCTGCTCGCCACAAACTATCCGCGCCCGGGAACCGTAGGCTGGGAGTTCCGCGCCGACGGGCAGTCGGCCGAGAACCTCGAGCAGCGGGTCGGGCCGCGCATCTATTCCAGGCTGCACGAGATGTGCGACCTGATCGACGTGGTCGGGGATGACCAAAGGGAGGTGCAACACGATGCTCGCCAGGCGCGCGACAGCGCAGCGGACGGTCCTGCTCGTGGGGCGGGACCTGCACGAGGCTGAGCGGCTGCGGCGGCTCCTGCCGGCGCGGGTGGGAATCGCGCACGCGCCCTCCGACGCGCTCCGCGCCATGGCCGGCGCGGACGTGGTGCTCCTGGAAGACCGGAGCTGGCCCGCCGCCGAGGACGAGGCGCTCTGCGCGATGCGCGAGCTGTCGGCCTCGCGCCGCCTGGCGCTGATCCTCTCCCGCCGGCGCGGCGAGGACGGAGAGGCGGCGGGCGTTCCGGTGGTCGAGCGGCCCTACCGGATGGAGGAGATCGTCGCGGCCATGCGCCTCGCCCTGATGAGGCGCCGGGCGTGACGCGCTTCTGCGCGCAGCGGCGCGGCGAGAAGCTGTCCGGCATCCTGCGGCGCGCGCTGCAACAGAATGGCGTGGCGCGGCGCATCCCGCGGCGGATCTCGCCCGAGGTCTGGGAGAGCGCGGTCGGACCGCAGATCGCGGCGCGGGCCCAGCCCACCGTCCTCTCCGGCGGCACGCTGCACCTCCTGGTCCAGGACCACCGCTGGCGCGATCAGCTCGACGCGGCCCGCGTGCTTCTGTTGGAGCAGCTCAACCGCAAGCTGGGAGCGGGCGTGGTTCGCGCGCTGCAGTTCGGGCTGGCGCACGCCGGAGCGCTGGACGAAGCGCGGCGGCGCGCAGGGCTCGGAGCGGCGCGCGCGCCGGAGGTGGCGATCGAGCCCCAACGCGTGCTCGGAGGCGCGCGCCTCGACGCGGGACTGCGGGAAGCGCTCCTGCGCGCGGCCGAAGCTGCTCGCCGCCGGCGGCCGTGAAGAGAGCGCGCCGCCGGGGCCCGGCACCGCTGCCGGCGCCAAGCGCAGCGGCGCGCAAGGCGCTCGGGCCTTACGCGCGCGGGCGGCTGGTGGAGGCGGCGCCCGGATTTCCTACGCTCTCGCTGGACGTGCCCTGGGACGTCTTCTCCTCGCAGCGCATCGACGAGGGGACGCTGCTCTTGCTGCGGCATCTGCCCGAGGGCGAGCCCGCGTCGTTCTTGGATCTGGGCTGCGGTTACGGCGCGCTCGGGCTGCCCGTCGCGGCGCGCTGGCCCAAGGCGCGGGCGCTCCTGATCGATCGCGATCTTCTGGCCGTCGCCGCCTCTGCCCACAATGCCACCGCGCTCCGGCTGGGGAACGTCGAGGTCCGGCCCGGGCTCGGCTACCGCGGCCTCGCCGGACGGCGCTTCGACTGGATCCTCTGCAACGTGCCCGCGCGCATCGGGCCGCGCGCCATCCGCTACCTCCTCGAAGGCGGCCGCGCGCTCGGAGCCGAGGTGCGCGCCGTGGTGATTCGCGACCTGGCCGGCCTGGTCCGCTCGCTCGGCCTGCCCGGCTTGTCCCAGGTGGCGAGCGGCCCACGGCACGAGGTGTTCTCGCTCTCGCCCGCGCCGGCGCAGGTCGATCTCGACGACGACGACGTGTACGCCCGCGACCAGACGGCCTTCGAGGGCCTGCGGCTGTCGCGGCCGCACGATGCCTCGGAGGATCCGGAGCACGGCGTGCTGCTCGGAGCGCTGGCCGAGTCGCTGCCGCAAAAGGGCCCGTCGCGCGCGCTCGCGTTCCGGGCGGGGTATGGCGTTGTCCCACTCCTGATCAAGTCCCGCTACGCGTCCGCGGAGGTGGTGGCGCAGGAACGGGACCTGCTCGACGCCGCCTTCCTCCGGCGGAACGCGCGCGCGCTCGGCCATTCCGTCGAGGTGCGCGAAACGCTGTTCCCGGCGGACGGGCTGGCGCCCGGCGGCTTCCCGCTGGTCGTCGGAGAGCTTTCTTCACCCGCGGGCCCCGCGGTGGCGCGCCGCGAGCTGCAGGACGCGGCGGACCTCCTCGCTCCCGGAGGAGAGGCCCTGATCGTCGCCACCGCCAGGCAGGAGCGGGAGTGGCTCGCGGCGGCCGCGCCCAAGGGCTTCCCTCACGCGATCCTCCTGCGACGACGAGGTGCGTCGGTGTTGAGGATCTCGCGGCCCAAAGCTCTTTGAACGCGCTTTGTCAATCTCCCCCGTCTGGAAATTCGACGTTCTCAGAGGGAAAACGCTGGACGGAGCCGATCGGCTTCTGTCAGAGTGCGCGCTGTTTTTCGAGGGGAGACCGCTCCCCCCACTGGGAGGAACACACGGATGGCCGCCAAGAAAGCCGCCAAGAAGCCCGCCAAGAAGACTGCCCGCAAGCCGAATGCCGCCTTCATGAAGGCCATGCAGCCCAGCCCGGCGCTCGCGAAGATCGTCGGCGACAGGCCGCTGCCCCGCACCGAGGTGGTGAAGAAGCTCTGGGCGTACGTGAAGAAGAACAATCTGCAGGACAAGAAGGAGAAGAGAAACATCAACGCGGACGATCAGCTCCGCGAGGTGTTCGGCGGGAAGAAGACCGTCTCGATGTTCGAGATGACCAAGCTGGTGAACGACAACCTGTCGTAGCTTGCTGCCGATAGACGTCAGCGCGAGGGCGCGGGTCCTTCCTGGACCGGCGCCCTCTGCATTTTGAAGCTTAGAACCCGATCTGGACCGCTCCCCATTCGCCGTGCGTCTGCAGCGCCGCGCCCAGATCCGGCAGCGCCGCGCAGAGCGACGCGACCGCCTCTTGCGGCGTGGAGACGAAGATCAGCCCCGCGCCGTTGAGCTTCTCGCGGCGCAGCCGCAATGGCGTCCAGTGCAGCTCCACCGCGGTCCCGTGGACTCCGAGCTTCGCCAATTCCGCGATCAGCGCGCGCGGCCGGGTCAGCGCCTTCACCGGGTACCAGAGCAGGGCGGGCACACCCGGGATCTTTTCCAGGGCCCGCGCCGCATCCGTCCATTCCTGCTTGGAGGCGTAGGGCGGATCGATCAACACCGCGACGCGCCCGCGCGCGGCCTCCGCGAGCGCGGCGAGGCCGTCCGCCTGGCGCACCTCCGCGTCGGGGAGCGCGCGCCGCAAGAGGCCCGCCGACCTGGGATCGATCTCGTGCAGCAGCATCCTGTCCATTGGCCGCAGCAAGGCTCGCGCGATCAACGGCGAGCCGGGGGCGGCCTGTGGCCGCTCCGCGCCGGGCGGCGACGCGGCGCGGACGATGCCGGCGTACCGACCGAGGAGCCCGTCGCGGGCGCCGAAGACGCGGAGGGTGCCGTCGCCCCATTCGCCCGCGGAGCCCAGCGGGTAGAGGCCGTCGCCGGCGTGCGTCTCGACGTACGCGAGGGGCGCTGCGTCGCGGAGCATCGCTTCCAGCAGGGCAATCAACGCCACGTGCTTGAGCACGTCCCCGGCGTTGCCCGCGTGCCGTGCGTGCGCGTAGTCCATCAGGACTGTGGCAGCAGCTCCGGCGAGCGGTCATCCAGCTCCGGGAGCTCGATCTCCGCCGGCGCGAGCGGCGCGGGAGCGCCGCCGGCGGCGATCCGCGCGATCCCGCCGCGGCTCAAGACGATGGTCGCCTCCCGCTTCTCGACGCCGGCCGGCGTGGAGACGGTGAGCGTGAGCGGCACGCGGTAGAGGCGGGGAGCATTGGCGAAGCGGACGCCCTCGCCCGCCGGCACCGGCACGCGCTTCACCGAGTCGTCCAGGCGCGTGAGGATGGGAGCGAGGTCGTAGCGGAAGACGATCTTCAGCCGCTCGAAGACGCGCGCGGCGGGTCCAGTCAGCCCCGTGACCTTCGCGCGCTGCTTGTATTGCAGCGTGACCACGCGCTGGACGGCGCCGCTGCCCGGGTTGAGCGGGTCGGCCCGGACCACGCGCGCTTGGGCCATCGACTCCCGCGCGCGCAGGACCACGTTGCGCGTGCGCCCGAGCTTCTCGGGCTCTCGCAGGATCATCACCCGGTGCGCGTAGAGGTGCGAGAGCTTGCCCGCGAGCCACTGCCGGGTCAGCTCCTTGGCGCGGTCCTTCAGGGCATAGGCGACGGCCCCCACCGTCATCAGCGTCCACAGCCCCAGCCCCGCGGCGGCGCTGGTCTGCAGGAGCTGGAGGCCGAAGTAGATGATGAAGGCGGTGGCGGCTCCGGAGAGGCCCACCCAGTTGCGCACCGCCTCGTCGATCATCCGCGTCTGCGGCTCGAGGAAGAGCACGCCCTGGAAGTGCTTCTTGAGCTGCGCCGCGCGGTCGATGAAGAGCGCGAGCGCCTCCAGGTCCTCGCGGTCGGGCAAGAGCTCGCCCTTGTCCTCGCGGGTGCGCAGCTCGGCCGCGAGAGCGGAGGCGGTCCGGCCGCGCAGCTTCTGCGCAACCGCCACGTAGCCCGGCAGGCCCGCGGGGACCAGCATCCGGGCGCAGGTGTCCTCCGCCGCGGTGAGGAGCTCGAGGAGCTGGCCGGAGAGGAACTCGTCGACCAGGGTCCGCTCCCGCGCCAGCTCGGCGGTGTCCTCCGGCGCGGGAGCGACGAGCGTCCCCCGCGCCTGGGCCACCGCGGCGATCGCCTCGTCGAGGATCCGGTCGAAGTCCTTGAGCAGCGACGGCGCGACCGGCATCGGGTTGAGCGAATGCGCCACCGCCACCCGGGGGATCCGTTCCCGCAGGAGCTTGAGACGGCGGGCCACGGCCAGGGCCGCCCGCCGCAGGCCGTCGACGGTGCGGTCCTCGGTCTCGGGCGCATCCTCGTCGGGGCTGGAGAGCCGGGCCAGGATCTGCAGCTGCTCCCAGCCGTCGTGCGGGAGGTAGACGTTCTCGGGGAACTCGAGCTGGAGCGCGACCTCGGCCTCGGTCACCGACCGGTCGCGCGGGAGGGGGACGTAGATTGACCACTCCACCCGGCTGGCATCGTGGGCCTCGATCTTGAGGCGGCGGTTGGCGGTCTGGACGCGCATCTCCTTGGGAATACCCTATAGGGTGTCCCGTACCTGTTAAGTCCGGAGCGGCGCCCGGTCGAGAGCCGGAAGTGAACAGTCGATCTTTTTGGTTGACGCGGCGAATCCATTTTGGAGAATCATTCTCCAAACCTCACACCACTTCCTACCGGAGGATGAACGCATGCCCAATCTGAAGAACACCAAGACCCACGAAAACCTCAAGTCCGCTTTCGCGGGCGAGAGCCAGGCCAACCGCCGCTATCTCTACTTCGCCAAGCAGGCGGACGTGGAAGGCCGCCCGGACATCGCGGGGCTGTTCCGCGACACCGCCGAGGGCGAGACCGGCCATGCCCACGGCCACCTGGAGTACCTGCAGGAGGTGGGCGATCCGGCGACCGGCGAGCCGATCGGGGACTCGGAGAAGAACCTGAAGGCCGCCGTCGCGGGCGAGACGTACGAGTACACGCAGATGTATCCCGGATTCGCCAAGCAGGCGCGCGAGGAGGGCTTCTCCGAGGTGGCCGAGTGGTTCGAGACGCTGGCCAAGGCCGAGAAGTCGCACGCGGGCCGCTTCGCGAAGGGGCTGCAGCAGGTCAAGTCCGAGGGGTAGGACTCCCAAGGACACGGACGAGCGCGCGAATGAGGTTGAAGATCGCCGGCCAGACCGACTGGTCTGAAGACCCGCACGGGATGGCGTACGACAACCCGCAGTTCTGGGACCGCCCGCACTTGGAGTCCGAGCTCCACCGGGTGTTCGAGATCTGCAACGGCTGCCGGCTCTGCTTCAACCTCTGCCCCTCCTTCGACGTCCTCTTCCGCCGCGTCGACGCCCTCGACCCGCACCGGGAGGAGGCCGAGGGCAAGCACATCGAGGAAGGGCGCATCGTCGAGGAACACGAGGCGGGCGAGCTGCTCAAGCACGTGACGGTCTCCACCGAGAACCCCGTCGCCCTGCTCGGAGACGAGGACAAAGAGCGGGTGGTGGAGCTCTGCTACGAGTGCAAGCTCTGCTTCCCCAAGTGCCCCTACGTCCCTCCCCATGAGTTCGCGGTCGACTTCCCCAAGCTGATGCTGCGGGCGAAGATGATCGGGGCGAAGGAGGAGGGAATCGCGGCGCGCGAGCGGTTCCTCGGCGCCACCGACCTGGTGGGCGGCCTGATGACGAAGATCGCGCCCCTCGCCAACGCGGCCGCGCACAACTCCTTCAACCGGATGCTGATGGACAAGACCCTCGGCATCGCCAAGGACCGGCTGCTTCCCGCTTTCGCGGAAGAGACGTTCTCCACCTGGTGGTCGCGCCGCGCTCCCGTGGAGGGCGGCGGAACCGGCGTGGCCCTCTTCGCCACCTGCTACGTGAACTACAACGATCCGGCCATCGCCAAGGCGGCCGTGGCCGTGCTGGAGAAGGCGGGCTGCGACGTCGACTGTCCCGAGCAGGTGTGTTGCGGGATGCCCAAGCTCGACGGGGGCGATCTGGAAGGCGCCCGCAGGCTGGCGGAGAAGAACGTCGCCACGCTGCTGCCCGCGGTCCGCGCCGGCCGCAAGATCGTCACGCCCGGGCCCTCCTGCACGCTGATGCTGCGCACCGAGTATCCGGAGCTGGTGCCCGCGCCCGAGGCGCGCGAGGTCGCCGATGCAGTGATGGACCTGAGCGACTTCGTCCTGCAGCAGGCGCGGGCGAAGAAGCTGCCCAAGCCGCAGGCTGGAGCGGTGGGCAAGGTGGCCTACCACGTGGCCTGCCACAACCGGGTGCAGAACTTCGGGTACCGGGGCCGCGATCTGCTCAAGTGGGCGGGGGGCGACGTCACCCTGGTCGACCGCTGCTGCGGCATGGACGGCACCTGGGGAATGAAGAGCGAGTTCTTCGCGGAGAGCCTGAAGGTCGCCGAAGGAGCCGCCCGCCGGGTGGAGAGCGCGGAGCCCGAGGTGGTCTCCAGCGACTGCCCGCTGGCGGGACTGCAGCTCCGGCAGAAGACGGGGAGGCCGTCGTACCACCCGATCCGGATCCTGCACGCCGCGTATGCTGGCGAGCCCTTGCGCTCGCAGAAGATCGAGGAACCTTGATGCAGCCGTTGTCCCCGAAGGATCTCTGGCCCCTGCCCGTCTACGAGGGCGTGCGCGATCAGTTCCGCAAGGAGGTGATCGCCGCGAAGAAGGACCGGCGCGTGACGGTCGGCCCGCACATGACGTTCGTGTTCGAGAACCGGACCACCGTGAAGTTCCAGGTCCAGGAGATCCTGCGGATCGAGCGGATCGCCGAACCCGACCTGGTGGCCGAGGAGCTGGAGGGCTTCAACGGCATGCTCCCGGGCGCGGGCGAGCTGTCGGCGACCCTCCTCGTCGAGCTGACCGGGACGGACGCGGAGGTGAAGTCACAGCTCGCCAGGCTGTTCGGGCTGAAGGACCACGTCGCGCTCGAGGTGGGGGGCGCGCGCCTCCAGGGCGGGCTGGACCCGGACCGGGAGGAGCCTGGGCGCGTGTCGGCGGTACAGTACGTGCGGTTCAAGGTGCCGGACGCGCAGGCCCTCTTGCGCGGACCCGCCGCGTTGGTGATCGATCATCCCCAGTACAGCCACCGGGCCGAGCTCAGCGAGGCGGTCCGGCGGTCGCTGGCCCAGGACCTGACGTGAAGAAGCAGAGCGAGGAAGTCGAGAAGTTCGCCGCGTACTGCCGGACGCATGGCCTGTCGGTCACGCAGCAGAGGCTGGCCATCTTCGAGGCGCTGGCTTCCTCGCGCGAGCACCCGAGCGCCGAGCAGCTCCACCGCGCCGTCCAGCGGCGGATCCCGGCGCTCTCGCTCGCCACCGTCTACAAGAACCTGGAGGCGCTCAAGGCCATCGGCGCGGTGGCCGACGTCAACCCGCTGCACGAACAGGGCCGCTTCGAGGCCGCCCTGCCCGGGACCGGCGCCGGCAAGCCGCACCACCACCTGGTCTGCGTCTCCTGCAAGAAGGTCCGCGATCTTCACGACAGCGAGCTGGACCGCCTGCAAGTGCACGATGCGCAGGGATTCGACGTGCGCGCCGTGCGCGTGCAGGCGGAGGGGCTGTGCCCTGAGTGCAGGGCGCGCAAGGCGAGGTCGCGCGCGTGACCTTTGGAGGGGTGTCTTCTTCGGAGCGATGAGCGTGGTCATCTGCCAGGATTTGGTCGGACGCTGCAGCTTCATCGACGTGCTCGAGGAGGCCGTCCTGGTGCATCGGCCGGTGGCGGTGGCCCTGCGCGACGGCGAGAGCTTCATCGACGTGGTGACGGACGTGGTCACCGAGAACCACGAGGACTACGCCGTCTTCAGGAACCACGAGCGGGTCGCGGTGACCGACATCGCCGCTGCCACCCGCTGCGATCCGCACCTACATAGATAAAGGCAGCGGATTTGCCGATACGCAAGCGGCACCGGCCTCTTAAGATGGATCCACCCCACGATGGATCCTGCCCTGCTCTCCCATCCCCCCTCCGCGGACCTGCACCTCGGGATCCCGGGCTTCCGCTTTCCCGACCTCCACCATGCGGCGCGACTGGCCGACCTGACGCGCGCCTTCGACGCTTCGCTGGCTGCCGCCGAGCCGGCGCTGTTCGCGAGATACGACGCGCACCGCGCCGGCTCGGCCCGGCTGCAAGGCCCGGCCGAGAGCGAGCTCCTGCTCGAGGTCGGCGCCCACCTCTCCCGCTTCCTGGCGAAGCTGTTCGGCGTCGAGAAGGAGCTGGGCAAGCTGCGCGATGCCGCGGGACGCGACGCCCCCATCTTCCGCGTGAAGCGGGAGTTCGTGCAGCGGCGCGTGTTCAAGAAGGGCGCCAAGGACCGGCCGCACTCCTCGGACTTCCCCGCTCTCGACGCGCAGGTCCGCCCGCTGCTCGATGCGGCGGCCCGCCGGGACCCCCGAGCCTCCACGGCGCGGGGCGACGCCGAGCTGCTGCTCGCCCTGGTGATCGACACGCTGCTCGGCGCCGAGAAGGCGCAGCCGGCGTCGCAGGAGTCCTTCGCCTGGCGCGACCTCTGCGACGCGCTCTTCCGCGGGCTGGCGGATGCCGGGCTCCCGAACGAGGACTACGCGGGAGAGGACGTGGCGGCGGCGAGCAAGCTGCTCGACCTCTTCGATCGATGGCTGTTCGCCCTCTCGCTGCAGCCGGAACGTCCCGCCTGGGCGCTGTTGCGGCTGCCGCACGCGCTCGACTTCCAGCAGCTGGTTCCCCTCAAGCGGCCCGATCCGAAGAACCCCGGACTCCTCGCGGGCCACGAGGAGCACCAGCGCCGCCGCGACGGGTTCCAGCTCACCGACCCGCGGATGGGCCCGCGCGAGGTGCGCAGCGAGATCGACTACTGCATCTACTGCCACGAGCGCGAGAAGGACTCCTGCGCGAAGGGCTTTCCGGAGAAGGACTCGCCCCGCTACAAGAAGAACCCGCTCGGGATCCCGCTCACCGGCTGTCCCCTGGAAGAGCGCATCTCCGAGATGCACACCGCGGCGCGGGAAGGCGACGCGCTGAGCGCGCTGGCCCTGGTCTGCATCGACAACCCGATGGCGCCGGGAACCGGCCACCGGATCTGCAACGACTGCATGAAGGCCTGCGTCTACCAGAAGCAGGATCCGGTCAACATCCCGCAGATCGAGACGCGCGTCCTCAGCGACGTCCTGCGCATGCGCTGGGGTTTCGAGATCTGGAGCCTGCTCACGCGCTGGAACCCGCTGCGCTTCCAGCGGCAGCATCCCCGGCCGTACGCGGGGATCAACGCGCTGGTGGTGGGGATGGGTCCCGCCGGCTACACGCTCGCACATCACCTGCTCAACGAGGGATTCGGGGTGGTCGGGATCGACGGGCTCAAGATCGAGCCGATCCCCGAGCACCTCCTGGCCCGTCCCCTGGAGCGGCTGGAGCACGCGTTCGGGAGCGTTCTGGACGAGCGCGTGACCTCGGGATTCGGAGGGGTCTCCGAGTACGGGATCACGGTCCGTTGGGACAAGACCTTCCTGGACGTGCTGCACCTGAACCTCGCGCGCAGGACCCACTTCCGCCTCTACGGCGGAACGCGCTTCGGCGGGACCGTCACGGCGGAGGACGCGTTCGATCGGTACGGCTTCCACCACCTGGCCCTGGCGGCGGGAGCGGGACGGCCCACCATCATCGGCCTGAAGAACAACCTGATCCGGGGCGTGCGGAAGGCGAGCGACTTCCTGATGGCGCTGCAGCTCACCGGCGCGTTCAAGAAGGGCTCGCTGGCCAACCTGCAAGTCGCGCTGCCCGCGGTGGTGATCGGCGGCGGGCTGACGGCCATCGATGCCGCGACGGAGCTGGCCGCCTACTATCCCATCCAGGTCGAGAAGCTGCTCGAGCGGCACGAGAGGCTCTGCGAGTCGGGCGGCGAGGAGATGGTCTTCTCCATCCTCGATCCCGAGGAGCGGCACCTGTACGCCGAGGCGCTCGAGCACGGGCGCGCCGTTCGCGCTGAGCGCGAGCGCGTGGCGGGCACCGGCGAGGCGCCGGACTTCTCGCGGCTGGTCAAGGCGTGGGGCGGCGTCACCATCGCGTACCGCAAGTCGCTGAACGACTCTCCGGCGTATCGCCTGAACCACGAGGAAGTGATCAAGGCGCTGGAGGAAGGGATCTACTTCGCCGAGGGATTGTCCCCGGTCGAGGCCGTGCCCGACGGCCACGGCGCCGTGCAGGCCGTGAAGTTCTCCAGCCGCGGCGGCGGCGAGGTCACGCTGCGCGCGCGCACGCTCTGCGTGGCGGCCGGGACCAGCCCGAACACCACCGTGGAGAAGGAGGCGCCGGGGCACTTCGAAATCGATCCGGAGCACGCCTCGTTCCGCTGCCATCGGCTGGTAGACGGAAAGCTGGTGCCCGCCGAGGTGATCGGCGATCTGAGCGGCACGCCAGGGTTCTTCACCAGCTATTCGAGGAACGGGCGGCATGTCAGCTTCTTCGGCGACAACCACCCCGTCTACGCGGGCAGCGTGGTCAAGGCGATGGCGTCGGCGAAGGAGGGATACCCGCGGATCGCGGAGCTCTTCGCGCGGGAGCTGGCCGCGGCCGACGGCAGCGCCCAGCCGGTCTGGACGGACCTGACCGCGCGGCTCGACGACGAGCTGATCGCCCGGGTGCACGAGGTGAAGCGGCTCACGCCCACCATCATCGAGGCGGTGGTCCGCGCGCCGGCCGCGGCCCGCGGGTTCCAGCCCGGCCAGTTCTACCGGCTGCAGGACTTCGAGACGCTGGCGCCGGAGGTGGAGGGGACGCGCCTGCAGATGGAGGGGCTGGCGCTGACCGGCGCCTGGGTGGACCGCGAGCGCGGCCTCCTGTCGCTGATCGTATTGGAGATGGGCGCCTCGTCGCGGCTGGTGTCGGCGCTCCAGCCCGGGCAGCCGGTGGTGGTGATGGGCCCGACCGGGGCCCCCTCGACCATTCCCAAGGGAGAGGACGTGGTGCTGTGCGGAGGCGGTCTCGGCAACGCGGTGCTGTTCAGCATCTCGCGCGCCCTGCGCGCCAACGGCTGCCGCGTGGTGTACTTCGCGGGCTACCGCCACGCGCAGGACGTCTTCAAGCGCGACGAGATCGAGGAGTCCACCGACGTGGTGGTCTGGTCGGTGGACAAGGGGAGCAAGCCCCCGACCCCGCGGCGGCCGCAGGACCGCGCGGTCTCGGGAAACATGGTGGAGGCGATGGTGGCCTACGCGACCGGGAGCCTGGGCGGGCCGCCCATCCCCTTCAGCAACGTCCGGAGGATCATCGCCATCGGCTCGGACCGGATGATGGCCGCCGTGGCGCGGGCGCGGCACAACGAGCTCAGGCCGCTGTTGCCCGCGGATCACGTCGGCATCGCGTCGATCAACTCGCCGATGCAGTGCATGATGAAGGAGATCTGCGCGCAGTGCCTGTGCAAGCACCGCGACCCGCTCACGGGCAAGGAGAGCTTCGTGTTCTCCTGCTTCGATCAGGATCAGCCGATGGACGTGATGGACTGGGAGAACCTGCGCATGCGGCTGCGCGGGAACTCGCTGCACGAGAAGCTGTCGGCGCTGTGGCTGGAGTATCTGCTGCCGCGGGCGGAGTTGCGCAGGGTTTGAGCGTTTACGCCAGCGCGACCTGCTGCCCCTGCCGCTTCGCCTTCACGTCCACGCCGTGTCCGTCGCTGAACACGACGATGGCGCGCGTCCAGGGTCCGGCGGAGCGCGTGGTCGGGTGCGCTTCGACCGCGCGATTGACCAGCGTGAAGATCGCGTCACAGGCGCCGCAGACGCGGTAGTCCTCGGCGGGGATGAGCGGGTACGGCTTGGCCATGCCGGGGGCGAACACCAGGATCACCGACACCGGGGCGGTGAACTGTCCGACTTTGCGACAGACGCCGCAGGTCAGTGTTTCCTCGTTTTCGTTCTCGACATCCGCCATTTTGCCACCCGTCCCCTGCTTCGTTTTCGACTGTACAATCAGATTAACCACTCGGCCAATCGCGTGCCGGTAGGTGAATTCCCACCCTTCGCAAGAAGCGTGCCTGCAAGCGGCCGCCGGCCGCCAAGCCCGCCCGGCGGCTTGATGTTTGGCCGGATCCGTGACACTCCGGCCGTTACAAACGCCCCCCGCTGTCGCATGGCAAAGGTGCTGGAAAAGCCGGAGTTGCTCGCGCCCGCCGGCGACGAGGAGAGCCTGAAGGCCGCGGTGGCCGCCGGGGCGGACGCGGTCTACTTCGGCCTGCGCGGCGGCTTCAACGCACGGGCCCGCGCGGACAACTTCGAGGCGGCGGATCTGCCGCGGATCTTCGACTTCCTGCACGAGAAAGGCGTCCAGGGATTCGTCACCTTCAACACGCTGGTGTTCGATCGCGAGCTGCCGGTCGCGGAGCAGGCGCTGGCTGCCATCGCCCGCGCGGGCGCCGACGCGATCCTCGTGCAGGACCTGGGAATCGCCCGGCTGGCCCGCCAGATCTGCCCGGAGTTGCCGCTGCACGCGTCCACCCAGATGACCATCTCGTCGGCCGAGGCGGCCGCGGTGGCGCGTTCGCTGGGCGTCACGCGCGTGGTCCTCCCGCGCGAGCTCTCCATCGAGGAGATCCGCGCGATGGCCGCGCAGACGGATCTCGAGCTCGAGTGCTTCGTGCACGGCGCGCTCTGCGTGAGCTGGAGCGGACAGTGCCTGACCAGCGAGGCGCTCCAGCACCGCAGCGCGAACCGCGGCCAGTGCGCGCAGAGCTGCCGCATGCCCTACGATCTGATCGTCGACCGCGCGGCCGAGACGGCCCGCGGCGACCAGCAGCTCAAGTATCTCCTCTCGCCGCGCGATCTGGCCGCACACGACCTCTTGCCCGAGCTGCTCGCCGCCGGCGTCTCCTGCTTCAAGATCGAGGGCCGGATGAAGGGGCCCGAATACGTCGCCAACGTGGTGGACAAGTACCGGCGGGCGCTGGACGCGGCGATGGAGCAGCGCCCTTCCCCGCTCACCGCGCGCGACGAGGAGGAGCTGCGCTACAGCTTCTCGCGCGGGTTCACGCACGGCTTCCTGAAGGGATCGGATCACCAGGGGCTGGTGCACGGGCTCTATCCCGGCCATCGCGGCGTCCTGGTCGGCCGCGTCGAGGAGGTCCACGCCCGCGCTCGGCACGTGCTGGTCCGGGCCGAGCCGGACGCCCCGGAGCTGAAAGCCGGCGACCGCATCCTCTTCGATCAGGGCAAGCCCGAGGACGACGAGCCGCGCGGAGGGCTGCACGCCTGCGACGTCCTGGAGCCCGGGCTGCTCAAGCTCGTCTTCGGCGGCCCCGATCAGGGCACGCTCGATCTGCGCCTGGTCAGGGCCGGCGACGTGGTCTGGAAGGCGAAGGACGCCGAGGTGACGCGCCAGATGAAGCGGATCGCCGCGCAGGACCGGAAGGTCGGCGTCACCCTGCGCGTGCGCGGCGCCGTGGGCGTTCCGCTTCGCGTGGAGGCGCGCGACGACCTGGGCCGGACCGCGTCGGCCGAGAGCGCGATGCCGCTGCAGGGCGCGCGCGGGACGCCGCTGCACGAGTCGCTCCTGCGCGAGAAGCTCTGCGCGTTCGGCGAGACGCCGCTGGAGGTGCGCCGGCTCCAGCTCGAGTTGGAGGGCGCGCTGGCCCTGCCCCCGTCCGAGCTGAAGCGGATGCGACGCGCCCTCACCGAGGCGCTGCTCCGCCTCCGGCCGCCGGCGCCCGAGCGGCACGTGCGCACCGGGCTCTTGGCGGACGCGGTGGTCGCGCCGGTGGCGGCCGGTCCGGCGCCGGCGGAGGCGAAGCTGATCCCGCTGTTGCGCACGCTGGAGCAGGTGGACGCAGCGCTCCGTCTCGGCTTCGACGAGCTGCAGCTCGACTTCATGGAGCTGGTCGGCCTGGGGCGGGCGGTGGAGATGGTGAAAGCCGCCGGAGCGCGCGCGATCGTGGCGACGCCCAGGGTGCAGAAGCCCGGCGAGGAGGGCTACGACCGCCGATTCGAGCGGCTGCGGCCGGACGGCATCCTCGCGCGGCATCTGGGTGCGGTGGAGCATTTCCGCCGGAACCCGCATGCCGAGAGCGTGCACGGCGATTTCTCCTTGAACGCCACCAACGCGCTCACCGCGCGGACGCTCCTCGACCTGGGCCTTGCGACGCTGACGCCGGCGTACGATCTCGATCTCGCGCAGCTTCTGGATCTGGCGGCCGGCGTGCCGGCGGGGCGGCTCGAGGTCACGCTGCACCAGCACCTGCCGCTCTTCCACAACGAGCACTGCGTCTACTCGCACCTTCTCTCCAACGGCCACGACTTCCGCGACTGCGGCCGGCCCTGCGAGCGGCACCTGATCGAGCTGCGCGACAACCTGGGGATGGATCACCCGGTGATCGTGGACGTGGGCTGCCGCAACACGGTGTTCAACGCCCGCGCCCAGAGCGCCGCCTCCTGCCTGCCCAGGCTGCTGGAGGCGGGCGTCCGACGCTTCCGGGTTGAACTGGTGCGCGAGAGCGCCGAGGAGACCGGGCGCGTCCTCTCCGCATACCGCGAGCTGCTGAAGGGACGGCGCACGGGCCGGCAGGTGATCGCGGAGATTGGCGCGCTCGAGAAGTATGGAGTGTCGGCGGGCACGCTGGTGGTGGTGACGCAGCCGCACGCCTGAGCCCGCGCGCGAACGGAGCGCTCCGATGAAAAAGCATCGAATCGCGGTGATCCCGGGCGACGGCATCGGCAACGAGGTGGTTCCGGAGGGCATCCGCGTGCTGGAGGCCGCCGGCCGCAAGTTCGGCGTCGAGTTCCAGTGGGACCGGTTTCCCTGGAGCTGCGAGTACTACAAGAACAACGGCCGCATGATGCCGGAGGACGGCCTCGCGCAGATCCGCCGGCACGACGCGATCTTCCTGGGGGCGGTGGGCTTTCCGGGCGTGCCCGACCACGTCTCGCTCTGGGGTCTCCTGATTCCGATCCGGCGCGAGTTCCAGCAGTACGCGAACGTCCGGCCGGTCCGGCTGATGGAAGGGGTCCCTTCGCCGCTGCGCGATCGCAAGCCCGGGGACATCGACTTCTGGGTGGTGCGGGAAAACAACGAGGGCGAGTACTCGGCGATCGGCGGGCGCGCCTTCGAAGGCACCGAGAACGAGACCGTGATCCAGGAGAGCGTGTTCACCCGCAAGGGCGTGGACCGCATCCTCCGCTACGCGTTCGAGCTGGCGCGATCGCGGCCGAAGAAGCACCTCACCTCGGCCACCAAGTCGAACGGGATCGCCATCACCATGCCGTTCTGGGACGAGCGGGTGAAGGCGATGTCCGCCCACTACCCCGACGTGCGCGTGGACCAGTTTCACATCGACATCCTCTGCGCCCACTTCGTGCAGCGGCCGGACCGGTTCGACGTGGTGGTGGGCTCGAACCTGTTCGGCGACATCCTCTCCGACCTCGGCCCCGGCGTGACCGGGACCATCGGCATCGCGCCGTCCGCCAACCTGAACCCCGAGCGCGAGTACCCGTCGATGTTCGAGCCGGTGCACGGCTCGGCGCCCGACATCGCGGGCCAGGGGATCGCGAACCCGGTGGGTCAGATCTGGTCGGGAGCGATGATGCTCGAGCATCTCGGCCACCAGCAGGCCGCGGACGCGGTGGTGCGGGCGATCGAGATCGTCGTCCGCGAGGGGCCGAAGACGCGCGACATGGGCGGGAAGGCCAGCACCGAGGAGATGGGGAAGGCGATCGCCCAATCTGTATAGAAGCTGCTCGCCGCTGCCGCACCGAAGGTGCGGCTCTTGCGGCGACTTCTGAGCAGTACCCGGGTTACGGAAAATCCTCGTCCCGGTGCGCGTTGGCGATGGCGCGCCGGACGTTCTCGTCGAGCTTCTGGATGTCGACGATGACCTTGCCCTCGATCACGTCGACCACGGAAGTCAGCGGGATCACGGTGTCCCCGGCGTCCTCGATATAGATGACCAGGTCCTGCGGGCGGACCTGCCGGACCGCCCCGAACTCCTCCTCGGATCCCTTCGCGAAAGCCTGGTACCCCACCTCGATCGGCGGCAGCCGTTTCTTTGCCATGGACGCATGATGCCGTGGCCGCGGTCCCGTTGCACTGGTCCTGCCCCCCGGATGTGGTCCGCTGGTCAGGTGGGCCTGAAAAATGCTTTACACCCTCGCGACGTATCTTTATGGTCCGCCGCGCCGCGACGCGTCGTCGCCGAGAGAGAGAGAGTCCGGATGGATCAGTTCAAGTCGAAGGTCTCCCCTGCCGACGGGAAGCTCGCGGTCCTTCTTCCCGGCATGGGCGCCGTGGCTACGACCTTCATCGCCGGGGTGGAAGCGGTCAAGGCGGGCCTGGGGAAGCCGATCGGTTCGCTGACGCAGATGGCGAACATCCGGCTGGGCAAGCGCAGCGAGAAGCGCTGGGCGATGATCAAGGACCTGGTGCCGCTGGCCGGCCTTGGCGATCTGGTGTTCGGAGGCTGGGACCCCATCCCGGACGACGCCTACACCGCCGCCGCCAAGGCGAAGGTGCTTTCGCCCGAGCACCTCGCGCAGCTGCAGCCGGCGCTCTCGCAGATCCGGCCGATGCCCGCCGTGTTCGACAAGAGCGTGGTGAAGCGCCTGGAAGGCGCGAACGTGAAGAAGGGCACCAAGCGCGAGTTGGTGAAGCAGCTGATGCAGGACATCCGCGGCTTCATGGACAAGAACAAGTGCTCGCGCGCCGTGATGGTCTGGTGCGCGTCCACCGAGGCGTACCAGGAGGCCGGGCCCGAGCATCAGAGCATCGCCGCCTTCGAGAAGGCGCTGGACGCGGATCACCCGAACATCTATCCCTCGCAGATCTACGCCTATGCCGCGATCATGAGCGGCGTGCCGTTCCTGAACGGCGCCCCCAACATGTCCTGCGACTTCCCCGCCCTGGTCGAGCTGGCGGAGAAGCGCGGCGTGCCCATCGCCGGCAAGGACTTCAAGACCGGCCAGACGCTGATGAAGACCATCATCGCCCCCGGGCTGAAGGCGCGCATGCTGGGCATGGAGGGCTGGTTCTCCACCAACATCCTCGGCAACCGCGACGGCGAGGTGCTGGACGATCCGGCGAACTTCAAGACCAAGGAGGTCTCGAAGCTCTCGGTGCTGGAGCAGATCCTCGAGCCGGAGAAGTACCCGGACCTCTACAAGGACCTGCAGCACAAGGTGTCGATCCACTACTACAAGCCCCGCGGCGACAACAAAGAGGGCTGGGACAACATCGACATCGTCGGGTGGA
This sequence comes from Myxococcales bacterium, assembly GCA_035635635.1. GTDB lineage: Bacteria > Myxococcota > Myxococcia > Myxococcales > 40CM-4-68-19 > 40CM-4-68-19. The sequence goes on along the minus strand of DASQAS010000150.1, from coordinate 18,263 downwards.
TGGGCTACCCGATGCAGATCAAGGTCAATTTCCTTTGCCGGGATTCGATCCTGGCGGCGCCCATCGTGCTGGACCTGGCGCTGTTCGGGGACCTGGCCGCCCGCTCCGGGATGAAGGGCATCCAGGAGTGGCTGAGCTTCTACTTCAAGAGCCCGCAGCACGCGGCCAGCGTGTACCCCGAGCACGACCTGTTCGTCCAAAAGGTAAGGCTGGAGAACAACCTCCGCTACCTGGTGGGCGAAGAGTTGATCAACTACCTCGGCTCGGATTACACGAACGAGTAGATGCTCGCGCTCCTGCTCGTGCTCGCGCAGGCCGCGCCCCAGAAGGGGCTCACGCTGCGCGACTTGCAGGAGCGCGCCCGCAAGAACGACCCGCGCGCGATGCAGGCCGCGGCGCAGTACGAGAACGTGCTGGCCAAGCGCGACGAGGCGCACTGGGCGTTCTTTCCGAACTTCTCCACCACGGGGTACATCGCCGGGCCGGTCAACGAACGGAGGCTGATCGGCGGCGACAACGACTCGAATCCCACGGATCCGACCCACCTCACGCCGGGCAGCGTCGGAGAGGGCTGGTTCCACGGGACCCAGGGCGTCACCGGCCATATCGAGGTGCAGGCCATCCTGCCCGTCTGGACGTTCGGCAAGCTGACCGCGGCCAAGAAGGCCTTGGGTCACCTGGTGGGCGCGACCGACGCGCTGCTCCAGCGGGCGCGCGATCAGGCCGCCTTCGACGTGGCCCGCGCCTACTGGGGCTATCAGACCTCCCGCAACGCCGAAGCCTCCGCGCAGAAGATCCGCGACCGCCTCAAGGACGCGCAGCAGACGGCCCAGAAGCTGATCGCGGAGAAGAGCGATCAGATCAGCAAAGCGGATGCGCTCAAGCTCGACTACCTGGCGGAGGAGATCGAAGCCACGCTGGCTACCACGCTGAAGAACCGCGCCCTGACGATCACCGGGCTTCGGCTGCTGGTCGGCGTGCAGCCCGGCGACGACCTGCCGATCGCGCAGCAGGAGCTGCCTGACGTGCCGGTCCCGCCGAACGCGGATCAGATCCTGCGCCGGGCGCTGGAACAGCGGCCCGAGGCCCGCGCGGCGGTCGAGGCCGTCTCCGGAAGGCAGGCGCAGGTCGATCTGGCACGGGCGCGGCTGTGGCCGGACTTCGGCCTGGTGGGCGGCTTCGGGTTCACCACCACCACCAACGCGGACAGCCCGCCCTCTCCCTTCGTGAACAACCCGTACCACGCCTCCAGCGGCTACATCGCCATCGGGATGCAGGGCACGTTCGACATCCCGCAGAAGCTCGCGCGGCTGCGCCAGGCCGAGGCGGACCTGCATGAGGCGGTGGCGATGCAGGTGGGAGCGCAGCAGCTGGTCCGCCTGGACGTCCAGCAAGCCCTCGGCGACCTGGGGGAAGCGCGCGTCCGGGTGGACCGGTACAGCAAGGAAACGCAGATCGGGAAACAGCTGGCGACGCAGGCCGGCGTCGCCTTCGATACCGGCCTGGGCGAGGCGCGGGAGTTCCTCGAGAGCACCCTGCTCTATGCGCGCGCCGACGGAGAGCGGCTGAAGGCCCTCTACGACGCCCAGGTGGCCTGGGCGGCTCTAGAGAAGGCGGCAGGGGCGCAGCTCTCACCCTAGATTGAAGGTTGAGGGAAACCGGCGCGTCCAAAGCGCGGGGAGGCATCTTTGACGTCCATCGCCGTCGCCCTGATCGTCGCGGCCGTCCAGCCCGGATCCGCCAGCGGGGCGGTGCAGAAGACGCAGGAGAAGGTGCGCGCCTCGCTCGACACCTGGTTCAAGAGCCAGGGAGCGGCGCGAACCAAGGCCCGGGAGCAGGCGCGCAGGAACGTGGCCGAGCTGATCGACTTCGACGCGCTGGCGAAGTCCACCCTCGGCAAGAAGTGGGACGAGATCTCCCCCAAGGACCGCAGCCGCTACACGGCCGCCTTGAAGGGAGCGATGGAGGCGAACTACCTGGTGAAGATGCGCCAGGGCAAGGGCAGCGACGTGGGCAAGGTCCGCGTCGAGATCCTCGGGGAGGAGTCGGGGCCCGACGGCACGACGCTGGTCCACACCAAGGTGCACTCCGGCGAGGACACGGCCGCCATCGATTACGTGATGGTGAAGGGTCCCAAGGGCTGGCGGGCCGTGGACGTGATCACCGAAGGCGTGTCGCTGGCGGACACCTACCGCGAGCAGGTCTCGAAGCTGCTGCAGAAGAAGTCGCTGAACGACGTCATCGTCACGCTGGAGAAGAAGCGCAAACAGCTGGAGGCGGACCTGGACTCGCCTTCCGAGCAGGCAGCGGCGCAGCAGAAGTAGAGGCGGTGTAGACTAGCGGCCATGTACCGCTATTTCGCGTACGGTTCCGCGCTCTCCAGGCGGCACATCGGGGAATGGGCCGCTGAGCACGGCGTGGACGCGCGGCTGTTCGCGCGCGGCGCCCCGGCAGTGCTGCGCGGCTACCGGCTGGTCTTCGACGTGGAGAGCCGATTCTGGGGCGGGCGCGTGGCGAACCTCGCCCAGGACGACACGGGCGAAGTGCACGGCGCGCTCTTCGAGATCCCGCCGCCGGCGAAGGAGGCGGTGCTGCGCAAGGAAGGGGTCGCGACCGGGCTCTCGCAGGAAATCGACGTGTCGGTCGAGGTGGAAGGAAAGCACGTTCCGGCGAAGGCGTTCGTGGCGCGTCCCGAGAAGCGTGGCGAGCCGGGTCCGGCCAGCGGCCGGCTGCTCGCCTATCTGATCGAGGGCGCGCAGGAGCGCGGGCTGCCCGAGAGCTGGATCGCGCAGCTGCGCTCCCAGCCGGCACAGGCTCCACAGCCGCCTCCCGGCCCGGTCGGCCTGAAGGTCACGCAGAAGTAGGCGTCTCTACTTCAGCAGCTGCGGATACAGATCGTACTGGCACTTGTTCTCGCTGGGCTCGGGCCGCGGCACCATCAGGGAGCCGTCGCGGCCGATCGAGACCTTCTGCCCGAGGTTCGGCACCTGTTCAACGCCAGCGCCAGCGCGTGGCCCGAGAGAGCCACCGCGCTTGCGGTCAGGCGTATCCCCACCTGCGCCGAAGCGTCCATTCCGCTCCGACCACCAGGCAGAGCAGCACAAGCACCCTCCAGTTGTCCCAGAGCGGCTTGCTGGTGCGCTGGCCCACTTCGATGCGCTCGGGGTCGCGCCAGGGCAGATTCGCGAGAGCATCGCCCGGATCCAGTGCGCGCCCCTTGGTGGCGTTGGCGACGGCCTGCAGAATGTCGGGGCGCGGCGCGGCTTCGATCAGCTCGCGGGAAGCGGGAGCCACCACGAACGCGTCCTCCGCCTCGCCGATCAGGGCGCCATCGCCGCGCTTCGCGGTCGCGACCGCCTTGTACGCCCCGGGTGGCAGCGGCGGCAGCACGACGCGCGCGCTGCCGTCCGGACCGGCCATCGCGGCGCCGCTCGGGCGCGGCGCAGGATCGGTTGCCGACGATGTCACCACCGAGATCTGCGCTCCGGCCGCCGCGCCGTAGTCGCTGCCGCGCACCTGCACGTCGAGCCCGGGCGGCTCGCCGCCGGGCTCGAACGAGGGGCGCTCGGCGGCGAGGCGCATCGGCGTGAGGGCCGGGTCGCGCACCAGCCAGCGGATGGCGGAGTGCCAGAACGTCTCGTACGCGCGCGGGCCTTGCTGTGCGCCGGCGGCGACGAAGCTCCAGAACCAGGACGAATCGGAGAGCAGCGCCAGCACGCGGCCGCGCCCGGCCTCTCCGACCACCAGGACCGGGCGGCCCTCGGCCGACTGCAACAGCGTCTGCGCCCCTCCCTTCAGCGGACCCGCGGTGTTCAGGCCGGGCAGCCGCGGCAGCGAAGACCAAGCCGTCTCGTTCTGCGCGGCGCTGGTGGCGAGCTCGGTCACCGGATGCCGCCGGCCCGCGTCGGTCAGCCGGATCTGGGCCGGCGTCTCGTCGGCCGCGGTGGGGCCGGGGGGCAACAGCGAGACCGGCAGCACCTCCTCGATCGGCGTGCCGGCGTAGTCGCCGGCGGAGAAGCTCTGGTCGCCCCCGATCATCGCGAACGCTCCGCCGTCCCGGACGTAGGACGCGATGCCGTCCAGGTACTGCGACATGCGGTAGGGGCGGTGGTTGAAGTTCTGGAAGATCACCAGGTCGAAGGTCTTGAGCTGCTCCTGGAAGATCTCCTGCGTCGGGAAGGGGATCAGGGACAGCTCGTCCTGCGAGCTGTGCGGATCGTCGCCCGGGGTGCGGAGGATGAAGAAGCTGATCAGGTCGACGTTGGGATCCTTCTTCAGGAGCTGGCGGAGGAACCGGACGTCCCAGGAGGGCCGGCCCACCACCAGGAGCACGCGGACGCGGTCTCGGATCACCTTGAGGACGAACGAGCGCGTGTTGTTCTGCGCGATCGCCTCTCCTTCGTAGACCGGGACGCTGACGGTGAAGGCGAACTTGCCGGTGCGGTCCGGGACGAACGACAGCTTCACCTCGTAGCGCGACTGGCTGCCGTCCACGTGGACGCTCTTCTGCGCCACCACCTGCCCCTCGCGGCGCAGGACCACCGGCACGTCGGTCGAGCCGAAACCGCGCGCGGTGACCGTCACGTCGACGGTCACCTGGTTGCGCACGAACGCGAAGTCGTCCACCGCCACCTTCTCCACCGCGAGGTCCTTCAGCGCCTGCGCGCCGATCGGGAGGACGAACACCGGCGCGTTGAGCCGGTGCAGTTCCGCAACCGCGGACTGGGAGACGCCCTGCGAGAGCTCGGCATTGTCCGCGCCGTCGCTCGCCACCAGGAGTCCGGCCAGCGGGCGGCCACCGCTGCCGCCCGACGCCGCGGCAGTGAGCGCGCCCAGGATGTCCGTCGATGGACCCTGCGGATCCGCAGGCAGCCGGCCCGTCTCGGCGGGCTGCAGCTCCTTGTCGAATCCGTACACGTCCACCTGGAACCGGCTGGCGAGAACGCCCAGATCGTTCTGGTGCTGCGCGGCCCACCGGCGCAGCTCTTCGGCGCGCGACGGGCCTCCGGCGGACGCCGGGAACCGCATCGAGCGGCTGGTGTCGAACAGCAACGCCACGCGGGCGCGCACCCGGCTCTCCGCGCGGAGCTCGATGCCCGGTTCGAGCAGGAGCACGAGCACCAGCAGCGCCGCGGCCAGCCGGAACGCCAGCAGCGCGATCCGGCGCGCGCCCGCGGGCTCGGTGCGGAAACCGCGGAACGAGAGCCATACCGCAGCCGAGAGCGCGGTGATGGCGAGTGCCAGGACCCAGGGCGGTAGCGTCGAGAGCGAGGTGATGCGCCAGGCGTTGTAAGCGCTCTCGGGAATCTTCAGATCCTCCGCCGCTTCATGATGAAGGGGATGTGCACCTGGTCCTCCTTGTAGTCGAGGCAGAGGGCGTACATCGCCACGTTGACGCCGAGGCGGATGGACTTCTCCCGCTGCAGCTCGCCTCCGGGCGTCACCTCGTACTCCCAGGTTCCCAGCGAGTCCCGGGCGAGCGCGCCGACCAGGTCGTTGCCCGAGTACAGGACCGCGAGGCGCCCGGCCAGCTCGAGCCCTTCCAGATCGGGGGTCGCCGCCACGCGGCCCGAGGGCCCGTCGAGCAGGTAGAACGACTTGTAGAGCACGTGGTCCCGCGGGACGCGCGCGAGCTGCGCGCCGGCGACGATCCGCGCGACGATCTGCCGGGCAGATTGCTCGAACGCGCCGCCGCGGGTCGCGCTGGAGTCGTCGAGCAGCAGGAAGCCGCCGTAGCTGAGATACCGGCGCAGCTCGGCGATCTCGTTGTCCGCGGGCGGGGGGACGGCCAGGTCGGAGGAGAGGACCGCGAACGGGTAGCGGAAGAGCTCCGGATCGGCGAGCCCGATCGACTTCACGGCGGGCGACGTCTCGATGCTGGTCCGCTTGGAGATCTCCCAGGCGAGCCGCGAGAGGCCGTCCGGCCGCGGGTCCCACCGGCCGGCATGGCGCACCTGCGCGAACTGGAACCGGGCCGCGTCGCCGAAGGCGAGCGCGCGGCGCGCGAAAAGTGCCAGCCCCAATCCGAGCATTGTCCGGCGCGAGAGCATCGAGCTGCCACAGGGTAACCGCATTTCCGCGGAGTCACTCAAAAACCTGCAATTTCCCCCGGCATTCCCACCTTGCGAGCAAGAGAACCCTCGGGTAGCCTCGACCCCACATGGCCCAGAACACCCAGTCCACCACCGCGGCCCGCGCCACCGTGCCGGGCACCGCGAACGACGAGCCCATCGCGCCGCCGCTTTTCACGCAGCCGGCGAAACGCGAGTACGTGCCCGACGCGAAGCGGGTGGGCGACGGCGCCCAGGCGCCGGAGCTGGCGAAGGCGCGGGAGCTCTTCGCCTCCGGCGACTACCACGGCGCCCGGAGCGAGGCGAAGCGGGTGCTCAAGAGCAAGGACGCGAGCGCGCAGTCGAAGATGGAAGCGGGCGATCTGCTCGACCGCACCGACATCGATCACGGGCCCATCGCCGCGGCGGTGGCTTTCGTGATCCTGCTCGGGCTGATGCTGATGTACTTCGGCACAGTCGGAAAGTAACCACGCAGAAGCTGCACGAGACGCTGCAGGTCGCTCTCGACGCCGCGCTGCAGGCGCCCGGGTGGGTCGCGTATGTCCTCCTGGCGGTGGCAGTGGCCGCGGTCGCCCTGGGCCCCAGAGGCCAGCGGCCGGTCAATGCGCTGATGCTGGGAGCCGGAGTCTTCGCTGCGGCGTTCTTCGGCCTGCGGAGCGCCGGCCATCCCTGGCTGGCCGGAGGCGTCGGCATCGTGGCGGGCGCCGTCGCGCTGGTCCTCGGCGCCGTCGCGGAGACCTGGGGAACAGCCGCGCTGATGGCGGGCCTCTTCGCGGCCGCTGCGGGAGCCGCGGTCGCCCTGCTGAAGCACGCCTGGGTTCCGGTGGCTCTGGTCGCCGGCAGCATCGGCCTGTTCATCGGCATCACGCGCCAGCGGAGGCTGGAGGTGACGTTGCCCCCGGTGTTCGCGGCGTTCTTCGCCGCGCTCGGGTTGGCGATCGGGTGGGCGCCGCACAGGCGCGGGGCCGCGCTGCACTGGCTGCTCGAGGTCTGGTGGGTGTTGGGGCTGGCCGTGGTGCTGGCGGTGCCCTTTCTCGCGCTCGCGACGTACCGGGAGCGGTCGAGGATCGCGCGCCTGGAAGGGCGGACCCGCGAGATGGACGACGAGGATTTGAAGAAAGCGATCGCCGAGCGCCAGGAAGAGCACGAGCGCGTCGCGCAGGCGGCGTTGGCCGAGCAGGCTGCCGCGGCGCAGGGCGACCCAGACCCCCAGGGCGAGCCAGGCCAGGGCGGCTGAGACCCGGCCGCCTTCACAGCGCCGTAATCTTGAGATTGTCGAAGTACGTGTCGTTCGACCAGCTCGAGAAGCCGAACCGGTCGTTGCCCTTCCCGGACAGCGGGGAGGGGTCGGTCATCTCCATCGCGAGCTGGCCGTCGATGTCCCAGCGGATCCGGCCGCCCTGCTTGATGACCGTCATGTGGTAGGTGCGGCCCCGCTCGACCTTGAGATCGGTGCGCTTCACCGCGAACGGCACGTCGCGCTGCCAGTATTCGCCCTTCTCCATCCGCTCGAGGTCGCGGCGCGCGCTCCAGCGGTTGAACGGCGCCGCCACCGCCTCGACGAAGCTCATCTCGCGCGGGTAGGGGCGCGCGACGACGGCGAGCTGGGCGCGCGCCTCGTCCTGCGTCAGCGCGTGCTCGTCGAGCTTGCAGATCCGCGACTCGCGGTTGCGCCAGGCGCCGAAGAGGAAGAGGTAGCCGGTGGAGTGATTGCGACCGTCGCCGTACATCTCCCACTTGATGTCCCCGTCGGCCCCTTCGCCGCGCACGTCGAACTCCACGCGCACGTCCGGCGGAAGCCGCGCCTTGAGCCAGAGCGGGTTGTTGCCGACGCCCGGCGAATAGAGCTGCCCGTCGACGATGCGCCAGTGCCCGCCGTTCGACCACCAGGCCTCGCCCAGCGTCGCCCGGTCGAACTTGTCCTGGTACGGGACTGCCGCCGCCACCTCTGGGGCGCCGCGGAACGCGGCGTGGAGGAACGGAAGTTGGACGACCAGGATCACCAGCGCGACCGGCACGGCGATTCGGGGCGCGAACCAGGGGTGGCGGCGGAGCGATCTCTTGGCCGTCCGGGGCGGCGAAGGCGCCTCGGCGCTGGCTTCGGGTACGGGCCTGGTCTTGGCCCCCGCGGCGCGGTCCGCGCTCACGATTCCTCCCTCGGATTGACCGAGAGCTGCGCGAAGTCCGGCAGCGCTTGCCGCATGTAGTCGCGGAGCCTGTCGGTCAGCCGCGCCTCGAGCTGCCGGGCCCGCTCGCGCGTCACTCCCCAGAGATCGCCGATCTGCTGCAGCGTCATCGGCTCCTTGTTGGCGGACGGCGCGATCCGGTTCTCGAAGAGGAACCGGTCCTTCTCCGCGGTGAGCGTCTTGCCGAACTCCGCCAGCTTCTCCTTGAAGATCCGGCGCAGCTCCTCGTCCGCGAGCTGCTCGTCGATGGGGGCGCCGGACTGCACCAGCCGGTCGCCGTGCGTCTGCCGCGCTTCGTCCTGCCCGCCCAGGACCGGGGCGTCGATGGAAAACTCGTCATTGGCGAGCCGCTGGTCCATCTCGCGGACGTCCTGCTCCGAAACGTCGAGCCGCTCCGCCAGGAGCTTCGGCGCCGCCTCGAAACCCTGCGAGAGCAGCCGCTCCTGCTCCTTGCGGAGGTTGAAGAACAGCTTGCGCTGCGCCTGCGTGGTCCCGAGCTTCACCATGCGCCAGTTGTCCATCAGGTAGCGCAGGATGTACGCGCGAATCCACCACGCCGCGTAGGACGACAACTTCACGCCCCGCAGGGGGTCATACTTCTGCACGGCGTGCATCAGGCCGACGTTCCCTTCCTGGATCAAGTCGAGCAGGCTGAACGCCGCGCGCCGGTACTCGTGGGCGATCTTCACCACCAGCCGCAGGTTCGCTGTCACCAGCCGGTACGCGATCTCGGGATCGTGCGTCTGCTGGAACCGGACCGCCAGGTCGTGCTCCTCCTCGCGCGAGAGCAGCGGATGCCGCGAGACCTCCGCCATGTACCGCTGCAGGGCGTCGGCGCGCGTCAGATCGCGGCCGACCGGCACCGGGAGGTTGGATGCGGCCGCAGGACCTTCGTCGCGGAGCTCCTGGGCCTCCAGAGCGCGGGCGTCGGCGGCGAGCACCTCGGGCTCGAGCGGCTCGTCCTGCTGCCGCTCGTCCTGCTGCCGCTCGTCCTCCTGGGGCCCGGCCTGCTCGGGCGCGCGCGGCTCCGCCGGCGCTGGCGCCTTTCGCGGCGCGCGGGCCTTCGCGGTCTTCCGCGCTTTCTGCTTCGGGCTCATCTGTATTCCCGGCTCGGGCGGAGCGGTGCTATACAGGCTAACTTTTTCGTCTTCAAGGGAACATGAGCGATTACGTCGCCACTACCAGCTTTGCGGATCTCCCGCTGTCGGAAGAGCTGCGCAAGGGGATCGCCGAGCGGGCGTACACGACGCCGACCCCGGTGCAGGCGGCGGTGTTCGGCCCCATCCTGGAGGGCCGCGACCTGATCGTGCGCAGCAAGACCGGCACCGGGAAGACGGCCGCCTTCGGCATTCCCCTGCTGGAGCGGATCCCCGCCGGCACCCGCAAGGCTTCCGCGCTGGTGCTCTGCAACACCCGCGAGCTGGCACTGCAGGTCTCGCAGGAGATCGAAGCGCTGGGCAAGCACAAGGACCTGCGCGTCGTCGCCATCTACGGCGGCGCGGGCATGGGAGCACAGACCGAGGCGCTCACCGAGGGCGCCGAGATCATCGTGGGCACGCCGGGCCGGGTCTACGACCACATCCGGCGCGGCAACCTCAAGCTCGGGTCCACGCGCATCGCGGTCCTCGACGAAGCCGACGAGATGCTCTCGGCCGGCTTCTACGAGGAGGTGACGCGCATCCTGGACCACCTGCCGAACGATCGGCAGACCCTGCTCTTCTCGGCCACGGTGCCGCCGGACATCGAGCAGCTGGCGCAGAAGTACCTGCGCAACCCGGAGACCATCCTCCTCTCCGGCGACGTCTACACGGTCGAGCACATCCACAACGTGCTCTATCACCTGGTCGACCAGTATCCGAAGCCACGCAACCTCCTGTACCTGATCGAGCGCGAGGATCCGGACAGCGCGATCATCTTCTGCAACCTGCGCACGGACACCGAGCTCGTGGCCAACGTGCTCAACCGCAACGGCCTGGACGCGGAGATGCTCAACGGCGACCTGCCGCAGAAGGAGCGGGAGCGGGTGATGGCCAAGGTGAAGCGCGGGGAGGTGCGCTTCATGGTCGCGACCGACATCGCCGCGCGGGGCATCGACATCAGCGACCTGTCGCACGTGCTCAACTACTCGCTTCCCGAGGACCCCGCCGTCTACCTGCACAGGGTGGGCCGCACCGGCCGCATCGGGAAGAAGGGCACCGCCATCAGCCTGGTCTCCGGAGCGGAGCTGAACACGCTCTCCGCGCTGGAGAAGAAGTACGGGATCCAGTTCGAGGTCCGCAGGCTCCCCACGCCGGAGGAGGCCAGGATCCTGTGGACCGAGAAGCACATCCGGGAGCTGCGCGATGTGATGCAGAGCGGCGTGGCGTTCGAGGCCTTCCTCCCGCTCGCGCAGGACCTGATCGCGCGGGACGACGGGCGCGTGCTGGTGGCTTACGCCCTGCGCTATTTCTTCACCCACCACCGGATGGAGAAGGCGCAGATCCGCGCCGCGGGCGAGAAGCTGCTCGAGAGCCACCAGGTGGAGAAGGTGCAGAAGGAGCAGAAGGAGGCGCGCCGCAAGCGCGACCGCGACCCCCGCAAGCCGAAGCTCGAGGCGGCGCCCAGGTCGGCGAGGCCGGCGGACGCGGGCGGTCCGGACCGCGTCAAGCTCTACGTCGAGCAGGGGACCGAGCAGGGCTGGACGACGGAGACCCTGATGTCGTCCTTGGCCGAGCTCGCCGGCAGCCCGCGCGAGACCGTGGTGTCCGCCGAGGTCAAGCCGCGCTACGCGTACGTGGTGGTCCGGGCGGATGCCAAAGACGCCTACGTGGCCGCCAACGGCAAGACGCTTCGCGACCAAGCCGTGCGCATCGAAGTCGCGCGCCCGAAGCGCAGGTGAACGGCTGGGTGGCCATGGTGGGAAACACGTTCGACGTGGGAGAGAACTACCGCTTCCGGTACCTGGTGGACCCGATCTGGGTCGCGCTGGCGGCCGCCCTTGCGAGGCGCGCGTGAGCGCGGCGGTGCGCGTCGAGAAGCTGGTGAAGAAGTACGCGGACGTCACCGCGGTGGACGGCCTCGACCTGGAGGTCCGCCGGGGGGAGTGCTTCGGGCTGCTGGGCCCGAACGGAGCGGGCAAGACCACCACGGTGGAGATCCTGGAAGGCCTCAACGACCCGACGGCCGGCAGCGTGGAAGTGCTGGGGATGCGCTGGGCGCGCGACGAGCGGGAGCTGCGGCAACGCCTCGGCGTCTCGCTCCAGGAAACGCACCTGCCCGACAAGCTGACCGTGGAGGAGAACCTGCGCATGTTCCGGTCGTTCTACCGGCGCGGCCGGCCGGTCGACGAGGTGCTCGAGCTGGTCGAGCTGCGCGACAAGCGGGGCGCCTGGACTGAGCGCCTCTCCGGGGGACAGAAGCAGCGGCTGGCGGTGGCCTGCGCGCTGGTGAGCGACCCGGAGCTGCTGTTCCTCGACGAGCCCACCACGGGCCTCGACCCGCAGTCGCGCCGCCAGCTCTGGGACGTGGTGCTGGGGTTCAAGGCGCGGGGGCGCACCGTGCTGCTCACCACCCACTACATGGACGAGGCGGAGCGCCTCTGCGACCGCGTCGCGATCGTGGACCAGGGAAAGCTGATCTCGCTGGGGACGCCGGCGGAGCTGATCGCCTCGCTGGGAGGACAGCAGGTGGTGGAGCTCGCCACCGAGCGGCCGCTCGCGCCGGACGAGCTGGCAGGGCTCCCGTCAGTGCGCGGCGCCCGCCGCAATGCCGACGGGCTGGCGCTGACGGTCGAGCAGCTCCACGTCGCGCTCCCGGCCATCCTGGGTCGCGCCGAGCCCTCGGGCCTGACGCGGCTGTCCACGCACCACGCCACCCTGGAGGACGTCTTCGTCCACCTCACCGGAAGGCACCTGCGCGAATGAACGCCCCTCCGTCCAGCGCCGCGGACCCCGCCACCTCCTCCCTCTGGGAGCTGACGGCGGCGCGCCTGCGCCTGTTCTTCCGGGAGCCCGGGGCCGTCTTCTGGACGTTCGGCTTCCCGCTCATGCTCACGGTGGCGCTGGGCATCGCCTTCCGGAACCGGCCGGCGGAGCCAGCCCTGGTGGCGGTCGTCTCGCCGGAGCTCCAAAGGGCCTTGGAGGGAAACCGCGAGCTGCGCCCGCGGCTGCTCGACGAGGCGAGCGCGCGCGAGGCCCTGCGGACCGGGAAGGCGGATCTGGTGGTGATGCCGGGTCCGCCCATCTCGTACCTCTACGATCCGGCGCGGCCCGAGAGCCGCCTGGCGCGCGCCCTCGCCGACGCCGCGCTGCATCCGCCGGGGCCTCCCGCCACCGTGGACAAGCCGGTCGTGGAGCCCGGCTCGCGGTACATCGATTTCCTCATTCCCGGCCTGATCGGCATGCAGCTCATGTCGGCCGGGATGTGGGGCATCGGCTACGTGATCGTGGACATGCGCACGAAGAAGCTGCTCAAGCGGCTGATGGCCACCCCGATGTCGCGCGCGCAGTTCCTCTGGTCCTTTGTGGTGATGCGGGCACTGTTCCTGCTGCTGGAGCTTCCCCTGCTGATCGGCTTCGCCTGGATTGTGTTCAAGGTCGGCCTGGCCGGCTCGGCGCTCTTGCTCCTCGGGATCTCGCTCCTCGGCGCGCTCGCGTTCGCCGGAATTGGCCTCCTGGTCGCGTCACGGGCGCCGAACACGCAGACGGTGACCGGCCTGATCAACCTGGTGATGCTGCCGATGTTCGTGACCTCGGGCGTGTTCTTCTCCACCGCGCGGTTTCCCGACTCCATCCAGCCGTTGCTGCGGATCCTGCCGCTCACTGCCCTGAACGACGCGCTGCGGGCGGTGATGATCGACGGCGCCGGGGTCCGCGCCGTCGCGATGCAGTGCGCGCTCCTGGCGGGGACTGCGGCGCTGAGCTTCGCGGCCGCGCTGCGCTTCTTCCGCTGGCGCTGAGGCCGCGCTCGACCCTCTGGCGGTGGCGCTCTTCGTCGCCGTGGTCACCCGGCCGGCACCGGTGGAGCGCGAGCCTGCGCACGGCGGGACCGCCCGGGACGAGGCGGCGGTGGACGCGACCAACTGACGCTCAGCGGCCCGCGGCCACCTGCTCGTTCTTGGTGCGAGCCTTGCTGCGGAGCATCAGGAGGGAGCCGACCAGCGCGACCACCATGACGGTGAGCAGCGCGATCTCGATCATTCCCTCGCGGAACCGGCCCTGCTGCGCCTCGCCCTTGACCGAGAACTCGGCGGTGACCACCAGGATCCGGCGCATGGCCGCGATCAGGCCCACGATCAGGAACGGCTCGGGGAGGAGCGCGTGCTGCCGGAAGGAGACGCGCACCGTGTAGAGCAGCTCGACGAGCATGAGGACCAGCAGGGTGCGGTCGAGAAGTCCGATCACCGCGTCCAGCACCGCCCCCCGCATGGTGGTGGTCCACAGCTCCCGCGCGCCCGAGACGAGCAGCGCGACGGCGCTGAACGCCAGCAGCACGCCCATGCCGACGTACACCGCGTCTTCGATCAGGTTGAAGGCGCGTGCGAGCGCTCCCCGGAGCCCCTTCTCGACGACGGGTCCGGTGCCCTCCTCGGTCAAAGCTCGACCTTGCGGTCTGTGTGGTCGCGGCCGTCGTAGCGCATCAGGACGCCCTTGCCATCGACGCGGGTCACGATCGCCACGGGCCTCCGCCACATCGCCTGGAGATTGGCCAGCGTGTCCTTGGCGTAGTCGATGCGCAGATCCACGCCGTCGTGACGGTGCGCGAGCAGGAGCTCGCCGCGGTTCTCGAAGTTGCCGTCGATCACCTCGATGATCGGCTGGCCGAAGTTGGTGAGCTGCTGCAGCAGCTTCCGCTTCACCTTCTGGAACTCGCGGTCGAGGATCTCCCAGCGATTGGCCTTCTCGTTGAAGCCGTACACGAAGAGCTTCTGCTCGGCGGCGAAGTCGGCGGTGAGGAACTCGTCGATGAAGGTGACGTCGTTGTAGTGCTTGCGGACCTCGAAAATCTTCCCCCGGCCCAGGCCGAGCTTCTTGTCCCACGCGCGGCGGGCGCGCAGGTCGTCGCACTCGTCGTACTCCTTGCCGAAGCGGCCCTTGTTCCAGCGCTCCTCGACATAGCGCCAGAGCTCGATTCCGAGCTTGTAGGGGTTGATGGCTCCGGGGCGCGTTCCCATGGTGCCGGAGTGGTGGTCCGCGTAGTCGATGATCTCGCTGTCCTTGAGGGCGCGGGTGGTCATGATCGTCGAGTGCCAGTACGAGTTGTGGTTGATGAACCCGCAGGCGGCGTAGCGGTGCGTCTCCTCGACGGAGATGTCGTAGACGTCGGCGCGGCCGTGGGTGATCTCGACGATTTCGTCTTCCCACTTCTCTGCTTTGAACCACTGGCGCTGGTGGACGTAGTTGGTGAGGGCCTGCTGCTTGCGGGAGAGCCCAAAACCGATCTCGTTGAGGAACTTCTCAGCGGATGCACCGAGGATCTGAACGTGCCAGCAACCGTCCTTCTCTGGGCGGCGCCGCGACAGGATTCCAAAGTTGAGAAGCAACAACTGCACCTGCTCGCTCATCGTCTCGCTGGACGTGCTGAGGATGACTCCGCTCTTCCCGGCGTAACCGTCGCAATCGAAGCAGGCGCGCAGGAATGGAGCGACGACTTCCTTCGGAGACTGCAGGACTGCTTCAGGAACCTGCTTTTGCCTGGCACTCGGACCCTGTGTAAGACCTAGTGCATCGACGATAAAATCGGACAGATTCTCCGAATGAACAAGGACTCGGTACCGCCCGTCGTCCCATTTCACGACGCACCGCAGTCCAAACAACCCAAAGACTAGCGCGGTGAAGTCTTCGATGCACTCGACGTCTGCGGTGGTGAGGCCAAGATGGTGTTTGACTCGGCTGATGTGCCCATCACCGACGAGATAACCGAGGAAGGCACCAAGATCAGGATTCAGCTCCTCTGGGATCGCGATCTGCTCGCGTTTCGACGGCAACTGCTCCTGGGCGGCAACGTTCTCAACCGAGCGATCAAGCGCCACCGCCGCAGCAACGCGCTCGCCATTCTTGCGAATCATGCCGCCCGAGAGCGCTCGTGAGACCGTGCTGTGCGATACGCCCGCTCGTTCGGCGAGATCGCGCTGGGTCATTCGCTTCGGCGGCCTCCATTCGAGTTTCACGCGCAATTTCGGCCACAACCCAGTGCCTCCGGAAATGCGCACCTTTGAGCCGATCGAAAGGGAATCGAGTCGGATCCACGAACCATCGCCCGCGACGATGCGATGATTGTTGGAACCGGTCAGCCTCAGTCCTCGTCTGGTGCGAATCGAGACGGTCTCATGGTCCCGAATGACATTGCGATCGTAAACGTGTCGCGGAGACTCGCCGTCGGACACTTCATCCGATAAGCCGGCAATCAATTCGCCCATTGTAATAAGTCCTCGCGAAGTGAAAAGTCGCGAGTCTTTTCCAATACATGCCCATCCTTCATTCATTATCTTGGTTTGCCCTTGCGGAGCAAAATAATAAGCTTCCTCTCGAATCACCGACAGCACGTCCGCTTCCCACCGCTCCAGCGGCGCGTGCTCGATCAGGAACGCCAGCACATCCCGCTCCGGCTTCTCGGGAAACTTCTTCTTCTGCGCGCGCTCGTCCTCGAGCTTCTTGCGCTGCTCGTCGAGGAACTCCTGCGGGTTGATGAACTGCGACATGTACTCGCGGTTCGTCTTGAACCCGCGCACCTCGATGGGCTGCTCGGGCACTTCTTCGCGGCTCTTGGCAGGGAAGTGCGGCGCGTGCTGGTTGATCAGGTTCTCCAGCGAGAGGCAGCGGTCGATGAACGTCTCCACCGGCTCGATGCCCACCTTGTCGATGATCCGGCGCAGGCGAGTGGCGTGGTTCGCCATCTCGTCCATCATCTTGCGGTTGGTGTGCTGGAAGGAGAAGTTGTTCTTGAAGAAGTCGACGTGGCCGTAGACGTGGGCCATCACCAGCTTCTGGTCCACGTCCATGTTCGACTCGAGCAGGTACGCGTACGAGGGTTTGTTGTTGATCACCATCTCGTAGATCTTCGAGAGCCCGTACTCGTACCCCTTGGAGAGCTGCTCGTACTCCATCCCGAACCGCCAGTGCGGATAGCGGTTGGGGAAGCCGCCGTAGGCGGCCACCATGTTGATCTCGTCGTACCCGAGGACCTCGAAGATGGTCTCGTAGAAGTCGAGGCCGAAGCTCTTCGCGTAGCCCTCGATCTCCCGCTGGATGTCACTGAGGTGGGGCGGAAGCCGCGTGTCCTTGTTCTCGTTCACGCTAGGAGCCCTTCCCCAGGAAATCCTTGATGGAGGTGTAGATGGCGTCCTTGTTGGCGATCTCGGAGAGGGCCACGTTCTCCATCCCGTCGAAGGCCTCGCGCAGGTCCTTGATGAACTGGCCGCTGCCGTAGGGGCTCTCCACCTGGCCGTACGCGAACTGGTTCACCTTGGGCAGGATCTCTCCCTTGAGCAGGCCGACGCAGGTGCGCGTGTCGTCCGCGCTCCAGTTGTCGCCGTCGGAGAAGTGGAACGGGTAGATGTTCCAGGAGCCCGTGTCGTACTCGGCGTCCATGATGTCCCGGCAGAGCTTGTAGGCCGAGCTGATCATCGTGCCTCCCGACTCGCGGGTATGGAAGAATGTCTCGCGGTCGACCTCCCGCGCCACCGCGTCGTGGATGATGTACCGGGTCTCCAGGCCCTTGTAGTTGGAGCGCAGCCAGGTGTCGATCCAGAAGCTCTCGATGCGGACGATCTCCTTCTGCTCGTCGCCCATCGAGCCGGAGACGTCCATCATGTAGATCACCACCGCGTTCGACTGCGGCAGCTCGGTGAGGCGCCAGCTCCGGTACCGCTTGTCCTCGCGGGTGGGCACCACGATGGGGATCAACGGGTTGTACGTTCCCGACGCGATGCTCCGCTTCAGCGCCTGCTTGTACGTGCGCTTGAAGTGCCGCAGGGACTCTGGCCCGGTGGTGTGCACGCCGGTGTACTTCACCTTGGGGGTGGTGAGGTTCTTCTTCCCCTTGCTCTGGATGCGTGGGAGCGCCAGCTCCTCTCCGAGGATGTCGGCCAGCTCGTCGAGCGAGAGATCGACTTCCAGCGAGTGCTGCCCCTCGCCCTGCCCCGCCTTGCCCCTGCCCTCGCCCTCCACGGCGCCAGGAGCGAGCACGGTGCCGGGCTGGCCGTCGCCCTGGCCCACGCCGCCCTGGTCCTTGTGGCCGTACCGGAAGTGGGGAATGTCGATGGACGGGACGGGGATGGTGATCAGGTCCTTCCCCTTCTTCCCGATCATCTCGCCCTTCTGGATGTACTTGCGGAGGTTCTCCTTGATCCGCCCGCGGATGATCTCGCGGAACCGGGAATGGTCCTGTTTGATCTTCAGCGGCAAGGGGGGCCTCCAAGGGGCAGTGTAGCCTCCAAATGACACTGATCAAAGTTGTTCGCGCGTCGACGTTCTTGTCGCGGGGGACCTAGCGCGACGGACTCAGTTCTCGCGCGCAGGCCCGGAATCCAGTCCCTTGGGCCCGGGCGCCAGCAAGGGTGAGCGATCCGCGGCCGCGCGCGCGGCTTCAGTGATGAGCCTGGCATCGCTCATGCGCCGCAGCAGGCTCCTTCGGGCAGAGAGGCCACATTCCCGGCGATCTCTTCATTCCGGACGGCGAACGGAGGAAAGTGACCAGACCGGCCACTTCTCCGGCGACGAGCGTGGATCTGCGCCGCGTCGATCAGTCCTTCGCATCCCCGCGGGCAAAGATCGACGCCACGAAGTTCAACACGTCGGTGCTGCAGATCTCGCAGTACCCGTAGGACTTGATCATCCGGTCCTTGACGATGTCGATCTTCTCCTGCGTGTCCTTGTCCACCACCGACGAGACCAGGTTCTTCAGCTTGATCGAGTCCTTCTGGTCCTCGAACAGCTTCAGCTCCAGCGCCTTGTGCAGCCGCTCGTTGGTCCGGTAGTTGAACGTCTTCCCCTCGATGGCCAGCGCGCCGATGTAGTTCATGATCTCG
>DASQAS010000149.1:0-1635 GCA_035635635.1 Myxococcales bacterium | reverse complement strand
GTCTCCTGCTGGATGTCCTTCAGGAGGTCGAGGTACTGGGCCTGGATCGTCACGTCGAGGTTCGTGGTGGGCTCGTCGGCGATGACGAGCCTCGGCCCGCCGGCCAGCGCGATGGCGCCGACGATGCGCTGGCGCATACCGCCGCTCATCTGATGCGGATACTCGCGCATGCGCCACTCGGGCGACGGGATCCGGACGGCGCGGAGCAAGCCCTGGACGCGCTCGCGAAGAGGGCGACCCCGCAGCTGCTGGTGGAAGAACGCAGGCTCGGCCACCTGGCGAAAGATCGTGAAGAGCGGGTTCAGCGAGGCCATAGGATCCTGGAGGATCACGGCGATCCGGCGGCCGCGGATCCGTCTGAGCTCGCGCTGGCTCTTGCGCGTCAGGTCCTCGCCCTCGAACATGACGCTTCCGCCCACGATCCGGGCGGCGCGCGGCAAGAGCCCGACGATCGAGAGGCAGGTGGTCGTCTTACCGCTGCCCGATTCGCCGACGAGCCCCAGGGTCTCGCCCGCGCGGAGGCTGAAGCTGACGCCGTCCACCGCCTTGACGACGCGCGTGCCGCCGAAGGTGAAGAAATGCGTCTGGAGGTCGACGACCTGAAGGACCGCGTCGCCCGCCACGGCCTCCAAGCCTAGAGGTTTCTCGTCTGGGGATCGAGCCTGACTCGCAGCCAGTCGCCGAAGAGCTGCGTCGCGAGGACGATCAGGAGAATGCACGCGCCCGGGAACACGGTGAGCCACCACTGGCCCGCCATCAAGGTGGGGCGCGCCTCCGAGAGCATGAGGCCCCACGCCGGCTGCGGCGGCGGCACGCCGACTCCGAGAAAGCTCAGCGAGGCCTCCGCGATGATGACGACGCCCACGGTGAGACTCGCCAGCACCGTCGCCGTGTTCATGACGTTGGGCAGAATGTGCTTCTTGATCACGCGAAACTTGCTGGCGCCCGCGATCTCGGCGAGCTTCACGAAGTCGCGCTCCCGAAGGGTCAGCACCTCGCCTCGCACGACGCGCGCGTAGCGCGTCCAGTAGACCAGGCCCAGGATGACGATGATGTTCCACATGCTGGGGCCGAGCATCGCGGCCAGGAAGATCGCGAAGACGATCGCCGGCAGCGCGAGCCAGGCGTCGGTCACGCGCATGATGATCTGGTCCACCCAGCCGCCCACGTACCCCGAGAGGATCCCCATCGCGGTCCCGATGGTGCCCGCCACCAGGGTCCCCATGAGCCCGACGAGCAGCGACACGCGTGCGCCGAAGATCAACCGGCTGAGGATGTCCCGGCCCTGAAAGTCGGTGCCGAGCGGCGTCGCCAGGCTGCCCCCTTCCATCCAGAACGGTGGCGCGAATATCTCTGCGCCCTTCACCGGAAATGTCGGGTCGTACGGCGCGATGAGATCCGCGAGCGCCGCCACCAGGATCAGACCGCCAAGGATGACCACCGCGGCCAGCGGCGCCTGGCGCACGGCCTTGACGATCGCGCGGAGCCGGCCGGTGTCCGTGCGTCGTGACGCGAGCCGCGTGTCGGCCGGGATGGTCGCCATCGTCTACCTCGCCAACCGGATTCTCGGATCGATGAAAGCATAAAGGATGTCCACGACCAGGTTGATGCCGATGATCATGAAACCGGCCATGA
>DASQAS010000148.1:0-38394 GCA_035635635.1 Myxococcales bacterium | reverse complement strand
GACGGCGACGGCGACGTGGCCGTGGACGACTGCTCGGCATGTCAGATGCGGCTGCTACATGAATCCCCATGCTCAGCCCTACGCCATCGCTCGCGGGTCTGCGATGGAGTGCGCGGCTGTGCTGGACGCGTTGTTCGTGGTGAAGGCTGTCGATGCCACGACAAAGCAGCGCGGCGACGACCTCCTCGAACGGATCGTCGGGATGCTCACGCGATTGTGTCGGTGATCTGATCCGCCCACGGCCACGTCGCCGTCGCCGTCGCCGTCCACGCTCACGACCACGTCGACGTTGACGTCGACGCAGACCTGTTCGTCTCGGTGCGCTTGACCCCATTCCGTGCTACCGAGCCCGGATCGCCAGGTACTCGTCGCTGACGGCAAACCGCGCCAGCCGCCCGACCTCGGGCGTCCGCAGGCCGCCCTCCGTCTCCAGCGAGACGATGGAGATCGCGGCCGCCGGATCGCCACACATGGCCAGCGCCACCCGCTCGGCGCTCTCCCGGATGCCGAGGGAGAGCGCGTCCCAGTCCGGCAGGGGCGCGGCCAGAACGCGTGCGGCCAGAGGCGCCAGCCGCTCCCGCGCGACCGCGTCGAGCTGGCGCGCCAACCGCTCCGCCACGGCGGGATCTGCTGGCGGCAGCGCCGCCCGATTCGCTTCAGGCGGCGCCGTCAACCGCACCAGCTCCCCCACGATGGTCCCGAGTCGCGCAGCGGGCGTGTTCGCCAGCGGATGCGTGCCGCGGCGGATGTGCGCCAGGGCCCGCGCATACAGGAATCGTTGCTGCCGGGCCGACCAGCGCTTGGGGACCTGGGCGCCGACCAGAACCCCCGGGGGGTTCGTCGCGACGGGCGCGACGATCCCTGGCTCGGATCGGGCCAGATAGATGGGCGGCTCGCCCATGCCCAACGCGCGGGCGATGGCCGCGATCACCCTCCGCACCGGGTTGTCGCCCTTCACCATTGCGCCGCGGCCGGTCATGTCGGTGCGGAAGGCCTTGGCCAGCTCGGGAGCCGCCGACGCGAGGAGCTCCCGGACCGGTCCTTCGTCGTCGGGCGCATGCAATGCGGCGTCGTCGGCGATGCGCGGCAGCTCCGCCGGGGGCGGCCGGCCTGCGGTGACCTCGTGCAGGGCGGTATCCGCCGCGTTGGCCAGGCCCGCTCCCACCAGCACCGCGGCCGCGCAGAATGCCCCGTCCGGCCGGTCCTGCGCGTCGAACAGCCTGGCGAGCGCCCGCAGTGGCTCGGGCGAGGGACTCTGCTCGAACAGCGCGCGCTGGGCCAGCACCCTGTCCGCCGGCTCACCCAGCTCCGAGACGTGCCGCAAGGCGGCCACGTTGCCCGGCTCGTGCTCGAGCGCCTTCCGGAACGCCATCAGGGCCTCGTCCTTGCGGCCCTCCGACAACATCCGGCGCCCCAGGGCCTCGGCCCATTCCGCGAGCTGCGACCGGGTCGGGCCCGCTTCCGAGGGTGCCGGGAACGCCTCCAGCAGACGCCGGTAGAGCCGGATGGCATGGAAGCTCGGCAGCGCGGGCGCACCCGGGGCGAGGTTGAGCAGCGCGGCGGGCTCGATCGCCTCCAGCGCGGGTCCGAGCAGCGACACCGCCCGCTCGGAGTCCCCGATCTCCGCCAGCAGCTTCCCGAGCCGCAGCTTCCAGGCGGCCGCGCCCGGCTCGCCGGGGCCGAGCTCCAGCCGCTTCTGCAGCGCCTCCGCCGCGTCTCGCGCCCGTCCCGCGGCCTCTCCCGCGTCCGCGCGCGCCTCCAGCGCCTCGGCACACTGCGGGTCCCGCGAGAGCGCACGCCCCGCGGCGAAGAACGCGGCGGGGGCGTCGTGCAGCTCGTCCAGCTCGATCCGGGCCGCTCGCGCCCAGGCGAGCGCGCCGACCCGGGCGTCCGCATGTCCGTTCCCGATGCGCTCGTAGATCGCGGCCAGATCCCGCCCGGGGGAATCGCCCAGGATCCCGCGCAGCTTCGCCTCGATGTCCAGGTTGAGCGGATCGGCCTCGAGCGCGGAGGTTAGACGCTCCACCGCCTCGCGGGCCTCGCCCATGTCGGCCGCGAGCAGCGCCGACTCGACCATGGCCCCGACGTTGCTGGCCACCGACGCCTCTCGCGCCAGAAGCTGCGCGACCTCCTGCCTGGCGCCCTTCACCTCCGCCAGGTGCCGGGCGCCCTTCAACGCGAGCAGCGACTCCGGATCGCTCGCCAAGGCCTGCTGGTAGGCCGCCGCCGCCTCCGCGATCCGTCCCTCTCCGGTGAAGATCTCGGCCTGCTCCAGCGCCAGGGCGGCGCGCACGTCGCGCGAGGCGAAGGTGAACCGGAAGGCGAGGTGCTCGGCGAGCTGCGCCTTCTCCGGGCCGGCGCGCAGCGCGTCCTCCACCCGATCCAGGGCCACCCGATCCTGTGGATTGAGCGCCAGCACCCGCCGGTACTCGGCGATCGCCTGGTCGCGCTCGCCGGCGGCGAGGCGGTCTTCGGCCGACTCGGAGCGGAGCAGCGCCGCGACGCGGGGGTCCTGGCAGCGCGACGCCAGCCGGCCGCGCAGCTCGGAGCGCTCCTTGCGCGCGGCGGCCCCGGAGTCCTGTGCCAGCAGCCCGAGCAGCTCCGCCGCCGCCTCCAGGTCGCCCGGCGCTTCCGCCAGAAGCTCGCGAAGCAGCGCGGCCGCCTTCGCCGGCTGTCCGGCCCGGTGCGCGTACAACGAGGCCGCCCAGCGCCGCGCCTCGTTCCGCTCGGACATCGACTGCGCCGCCCCGGCCAGCCGCTCGTACGCCTCCGCCGCTTCCGCCGGCTGCTCCGTCCAGGAGAGGAGCCTCCCGAGCTGGGCCCAGGCGAAGGCGGCATTGGGGTTCTGGCGGACGGTGGATCGGTACAGCTCGATCGCGTGCCGGGGATCGCCCTGGCGCCACTCGGCCACCTCGGCCGCGCGCCCGTAGGCTTCCGCCCGCGCATTGCCCTCCGGGACGGCCTCCGCGATCTGGACCAGCGCCGCCAGGGCCGAGGCGGCACCGCCGCGCCGCAGCTGGAGTCGGGTGAGCCGGCGGATCACGGCGAGATCCATCCCGCCCAGCGCCAACGCCTGTGCGCAGGCCTGCACCGCCTCCTCCGGCCGGCCCTCGTCCTCGAGCAGGGCCGCCCGCTCCGCCTGCAGCGCGGCCGCCCGTCCTGGAACGGTCTGGCGGGCTTCCTCCTGGAGCAGCTCGATCCGCTCGCGCACGGGGAGCACGGGCAGCGCCAGCAAGGCGTTGCGCGCCGGCGCCGAGGCCGGATCCACCCCCCGCGCCTTCCGCAGGAGCGTCGTCGAGCGCACGTCGTTGCCGGCCGCCCGCGACAGCTCGCTGGCCTCCAGCAGCAGATCGGCCGCATCCGACCCCGAGGTCGAGTCCGCGCGCGCCTCCAGGGCCTGCGAGAGCTGCGCGAAGTCCTTCGCGCGGAAGGCCAGCGTGGACCAGGTCTCCAGCCAGCGCGGGCTGACCAGGCCGCGCGCCATCTCCGCCGCCCGGCAGGCCAGGCTGATGCCGCGCTGGGGATCGTCATCGCTCACCAGCGCCGCGGCCCGCGCGAGCAGCTCGGCGCCGATCGCGCGGGGGAGCTGCGTCGACGCCTGCTCCAGCAGATCCGCCAGCTCGGAGCTGGCCCCGATCGAGGGCAGCGTGCGCGTCAGCAGGCGGAGAGCGGCGCCGTGGCGGGGCATTAGGTTTAACGCCCTCCGGGCCAGCGCCGCGGCCTCGCGCAGGTTCCCGGAGCGCTCGTGCCAGACGCCCGCCTCCAGGTAGTGCCCGGCGGCCTCCTCCGGGGCGGGGGACTCCAGCACCTCGCCGAGCGCCACGAACCGGTCCGCGGCCGACCGCGGATCGCGCTGCGTCAAAAGCCGCGCGTGCAGCGCGATCGCCGCCGCATCGCCCGGGTTGTCCGCGAGCGCCTCGGAGAGCAGCTGCTCCTTCTCCAGCGGGTCGGATACCGCCGCCGCGGCGCGGGACTTCAAGAATGCGCGCTCGCTGGGCTCGACGCACCCCTCGGCCGTCTGCCGGAGGATCTCCGGAAGGTCGGCCGACTTCTGCTGCTCGGCGAGCTCGTTGCGCAGCGCGAGCAGCGCGCCGTCGCGGCGGTTCTCCTCGAGCGCGGCGGTCACCTCGGCCAGTCCCTCGGAGACCCGCCCCAGGCGATACGCGGCGATCGCGGCCACGAGCGCCCGGTCCGCGGGGCTCGCGGTCCGCTCGGCCCGTTGGCGGCAGAGCCGAAGCACCGCCTCCCAGTCGTTGTGCGAGCGCGCCCGCAGCAGGGTGGCCGAGAACCCGATCGCGTCGTTCGCGTCGGCCTGCGCCAGCTTGCGCACGGCCTCCTCGTGCAGCGCATCGAGCTGCGCGCCGCCGGGCCGGGCGTCCACCGCGGCAGTCCCGCCGGCGGCCCCATGCGCTTCGAGGAGCAGCACCGCACGGCGCAGAAGCTGGGCCTTGTACACCGGGTCGCGCGCGGCGCCGGCAGCGCGCACCAGCAGGCTGGCGGTGAGCGCGCGGTCCCGGTCCTCCGCCGCGGCATTGACTTGAAAACTCAGCAGCGACGGATGGTCCGGCGCCAGCTCCAGCGCCTCGTCGATCAGCCGCCGCGCCTCGGCCTTCCGTCCCCATCCCTGCAGCAGCATCGCCTGCGCGCGCAGCGACTCGGCCCGGTGATCGGCGTGATCGAGCAGCTCCTCCTCGCGCTTGTGCAACGCAAGCGCCTGCTCGTAGCGGCCGGCCTTCGCGAAGAGTCGCCGGGCGGCCTCGAGGGTGGGCCGGTAATGCGGATCGAGCAGGTGCGCGTTCTGGTAACAGGTAGCCGCGCTCCTCGGATCGCCGAGCTGTTCGTCGAAGATCCGCCCCATCGTGTGGTGCACCTGCGCCGCCGCGGGCGTCGGTCCCAGCGCGTGGGCCTCGGCCTCGAGGTGAGCGAGCTGCTCGCGGGCGGCCTGGAGCTCGGCGTCGGTCGGGGATCGCTTCGGGGAGGGCAATTGCTGCGAGGCCATCGAGTCCATGCGCAGGGCGGAGCGTAGCAGAGCAGGGCGAGTGCAGTCGCATTTGGGACTGCGACGCGCCATGGCGGGTCCGACCCGGCAGGGGCGAGCGCCGGCACCCAGGGGTCTGGGTGCCGTAGGGGTCTGCGCCTGGCGTGGTGCGTTGTGGGATCCTGAGGGTCCGGGCCTCACGCCGACCCAAGAGCGGCGGCTATCCGGGCAGCCCTGCCGCCGTCCGCGCCGCCGTCTCGATCTCCGCGAGCATCTCCCGCACCGTCGCGATGTCCCGGTGCAGCTCCCGGTCCTCGTCCATGTGCGAGACCCTCTTCCGGATCGCCTCGTGCGCCGCGGCCACCCCGGTTCCTGCCCGCAGCGGCCGGCGAAAATCGAGCGCCTGGGCCGCGACCAGGAGCTCGATCGCCAGCCCGCTGCACGCGTTCTCCACCGCGGTGCGCGCCTTGAGCGCCGCCGTCATCCCCATGCTGACGTGGTCTTCCCGCCCCGCAGACGAGGGGATGGTGTCGATGCACGCCGGGTGCGCCAGCACCTTGGTCTCCGCCGCCAGCGCCGCCGCGGTCACCTGGGCGATCATGAACCCCGAATTGAGCCCGCTGTTCCGGGCCAGGAAAGGCGGCAGACCCGAGAGCGACGGATTGACCAGCTGCTCCACCCGCCGCTCCGAGATCGTCTGCAGCTGCGCGCAGGCGATCGCGAGCAGGTCCAGCGCCTGGGACACGGGCTGCCCGTGGAAGTTCCCGCCGCTCACGATCGTGCCGGCCGGGATGTCCTCGACCGCCTCGGCGAACACCAGCGGATTGTCCGTGGCCGCGTTCGCTTCCGCCTCCAGCGTCCGCCGGACGAACGCCAGCGCATCGCGCGCCGCCCCGTGGACCTGGGGAGCGCAGCGCAGCGAGTAGGGATCCTGCACCTTCCCGCAGTGCTCGTCCTGGTGCGAGGCGTTGATCTCGCTGTGCGCGAGCAGCGCGCGCAGATCGGCCGCAACCCGCGCCTGCCCCTCGTGGCCCCTGATCCGGTGGATGGCCGCCAGGAAGGGCTTGTGCGAGCCCATCAGCCCTTCCACCGTCATTGCCGCCGCGAGGTCCGCCACGCGCGCGCACCGCTCCGCTTCCAGAAGCGCCAGCACGCCCACCGCTTGCATCGCCTGGGTACCGTTGACCAGCGCCAGCCCTTCCTTCGCCTCCAGGACCACGGGCGACAGGCCCGCGCGCGCCAGCGCTTGTCCCCCAGGCACCCGCTGACCATCCAGGAAGGCCTCTCCCTCTCCGATCAGCACCAGCGCCAGATGCGCCAAGGGCGCCAGGTCTCCGCTCGCCCCGACCGATCCTTTCTCGGGCACCACCGGGATCACTTCGCGATGGAGCATTTCCACCAGAAGCTCCAGCGTGCTCTCGCGGATGCCCGAGTAGCCCCCGGCGAGCACGTTGGCGCGCAGCAGCATCAGCGCGCGCACCTCGGGCAGCGGCAGCGGTGCGCCGGTCCCGGCCGCGTGCGAGAGGATCAGGTTGCGCTGCAGCTTGCGCAGGTCGGCCTTGGGGATCGACACCTCAGCCAGCGTCCCGAACCCGGTGTTGATGCCGTAGGTGGGTGTGCCGCTCTCCGCGATCCGTTCCACGAGCTGCCGCGCGGCGCGGACCCGCTGGCGGGCCCCCGGGGCGATCTCGACCCGCGCCCCCGCGCGCGCGGCGGCGCCCACCTCTTCCAGGGTGAGCCGGTCCCCGGACAGGACGATGCGCATGACGCGCTTCTACACCATTGCGCCCCGGTCCACGCTATTGTGCGCGCGATGCTCATCGTCCAGAAGTACGGCGGCACGTCCGTGGCGGACGCAGATCGCATCCGGAACGTCGCGCGCCGGGCGCTCCAGGCCCGCAAGGAGGGCCACGACGTGGTCGTGGTGGTTTCGGCCATGGCCGGCGAGACCAATCGCCTGCTCAAGCTCACCACCGACATCTCCAAGCGCCCGAGCCAGCGCGAGCAGGACGTGGTCGTCTCCACCGGCGAGCAGGTCACGGTGGGGCTCCTGGCGCTCGCCATCCAGGAGATGAAGGGAAAGTCGCGCAGCTTCCTGGGCCACCAGGTCCGCATCCTCACCGACTCCGCCTTTGCCAACGCCCGAATTCGCAGCATCGACGACGCCAAGCTGCGCGAGAGCCTGAAGCAGAAGGAGATCGCGGTGGTCGCCGGCTTCCAGGGCATCGACGAGCACGGCAACATCACCACCTTGGGGCGCGGGGGCTCGGACACTACCGCGGTGGCGCTGGCGGCCGCGCTCGAGGCGGAGTCCTGCGAGATCTACACCGACGTGGACGGCGTCTACACCACCGACCCGCGGATCTGCGAGCGCGCTCACAAGCTCGACCGCATCTCCTACGAGGAGATGCTCGAGCTGGCATCGCTGGGCTCGAAGGTGCTGCAGATCCGCAGCGTGGAATTCGCCATGAAGTACAAGGTGCCGCTCTGGGTGAAGTCGTCGTTCGCCGAGGATGCGGGCACCTTGGTCTGCGAGGAGGACGAGGCGATGGAGGAGGTGCTGGTCAGCGGGATCGCGGTTACGCGCGACGAGTCGCGCTTCGTGATCCGCGGGGTGCCGGACAAGCCGGGGATCGCAGCCAGGGTCTTCGGGACGCTGGCGGAGCAGGGCATCGTGGTCGACGTGATCGTCCAGACCCCGGCCAGGGAGGACGGCCGCACCGACATGGCGTTCACCGTCGGGCGCCTGGACGTCGACAAGACCAACGATCTGGTGCGGAAGATCGGCAAGCAGATCGGCGCCGGCAAGGTGGACCACGAGGAGGGGATCGCCAAGGTGAGCATCGTCGGCGTGGGCATGCGCAACCACGCCGGCGTGGCGGCGAAGATGTTCCAGGTCCTGGCCGACGAGGGCGTGAACATCCGGGTGATCAGCACCTCCGAGATCAAGATCTCCTGCTTGATCGACGAGAAGTACGCAGAGCTGGCGGTCCGCGCGCTGCACACCGCGTTCGGGCTGGACAAGGCCGATACCGCCAAGAGTTGAGCCCGTGCTGATCGAGTGCAGCCGCTGCCGTGCCGTCTTCTCGCTGCAGGATGGCATCGGGGCCGCCGGCACGCGCTTCAAGGTGCAGTGCGGGCGGTGCCTGGCGGTGTTCGAAGCCGCCGGTCCGCCGCGCCCCCCGGCGGCGCCGGGCACGGCGCCGGAGTCTCCGGACGACGCGCCTGCCCCGACGCCGGCAGCGACCGCCAGCCCCGCGGCACCGGACGTCGTCCAGCTTCCGCCGGCGCCAGCTCCAGCTCCGCTGCCCACGCCTGAGGACGCGCAGCCGGCCGCGGCGGCTCCTCCGTCCGCCCTCCGCGCAGCCTGGAGCCGGACGCCGACGCGCGCCCGGATCGCCCTGGGTGTCCTGGGCGCCGCGATCGTCGGCGTCGCGCTCTACGCCCTCACCTCGCCCGGAGGCACGGAAGAGAAGGTGCGCCAGGGGCGCGAGAAGCTGCTGTTGGATGACGCCAGGAGCCTGCGCGAGGCGACCAGCCTGTTCACCGACGCCGCGCGGGAAGCGCCGGGGCAGGCGGAGCCCGAAGCGGAGCGGGCCTTCGCGCTGCTGCTGCAGGCGAGCGCGCACCAGGACCTGGCCAGCCGGGTCCCGCCCGGCCAGCGCGAGGAAGAGGTCCGCGCGGCTTCCCGCCTGCTGCAGCAAGGCGCCGCGGCGGCGCGCCAGGCAATGGCCGACGATGCGGAGTCCTTGCCCGCGATCCGCGCCATGGCGCTGGCCGACGCCCTCTCCGGATCGCCGGAGCCGGCGGGGGCGCGCGCGGAGCAGGCCGAGCGGCTCGCGCCCAACGACGCGTGGGTGCTCTACGTGAAGGCGGCGGCGGCGGCCGCGTCGGGCGCGCGCGATCGCGCCGTCCAGGCGCTCTCCGCCGCTCGCCAGGCGCAACCGAAGCTGCTGCGGGCGGACGTCGACCTGGCCGCGATCGCGATGGACGGAGGGGACAGATCGGGCGCCCGGGAGCTGCTCCTGAAAGTGATCCGCGACAACCCCCGGCACGACCGGGCCCGCAGGATGCTGGTCGTGCTGACGCCCTGAGGGCGTGGGTAGCCGGAGGGCCGGGTTGGGAACTTTGGTTCCCATCCGGAGCGCACGGTATCCAATCGTTGGGGGACACGCATTGCGGGTCCGGCCGCGGGTCCGAGCGGTCGGCCACCGAGTAGGGGACATGATGAGTGGCGGGGCCGAGGCATGCCGATTGCTGCTCAGCCGCGCATGCTGGCCATCGTGTTCTGGATTGCCGTGGGTTGCATCCTGCACACCTACGTGATCTACCCGCTCCTGCTCGTGGCGCTGGACGCGATCTCGCAGGCGCGCAGCGCCTGGGGCTACCTGGGCGGCAACGAGCGCCGCCGGCCGCCTGCCCAGCTCGGCCTGCCGCACGTGTCGGTCCTGATCGCCGCCTACAACGAGCAGCAGTGCATCGGCCAGCGGATCGAGAATCTGCTCGCCCAGGACTACCCGGCCGACAAGCTGGAGATCCTGGTCGGGTCCGACGGTTCGACCGACGAGACCGACGCGATCGTGCAGCACCATGCCGCCCGCGGCGTGAAGCTGTCCCGCGCGGAGCGGTCCGGGAAGGCCGGGGTGCTCAGCCGCCTGGTCGCCCTCGCCAAGGGCGAGGTGCTGGTGATGACCGACGCCAACACGCAATTCGAGCGCGACGCCATCCGCCGCCTGGTCCAGCCGCTGCGCGACGACCAGGTGGGCCTGGTCTGCGGGCGCCTGCGGCTGCACTCGCCGGCCGGCGCGCCGGTGGCGGAGGGCGCTTACTGGAAGCTGGAGAGCCTGCTCAAGCTCTACGAATCCCGGCGCGGGTGCGTGATGGGCGCCAACGGCGGCATCTACGCCGTGCGCAGGGAGCTCTTTCCACCCCTGCCGGCCGGGACGGTGGTGGACGACTTCGTCGCCGCCCTGCGCGTGCTCGCGGCGGGATCGAAGGTCTGCTACGAGCCCGAGGCCGTGGGGCATGAGGAGGCGGCGCCGGATCACGCCGGCGAATACCGCCGCCGGGTTCGCATCGCCGCGGGCTGCTTCCGGGCGCTCTCGCAGTACCGGGACCTGCTCTCGCCGCGCCACGGGTTCACCGCGTTCGCCCTCTGGTCGCACAAGGTGCTGCGCTGGTTCGTGCCACACGCCATGGTGGCGGCGCTGGTCTGCAACGTCTTCCTCACCCGCTCGGACACGTTCTACACGCTGACGCTGCTCGCGCAGTGCGGGACGTACGCGCTGGCGACGCTGAGCCTGCTCGGCATGACGCCGCGCCACGTCCGCGCGGTGGCCGACGCCGCCGCGCACTTCGTGGAGATGAACGCCGCGCTGCTGGTCGGCTTCGTGAGATACAGCCGGGGGGCCCAGGGGCAGACCTGGGTCCGAACCGACCGCCCCGCGCGCGCGGCCTGAACGCGCCCGCTCAGTGGGTCACCTCGAGGGCGGCCATGCTGCGCCTCGGCGGGGGAGGGGGCAATCGACTGCTGGTCGCATGCTCCCATGCAAAGAAAACGGCCCGCCAGTCTCACCCTGGCGGGCCAATTGGTGACCCCAACGGGATTCGAACCCATGTTTGAGGCGTGAGAGGCCTCCGTCCTAGGCCGCTAGACGATGGGGCCGCCTTTCCTTTGCCGCCCGCGGCTCTGACTCCGCAGGATCAGTATCACATGGTTGGGGGACCAGGATTCGAACCTGGATAGTAAGAGTCAGAGTCTTACGTCCTGCCGTTAGACGATCCCCCACTGCAAAAACGGGGACGCGCTTGGTACTGAAGGCCGCCCGCTTTGTCAAGGCGACTTGGGCTTCCCTTTGGCAGGCGGCGGCGCCGTTGGAGCCGGCTGCGCGGGGGCGAGAATGTACACCCGGACCTCGCCGCGCCCCGCCTCGTACAGGTTCACGCCCTCCCACTCGCCGCGCTCGGAGTTCTCGATGTGCATGGCCCGGACCGCGGTCTGGCTGTGCAGGGTCCGGCGGAGGAACTTCGCGGGCGGGTAGGCGCGCCGGTAGAACCGGACCGTCTCGTCCCAGGGGCTGGGCAGGCGGTAGCGATCGTCGTCGATCTTCACCGCCCCGTCCGGGAGGATGAATCCTCGGGCCTTGAAGCCCTCGGTGGCGGCGATGGCCGGGGCCGCGGCGGCGAGGATCAGCGCGATCAGGATCGATCTCATCTGGCCTTCTCCAGCGCGGCGTCGATGCGCCGCAGCGCCCGGTCCTTGCCGAGCAGGGCGACCGTCTCGAACAGCGGAGGACTCACCGTGGTCCCGGTGACCGCGACGCGGACCGGCTGGGCCAGCTTGCCGAGGCCCACGCCCTTCTGCTCGGCGAGGCCGCGGAAGGCCTGCTCCATCGCCTGCGGCCCTTGGCCAAAAGTAAGGTCGATCAGCGCGCGCGCCTCCGCCAGAAGCGGGAGCGTCTCGCGCGTGAGGTGCTTCGCCACCGCCTTGTCGTCGTAGGCCGGCAGCTCGGGCGCCATGTACGCGCGCCAGGCGTCGCGGATCTCGTTCAGGTGCCGCGCCCGCCCCTGCATCAGGGCGGCGAACTCCGGTGGAACGCCGACGATCCTCGCCAGCTCGTCAGCGGGCGTCTTCTGGATCCACTGCTGGTTGAGCCACTCGAGCTTCTGCGGATTGAACACGCCCGCGTTGGCGCCCACGTGCGCCCAGTCGAACTTCTCGATCAGCTCCGGCAGCGTGAAGATCTCCTGGTCTCCGTGCGACCACCCCAGGCGCGCCAGGTAGTTGAGCAGCGCGCCCGGCAAATAGCCGTCGTCCCGGTACTGCAGCACGCTCACCGCTCCGTGGCGCTTGGACAGCCGCTGCTTGTCGGCGCCGAGGATCATCGGCAGGTGCGCGAACGCCGGCACCGCGTAGTCCAGCGCCTGGTACATGAGGATCTGGCGGGGCGTGTTCACCACGTGGTCGTCGCCGCGGGCCACCATGGTGATCCCCATCTCGATGTCGTCGACCACCGCGCCGAAGTTGTAGAGCGGCACGCCGTCGGCCCGGAGGATCACCTCGTCCTGCATGTCCTTGTGGGGCACGGTGATCTCGCCCTTCACCAGGTCCTTGAACGTGGTCGCGCCCTCGTCCGGCATGCGGAAGCGCACCACCGCCCCAGGCGTCCCCTTGGGGAGGTTCTTGTCCCGGCAGGTGCCCGGGTACTTGAACCCGCGCTTCTCTTTCGCCGCCTGCTCGCGCAGCCGGTCCAGCTCCTCCTTGGTGCAGTCGCAGCGGTACGCCTTGCCCTTGGCGATCAGCGCCTCCGCGTGCTTCTGGTAGGTGGCGAGCCGCTGCATCTGGAAGTAGGGCGCGTGCGGTCCGCCCACCAGCGGGCCCTCGTCCCAGTCCAGGCCGAGCCACTGCATGCCCTGGAGGATGGCCAGTTCGCTCTCCTGCGTGCTGCGGGACTGGTCGGTGTCCTCGATCCGCAGGATGAACTTGCCCTTTTGCTGCCGCGCCCAGAGCCAGTTGAACAGCGCGGTGCGGGCCCCGCCGATGTGCAGGTATCCGGTGGGAGAGGGGGCGAAGCGGACGCGGACCATAGGGGCAGGCGAGATAGCAGAAGTTATAGTGCGCCGCCATGTGGATGCTCGCCCTGGTGCTCGCCTTCCCCGCCGTCTCGCCCCGCGGCGTGGTCGCGGCCGCCCACCCGCTCGCCGCGGAAGCCGGCGCTTCCGTGATGCGCCGGGGCGGAAACGCCGTGGACGCGGCGGTGGCGGCCGCCTTCGCGCTCAACGTGGTGGAGCCGAAGAGCTCCGGCATCGGCGGCGGCGGCTTCGCGGTCGTCTACACGGCGAAGGATCGGCAGGTGCACGTGATCGACTTCCGGGAGGTCGCGCCGCTCGCCGCCCGGCCGGACATGTACCTGGTGGGCGGCCAGCCCCGGCAGGACCTCGCCAACGCCGGACCGCTCAGCGTGGCCGTGCCGGCGGCGGTGAAAGGATACGCGGAGTTGGTCCGGCGGTTCGGCAAGAAGCCCCTGGCCCAGATCACCAGCCCCGCCGAGCAGATCGCAACGCGCGGCTACCAGGTGAGCATCAGCTATGTCGAGGCCGCGCAGCACCGCCTCGACTGCCTGGCCGCGGACCCGGAGGCGGCGCGCATCTTCCTGCGCCGCGGAGAGGATGGGGAGTACGAGGTCAAGGATCCGGGGGACAAGCTGATCCAGCCCGACCTCGCGCGCACGCTTCACGCCATCGGCGAGAAGGGGCCCGACGCCTTCTACAAGGGCAGGATCGCGCGGAGCATCGTCGACACGCTCGCCTCGCGCGGCGGCATCCTCACGCTCCAGGATCTCGCCCGCGTGCAGGTGCGCGAGCGGCGGCCGCTGGAGTCGACCTACCGCGGCCATCGCGTCGTCACCATGCCGCTGCCTTCCAGCGGTGGATTCATCCTCGCGGCGCTCCTCAACGTGCTGGAGCGCGAGGACCCGCGGGCCGGCGGCTACCGTCCCGAGCGGTTCCTGCACGTGATGGTGGAGGCCGAGAAGCGGCTGTACGCGCTCCGGCAGAAGATCGGCGATCCCGACTTCAACCCGGGCGCTCTGGACCGGGTGCGGGCCATGACCACCAAGGACTTCGCCGGAGAGATCTGGCGCCAGATCGGCGACCGCGCCACGCCGGCGGCGCAGGTGCTGGTGCCGGCCGAGCACGGAACGACCCACGTCTCGGCCGTCGACGAAGAGGGCAACGCGATCGCGCTCACCACCACCGTCAACGACGCCTTCGGCTCCTGCGTGGTCCCCAAGGGCACCGGCTTCTTGCTCAACGACCAGATGGACGACTTCGCGGTGGCGCCGGACGTCTCCAACGCCTACGGGTTGCGCTCCGGAGCCGAGAATGCGCCGGCGCCGGGAAAGGTCCCGCTGTCTTCCATGGCCCCGACGCTGGTGTTCGCGCCGGACGGTTCGCTCCTCTTGGCGATCGGATCCTCCGGAGGCGGAACCATCCCCACCACCGTGGCCCAGGCGATCGTCCACCTGGTCGACGACCGGATGCCGGTCGATCGCGCGATCGCCCAGCCCCGCCTGCACCACAACCTCTTCCCGGACGTGGTGCGCGTCGAGCCCAACGGCCTGGAGGCGGCGACCGCCCGCGCGCTGGAGGCGCGGGGGCACCAGCTGCGTTTCGGAGGCGAGCGGTTCCAGGACCATCCGGGCGGATTCTTCGAATCCCCTTGGGGAAAAGCCTGCGCGGTGCAGATCGAGCCGGACGCGGGTTGGCGCGTGGGCGCCTGTGACATCCGCGAGGACGGAGGCGGGGCGATTCCGTAGTAGCCTCCTTCCAGATGCTGATCGCCCTCCTTCTGGCCGCCACCGTATCGGGCCCCGGCGACGTCCGGTCGCTGACCGCGTCTTCCGACGCGGTGGTCCACGCGCGGGTCCTGCGCAGGTCGAGCGCAT
Organism: Myxococcales bacterium; assembly: GCA_035635635.1. Taxonomy (GTDB): domain Bacteria; phylum Myxococcota; class Myxococcia; order Myxococcales; family 40CM-4-68-19; genus 40CM-4-68-19. The sequence continues at coordinate 23,970 of DASQAS010000148.1, read as the reverse complement.
GGGCGCCGGGCGGGCGCCAGATCTTCACCACCGTGGTGCTGAAGACGCTGGAGACCTGGAAGGGAGATCCGGCGGCGGAGGTCACGGTGCTGGTCCCGGGAGGGGAGGTCGGCGACATCACGCAGACCGTGCAGGGCGTGGCCGCCTTCAGCGCGGGCGAGGAGGTGGTGGTCTTCCTGCGCCGCCGAGCCGGTTCGGTCTACGGCGTCGAGCGTTGGGCGCTGGGGAAGTTCAGCGTCGAGCCGGCTGCAGCGGCGCCGCGCCGCGCGCTGCGCGACCGGCGGGGTCTCACCTGCCAGGGATGCCGCGCCGGCGAGGCCGACGATCTGCCGCTCGACGAGCTGCGCGCGCGCGTGCTGGAAGGCGTCATCCGATGAAGCGGGCCGCCTGCGCGCTGCTGCTCTGCCTGGCGCTCCCGGCGCAGGCCTACGTACGCTCGAGGAACAACAACGGCCAGGGTCCCTGCATCTGGTGGCCCACGCACGGGCACAGCTTCCAGATCGACGCGCAGGGCAGCCCTGACGCGCCGCTGGACGCGACGTACGACGCGATCCGCAAGAGCTTCCAGACCTGGGCGGCGGTGTCGTGCAGCGATCTGCGCTTCTCCGAGGAGCCGCTGTCGACGTCCGCGTCCAACCGGCTGGTCGGGTTCGAATCGGGCGGCACCAACCACAACCTGGTGCTCTTCCGCACGCGCAACTGCGCCCAGGTGGTTCCGGCCAACGATCCCTGCAAGGCTCAAGGCGGCTGCGGCAACGCCTATGATTGCTGGGAGCATGGCGACGGGATCATCGCCACCACCACCACGACCTCGAAGAGCTCGACCGGCGAGATCCTCGACAGCGACATCGAGATGAACGACGCGCCTCCGAGCAGCGGGAACAAGCTGACGTTCACCACCGTGGACGGGCTGCCTTGCACGAGGTTGGGCGAAACCGGCTGCGTGCGGATCGACGTGCAGAACACGGTCACGCACGAGGCGGGGCACTCGCTGGGTCTGGACCACACGCCCGATCCTGGCGCGACCATGTACGCGAGCGCGCCGTCGGGGGAGAAGAGCAAGCGGGTCCTGGGCGCCGACGACAAGGCCGGGATCTGCGCGATCTATCCCCGCGGAGCGGCGAGCGTGACCTGCACGTCGGGCCAGGGCGGCGGGTGCTCGGCGGCTCAGACCGACCCGGGCGCGGCGCTGGCGGCCTTGGCGGTCTTGCTCCAGATCAGGCGCCGATCGAGGAGAAGGCCCCAGCTCCCCATGAGCAGCAGCACGAATCCCGCCACCGCCGCGCGCTGCCAGAGCGGCATCGAGAACTGAAACCAGAGCAGCAAGAACGTCGCGATCACGCCGGCGACCAGCGTGGTGGCCAACCATGCCGTCTCGCGACCGGACAGGCGCGCCTCGTGCTTCCGCTGCTGCGCCCGGGTGACTTCCGGCGCCGGCGGATGTCCCCACTCGGGACCCTTCAGCGCCGCCCGCAGCCGATCCCACCCGCGCAGGGTCCATGCCCTTCGGAACAGGTCGACGAAGTGCTGGACCTGCGCGCGCAGCGGATCGAAGCTGCCCAGCGGCTTCACCAGGCCGTACACCGGCTGCTCCCGCTCCGGTTCGAACGTGCCGAAGAGCCGGTCCCAGATGCAGAGGGTGGCGGCGTAGTTGCGGTCCAGGTAGCGCGGATTGACCGCGTGATGGACGCGGTGCTGCGAGGGCGTGTTGAAGAAGAGCTCGAACCAGCCGAGCCTTCCCACCAGCTCGGTGTGGATCCAGAACTGGTAGAGCGTGCTCAGCGAGTCGACCAGGAGGAAGGTCGCCGGCGGGATCCCGATCAGCGCCAGCGGCAGGTGCAGCGGCCAGATGGTCCAGACGGAGAGCACCGCCTGCCGCAGCGCGACCGCCAGGTTGTAGTCCTCGCTCTGGTGGTGGACCGCATGCACCGCCCAGAGCACGGTCACGCGGTGCGAGAGCCGGTGCCACCAGTAGTAGGTGAAGTCCACCGCGAAGAAGGCGATCACCCAGGGCCAGATCGAGCCTTGCGCGAAGGTGAAGAAGCGGTGGTTCTGGTACAGCCAGACGTAGCCGCCGGTGAGCGCAGCCACCTCGAACACCAGGAAAATCTGCTGCGTCATGCCACAAGAGAGGCTCGCGACAGCGTCGGGGAAGCGGTACAGCGCCAGCCCGCGCCGCCGCGCCAGCCAGATCTCGACGCCGATGAGCAGGAAGAAGAAGGGGATCGCGAGCGCGATCGGGTTCGGCATGCATCTACTCCGGGAGGTCTTCCTCCAGGTCGTCGTCGTCGTCCGGCTCGGTGAGCGGCGAGGGCGCGATCTTGGCCGGCGGCCCCTCCAGCTTCTTCGCGGTCAGGCGGCGGTCCTCCTCGCGCGCGCTGAGCGCCAGGTGCCCCTGGCCGTCCACCTCGAAGGTGATCATCACCCGGGGCTCGCCCGCGCGCGCCGGGGAGAGGCCGTCGACCTCCCACCAGGCGTCGCTGTGGAGCGCGGCGGCGGTACGGCCCGCTCCGCGCAGCACGTGCACGTAGAGCCGCTTCTCGTTGTCCTTCCCGGTGGTGAAGCTCTCGGTCGCGCTGGTGGGGATCTCGCTGCCCTGCGTGAAGAGCTGCGAGGCCGAGCCGCCTGGCTGCTCGACCGAGATGGCCTCGCCCAGCGAGGGCGGCCGCGCCTCACGCTTGCAGGCGGCCAGCAGCAGGACCGCGAGCAGCGCGTGCCTCATGAGGGCAAGGCCTCTGCGAGCGCCTCGCCGAGGAGCCGCAGCGCGTCGTCGATCTGGCCCTTGTTCACGATCATCGGCGGGGAGATCCGCAGCGTGTTGCCGTAGAGGCCGCCCTTGCCGATCAACAGGCCGCGCCTGCGCGCCGCCTCCATCAGCCGGGCGGTGCCCTGCGGGTCCGGTTCCTTGCTGGCGCGGTCCTTCACCAGCTCGATCGCCTGCATCAGCCCCATGCCGCGGACGTCACCGATGCCCTGGAACTTCTGCTGCAGCCCTTCCAGCCCGTCGCGCAGTGCCTTGCCCATCAGCTGGGCGTTGAAGAGGAGCTTCTCCTCCTCGATCACGCCCAGCGTGGCGCTCGCCGCTACCATGCTGATCGGGCTGGCTCCGAAGGTGGAGATGTTGGCGTACTTCGACTTGTCCGCGATCGATGCCTTGGCCAGGGTCAGGCCGATGGGCTGCCCGTTGGCCATGCCCTTGGCGCTGGTGACGATGTCCGGCTCGACCCCGTACTGCTGGACGCCCCACCACTTCCCACCGGTCCGGCCCCAGGCCGTCTGCACCTCGTCGGCGATGAAGAGCCCGCCGTGGTCGCGGGCGATGGGCACCGCGATCTCGAAGTACTCCTTGGGCGGCGTGATGAAGCCGCCCACGCCCTGGATGGGCTCGGCCATGAACGCGCCGATCTCCCCGTCGGTGGTGGTCTCGATCAGGGACTTGAGGTCCTTGGCGCAGGCCACTCCGCAGTCGGGGTACTTGAGACCGAAGTCGCAGCGGTAGCAGTAGGGCGCATGGGCGAAGCGGATGCTCGGGACCTCGCTCTGCGTCTTTGGGCGGTAGTTCTTGTTGCCCATCATGCTCAGGGCGAGCGTGCTGCGGCCGGCGTAGTTGTGACGCAGCACGACCAGCTCTTGCCGGCCGGTGGCCTCCTTGGCGAGGGCGACGGCGGTCTCGTTGGCCTCGGTCCCGGAGTTGGTGAAGAAGGCCTTGGCCGTTTCCTGCATCGGGCGGATCTGGACCACCTTCTCGGCCAGCTCCAGCTGCGGGAGGGTGGCGTAGAGGGTCGAGACGTGCACCAGCTTCTTCTGCTGCGCGATCACCGCCTCGGTCACCCGGGGGTTGCAGTGGCCCACGCTGACGGTCAGGATCCCGCCGTAGAAGTCGAGATACTCCTTTCCCTCCACGTCCTTGAGGAACATCCCCTTGCCCGACTCGAGGGCCAGCGGCTCCTGGTAGTAGGTGCCGACGTTGGGAAAGAGCAGCTCGCGCTGCTTGCGCCGAATCTCCGCGCTTCTGGCATTCTCCATTCGGGTACGTCTCCTGCAGTCAGGGGAGGATACCATGGACCTGCGCGGCCTCCTCTTCTCGCCACCGATCCGCGCCCGGGCGCCGGACGTCGGCGGGAGTGCGCTTACCGCACAAGCGGGCGGTACCCGGCTCAAGCTGCTTGACCGCTCCGCGACGGCCGACCTACGCTGCCCCCACCCGCGCAGCTGGCAGCCGAAATGGTAGACAAGACCGTCGCCTCCCCCGAAGCCGCCGTCGCCGGGATCGTCGACGGGTCCACGGTGATGATCGGCGGATTCGGAGCCGCCGGGCAGCCCGGCCGCCTGATCGACGCGCTGATCGCGCAGGGCGCGCGCGATCTGACCGTGATCAACAACAACGCCGGCAACGGCGAGACCGGCCTGGCCGCGCTGCTCAAGGCGCGGCGCGTGCGCAAGATCATTTGCTCCTACCCGCGCCAGGCGGACTCCTGGGTCTTCGACCAACTCTACCGGGAAGGGGGCATCGAGCTCGAGGTCTCGCCGCAAGGGAACCTCGCTGAGCGTATCCGCGCGGCCGGAGCCGGGATCGGCGCCTTCTTCACGCCCACCGGCTTCGGCACGCTGCTCTCCGAAGGGAAGGAGACGCGCGTGATCTCGGGGCGGCCGCAGGTCCTCGAGTACGCGCTGCCCGCCGACTATGCGCTGATCAAGGCGCACCGGGCCGACCGGCTGGGCAACCTCGTCTACCGCAAGACCGCGCGCAACTTCGGGCCGATCATGGCGACGGCGGCGTCCTGCACCATCGCGGAGGTCGAGGAGCTGGTGGAGGTGGGGGCGCTCGACGCGGAAGCGATCGTGACGCCGGGCATCTTCGTCCACCGCGTCCTGCCGGTCCGGGGGAGGGCGGTATGAAGCGCCTGACGCGCGACCAGCTCGCGGCCCGGGTGGCGCGGGACATCCCCGACGGCGCCTATGTGAACCTGGGCATCGGCCTGCCCACCTTGATCGGCAACCATCTCCCCGTCGACCGCGAGATCTTCCTGCACAGCGAGAACGGGATGCTCGGGATGGGCCCCGCGCCCACCCCCGGGCAAGAGGACCCCGATCTGATCAACGCCGGCAAGCGGCCGGTGACGCTGCTCCCCGGCGGCAGCTTCTTCCACCATGCGGACTCGTTCGCGATGATGCGCGGAGGCCATCTCGACATCTGCGTGCTGGGCGCCTTCCAGGTGTCGGTCCGCGGCGATCTGGCCAACTGGCATACCGGCGCCCCGGACGCCATTCCCGCGGTCGGCGGCGCGATGGACCTGGCGATCGGGGCGCGCCAGGTGCTGGTGATGATGGAGCACCTGACGCGCCAGGGTCAGAGCAAGATCGTCGAGCGCTGCAGCTATCCGGTGACGGCCCTGGAGTGCGTCGATCGGATCTACACGGACCTGGCCGTCATCGACGTGGTGCCCGAGGGCCTCCAGGTCCGGGAGGTGATCGAAGGGCTCTCCCTCGAAGACCTGCGGCGCATCACCGGAGTGCCTCTGCTCGCGCCCTGAAAGGCGGTCTTCCATCATCAGAATGTGTGCAGGATGCGGCGGATCAGGCAACCCCGACCAGCTGCCCGAGGGCTTCCGGATCCGCGATCAGCTCCTGGCTGCTGCAACGGTGGACGACGCGGCCGCGCTCGATCACCAGCGCGTTCCTCGTCAACTGCAGCGCCAGCCGCGCGCGCTGCTCGACCAGGATCACCGCCATCGTTCCCTGGCTCGCGAGCTGCCGGACGAGCCCGGCCAGCTCCTGCACGATCACCGGCGCCAACCCTTCCATCGGCTCGTCGAGCAGGAGCAGCCGCGGGTTCACCATCAGGGCGCGGCCGATCGCCAGCATCTGCTGCTCGCCGCCCGAGAGCTGGTTCCCGCGGTGGCGGCGGCGCGCCTCCAGCCTGGGGAACAGCTTGAAGACGCGGCCCAGGTCCCACTCTCCGGATCGGGCGACGACGCGGAGGTGCTCCTCCACCGTGAGCGAAGGAAAGACGCAGCGCTCTTGCGGGACCCAGCCGATCCCGGCGGGCGCGCGGCGATGGGTGGGCAGCGCCGAAAGGTCCGAGCCGGCGAAGAGCAGGCGTCCGCGCTGCAGCCGGGTCAGGCCCATCAGCGTGAGCAGCAGCGTGGTCTTGCCCACGCCGTTTCGGCCCAGGAGCGAGAGGCTGCCGCCTTCCTCGAGCGAGAAGGAGACGCCGTCGAGCACCACCGACTCGCCGTAGCCGGCCACCAAGCCTTCCGCGCTGAGCAGCTCAGGCATCGCCGCCCTCGCCCAGGTAGACCTCGCGCACGCGCGCGTCGCCGGCGATCTCTTTCGCCGTGCCCTCCGCCAGGATCGAGCCGGAGGCGAGCACGGTGATGCGCTCGGCGAAGCGGAAGACGAGGTTCATGTCGTGCTCGATGAAGAGGATGGTCACCTCGCGAGGCAGGCCGGCGAGGACGCTGAAGATCTCCGCGCTCTGGCTTCCGGGGATCCCGGCGGCGGGCTCGTCGAGCAGGAGCACCCGCGGGCGTGTCGCCAGCGCGACGGCGATCTCCAGGACGCGCTGCTTGCCGTAGGGGAGCACGCGGACCAACGTGCCGGCGTCGCCGGCGAGATGGAGGTCCGAGAGGATCCGGTGGGCTTCCTCGATCTCGCGGATGCGCCGCGCGACCGGGATCCAGAAGCTCGCGCCGAGGCCGTTGCGCTCGCACAGGGCCACCAGCACCGCCTCGAGGACGGTGAGGTTCGGGAACAGCGTGGTGATCTGGAAGGTGCGCGCCATCCCCCGGCGGGCGCGCAGGTGGGACGAGAGCGAAGTGACGCGCTCTCCCTCCAGGAAGACGTCGCCCCCGGAGGGCGTCAACACGCCGGTGATCAGGTTGACCAGCGTGGTCTTGCCGGCGCCGTTCGGGCCGATCAGCGCATGCCGCGCGCCCGCCTCCAGAGCGAAGCTGACCTCCCGCACCGCCTGCAGCGCGCCGAAGCGGCGGGAGACCCGATCGGTTCGCAGCACCGCGGTCACCGGCGCCCGCCCTTCTGCCAGCGCGCGGCGATGGCGCCCGTGATCCCTCCGGGCGCGAAGAAGACCGCCAGCACCAGCAGGAGCCCGAGCCAGAACTGCCAGTAGACCGGGTTCATCCCGGACAGGAGGTGCTGCGCGACCATGAAGACGGCGGCGCCGGCCAACCCGCCGTAGAGGAATCCGGTCCCGCCGAGCACCAGCATGATCAGGAGATCGGCGGAGCGGGAGAAGCCCAGGACCTCCAGGCCCACGAACTGCGTGGTCTGCGCCAGGAGCGCGCCGGCCATCCCGGCGATGGCTCCGGCCAGCGTGTAGACCGCGGTCAGCCGCCGGCGCACCGGCGTGCCGATCGCCGACATCCGCACCGGCTGATCGCGGATCCCGCGCAGCGAGAGACCGAACGGCGAGCGGACCACGCGCCGGCAGAGGCAGAAGACGCCGAAGGTGACGACCAGGCTGTAGGCGTAGGCGGTCCTGCCGCCGAGGTCGAAGGTGAAGACGCCGAACAGCTTTCCCACCGTCATGTCGCTCAGGCCGTCGACTCCGCCGGTGACGGGCGCGGCCTGGTTGGCCAGCTCGTACATCATCAGGCCGAGCCCCAGCGTCACCATCAGGCGGGTGAGGTCGCCGCCGCGCAGCGCGAGGAAGCTGGTTCCGAAGGCGATGAGCGCGCCGGCGGCGGCGGCCGCGATCAGGCCGCTGATCGGCTCGTCCCAACCGTGGTTGGCGAGCAGGCCTGCCGTGTACGCGCCGCCGCCGAACATGGCCGCGTGCCCCAGCGAGACCACGCCGGCGTAACCAAGGATCAGATCCAGCGAGAGCGCGAAGAGCCCGGTGATCGCGATCTGGCTGGCGAGCACGAGCTGTCCGGGAAGGACGAAGAAGACGGCCGCCGCGGCCGCCCAGAACGCGAGCTCCGCCGGCCGCCAGCGGAGATCAGAAAGCCGGTTCGCGAAAGCAATCGGCGAGCCGGAGGTGCGCGCGGTGGCGGCGGGGGGCGGCTCGCTCACCTGCGCTCTCATCGCGCCAACCGGCGCAGGCCGCCGGGAAAGAGCAGCAGCAGCGCAACCATCAGCCCGTAGATCACGAAGGCGCCGGCCTCGGGCACGTAGTACTTGCCGGCCACGTCGAAGACGCCCAGCACCATCGAGGCGGCCAGCGGACCGGCGATGGTCCCGGCGCCCCCGACCACCACCACGAGGAGGAAGTAGACCAGGTACTTGAGCGGGAACGTGGGGTCGAGCCCGAGCACGTCGATGGAGAGCGCTCCGCCGAGGGCGGCCAGGCCCGAGCCGAGGATGAAGGTCAGGGCGAAGACGCGATGGACGTCGATGCCCAGGCCGGCGGAGGTCCGCGCGTCGTCCACCGAAGCGCGGATCCGCGCTCCGAAGCGCGTGCCGCGCAGCAGCGCGACCAGCGCCACCGTGATCGCCGCCACCACGGCGATGAGGAAGAGCCGATAGACGCCGAGGTCCAGGCCAGGCAGGTGGAGCTGGCCGAGCAGGAACGATGGCAGCCGCACCGGGCGCTGGCCCGGCCCGAAGAACCAGGTGGTCGCGGCCACCGCCATCAGCGTCAGGCCGAGCGAGAAGAGCACCTGGTCGAGCGGGCCGCGCCGGTAGAGTGGGCGGTAGAGCGTGCGCTCGAGCACTGCGCCGAGCGCGGCGCCGCAGAGGAACGAGAGGGGAAGCGTGGCGAGGAAGGGAATCCCGAGCCGCTCCATCCCCAGCGCGCAGACGTAGCCGCCGGCCATGGCGAAGGCGCCGTGAGCGAGGTTGATGAAGTTCATCATCCCCATCGTCACGGAGAGCCCGACGCTCATCAGGAAGAGCAGGCTGCCGTAGGCGACGCCGTCGAAGAGCACGCCCGGGAGGGAGCCCGGCATCTATTTTCCGGGATCCTTCACGTCGGGGAACTTGTCGAACTCGACGTTGTAGAGAGCGCCTTTGACGCGCTCGACGCGGCGCACGTAGACCGTCTGCACGATGTCGCGGGTCTCCGGGGCGATGTGGATCTGCCCCCGGGGGCTCTGCAGCGCCAGGCCCTTGAACGCGGCCATCACCTTGTCGGGGTCGAGCTTGCCCTTGAGCTTGCCCGCGACCTGGCAGATGGCGGCCATCCCGTCATGGCCCGCGACCGCCATGAAGTTCGGGCGCGAGGAGCCGCCGTTGGCCGCCTCGTACGCCTTCTTGAACTCGGCGTTGGCGGTCGACTCGTGAGCCGCAGAGTAATGGTGGGTGGTGATGATGCCCAGGGTCGCGTCGCCCATGGCCTCCAGCACGTCGTCGTCCACCACGTCGCCGGGCCCGATCAGCTTGATCCCAGCCTCGCGAAGGCCGCGCTCGGTGAACGCCTTCACGAAGGCGATGCCCTGCTCGCCGGCCGGGACGAAGATGAAGACCGCCTGCGGACCGGCGTCCTTCGCCCGCTGCACGAACGGGGCGAAGTCGGGGTTCTTGAGCGGCACCCGCGCCGAGCCCACCACCTGTCCGCCCTGGGCGGTGAAGGTCTTGGTGAAGGCCGCCTCGGCGTCCAGGCCCGGCGCATAGTCGGAGACGATGGTGTAGACCTTCTGGATGCCGTTCCTCGCCGCCCACTGCGCCATCGGGACGGTCACTTGAGGGAGCGTCATCGAGACCCGCACCACGTAGGGCGACTTGGTGGTGATGACGGAGGAGGCGGCATTCATGATCACCATGGGCGTCTTCGCCTGGGTGGCGAGCGGCGCCACCGCCAGCGCGTTCGGCGTGAGGCCGAAGCCGGCGAGGAAGTCCACCTTGTCCTGCGTGACCAGGTCCTGGGCCAGCCGCTTGGCCACCTCGGGAGCGGGGCCGGTCGTGTCCTTGAGCAGGATCTCGACCTTGCGGCCCGCGCAGGAATCGCCGTGCTGCTGGAGGTACGCCTTGATCCCGCCATGGATCTGCTTGCCGTAGGCGGCGAACGGCCCGGAGAACTCGGCGATCACGCCGATCTTGATCGGGGCCTCCGCGGCCGAAGCCGGCGCCGCGCACAGGAGCGCCGCGGCGATCGGCAGGTAACGGGCGGGAATCCGGCGGATGGTCATGTGCGCTCCTCGCGATCAGACGTCGAAGAAGGCGGTCTCGCCCTTGCCCTGCAGGACGATGTCGAACCGGTAGAGGACCTCGGGCCCCGTGCCCGGCTGGCGGGCCGCGAGCAGCGTTCGGCGCGCGGCGGGATCGGCGATTGAAGCCAGCACCGGATCGCTGTCGTTGGAGCTCTCGTCGGCGAAGTAGATCCGCGTGCAGAGCCTGCGCAGCAGGCCGCGGGCGAAGATCCCCAGGTTGACGTGAGGGGCTTGCAGCGCGCCGCTAGCGCCGGGCACCCGCCCGGGCCGGACGGTGTCGAAGTGGTAGCGTCCGCTCGCGTCGGTCAGCGCGCGGCCAAAGCCCGTGAAGCCGGGATCCAGCCGGTCCGCGGGCTGCGGATCGTCGGGGTGCGCGTACTTGCCGGCCGCGTTGGCCTGCCAGATCTCGATCAGCGCGTCGTCGCAGGGCAGGCCGTCGCCGTCCAGCACGCGGCCCTCGATGGCGATGCGTTCCCCGCGCGCTCCGCCGGCCGTCAGATCGTTCCAGCCCGCGCGGTGCAGCGCCGCGTGGAAGAACGGGCCGACCGTCTGCGAGGGCGTCAGGGGATCGTTCGCCATCTCAGGTCCCGAACGGCGTCGAGTCGCGGCCGCGCAGCACGATGTCGAAGCGGTAGCCGAGCGCGAACTCCGGCTGGCTCAGCTGCGGATCGTAGGTGGAGACCAGGCGCCGGCGCGCCGCCTCGTCGGACACGCTGTGGAAGATGGGATCGAGCGCGAGCAGGGGATCGCCGGGGAAGTACATCTGCGTGATCAGCCGCGTGGCCCAGGCCGGCCCGAAGAGCGAGAAGTGGATGTGCGCGGGCCTCCAGCCGTTGGGGGAGTTGTTCCAGGGGTAGGCGCCCGGCTTGATGGTGAGGAAGCGATACTGGCCGTCCTGATCGGTGAAGGCGCGCCCGATGCCGGTGAAGTTCGGGTCGACAGGCGCGTCGTGCCGATCCTTGTCGTGCAGATAGCGGCCCGCCGCGTTGCACTGCCAGACCTCGACCAGCGAGTGCGGGATGGGCCTTCCCCCGCCGTCGAGCAGCCGGCCGGTGACCACGATGCGCTGGCCCAGCGCCTCCGCGGTTCCCGCGCGCGTCAGATCGGTGGCCACCGGTCCCCCCGAGGAGAATCCGGGCCCGGTGATCTCGGACAGGCCTTGCTCGATCCGCAGGGCAGGGCGCAGCGGCGCGCGCTTGAGCGTGCTGCGGTAGGGCGCATGGAGCAGCGCGGGGTCCGTGCCGGCCACAGGCTTCGCGTAGCGCGCCGCCGGACGGATCATGGCCGCTTCTCTTCTCCGTCGAGCTGCCGGAAGGCGGCCTGGGCATCCTGGAAGGCCGAATTGGCGGCCGGAATCCCCGCGTAGACCGAAACTTGGAGAAGGACCTCCTTCACCTCGTCGCGGGAGACGCCGGTCCGGGGCGTCGAGCGGATGTGCAACTTCAGCTCCTCGTGGTGCCCGAGTGCCGCGAGCACGGCGATGGTCAGCATGCTCCGCGTCTTGCGGTCGAGCCCCGGGCGCGCCCAGAGGCTCCCCCAGGCGGTCTCGGTGAGGAAGGTCTGGAAGTCCTCGCCGAAGGCGCCTGCGTTCTGCAGCGCCGCGTCCACGTGCGCGGAGCCGAGCACTTCCTTGCGCACCGCGAGGCCGCGTTCGAACAGCTCCCGGGTCTTCGCCATCGCGTTCTCCTCCTTCACCTCAGCCGAACAGAAAGCCGGCGACCGCCGCGGCGAACTCCTCCGGCACCTCGAGGTTGGAGATGTGCGCGGTGTCGAGCTCGACCAGGCGGGCGCCGGGGATGGCCTCGGCGATGGCATGGCCCTTGGCCGGCGGAGTGGCTGCGTCGGAGCGTCCGGCGATCACCAGCGTCGGGGCGCGGATCGAAGGGAGGCTCGCGCGCTGGTCCTGGTCGCGGATGGCGCCGCAGCAGGCGACGTATCCCTCCGGATCGGTGGCCACGAGCGTGCGCCGCGCCGCTGCGATCACCTCCGGGCGGCGGGCGCGGAAGCCCGCGGTGAACCAGCGCTCGAGCACGCCCTCGGCCACCGCCTCCATCCCGCCCCGGCGCACGGCCTCGATGCGCGCATTCCAGACCGCCGGGGCGTCCATCTGCGCCGCGGTGTTGCACAGGACCAGCCGGTCGACGCGCTCGGGCTCATGGCTCGAAAGCCACATTCCGACCATTCCTCCCTGGGAGAGGCCGCAGAAATGCACCCGCTTCAAGTGGAGCGCGTCGAGCAGCGCCAGCGCGTCGCGACCGAGGTCCTCGATGCTGCACGCGCCGGGCACCACCGCCGAACGCCCGTGGTTGCGCCCGTCGTAGCGCACCACCCGGAAGCGCTCGCCGAAGACCGGGACCTGGGGAGCCCACATGGCGAGGTCCATGCCGAGCGAATGGGAGAGCAGGAGCGCCGGCCCGTCCGGCGTGCCGTCCATCCGATAGAACAGGTCCACTCCGTTCGCGCGCACCCAGGGCATTCAACGCGCCTCCAGCCGCTGCCGGCGGCGGGCGAGCACCCGATCGATGAACGCGGCCGCGGCGCCGGGCAGACGGTCCACGTCGAAGATCGCGTCGAGATCCGCGGCCGAGAGGTGCTGGCGCACCGCCTTCTCCTCCTCCAGCGCGGCGCGCAGGTGCTTTCCGCCCGACTGCGCCCGGCGGGCGGCGCGCTCCACCAGCGCGTGCGCTTCGGTCCGGCCCAGCCGCTCCGCCAGACGGCTCGCGGCTGCCTCGGCGAAGATCTGGCCGCCCCCGCGCGCGATGTTCTCGCGCATGCGCCTGGGATCGAGCTCGATGCCGTCCATGGCCTCGGCGCCGTGCCGCAGCGCTCCCGCGGCCAGAAGGCACAGCTCCGGCAGCGTCTCCCACTCGGCGTGCCAGCCGCCCAGTCCGCGCTCGTGCTCCTGAACCATGGCGGAGAGGATGGTGGCCACCAGGCCCGGCGCGCGCACGGCCGCGGCCAGCACCACCGCCGCGCTCACCGGGTTGCGCTTCTGCGGCATGGTGGACGAGCCGCCGCGTCCCTCCGCGGCCGGCTCGAAGGCCTCGCCGATCTCGGTCTGCGCGAGCAGCGACAGATCGCGGGCGAGCTTGCCGAGGGTGCCCGTGAGCAGCCCGAGAAACGTCGCCAGCTCCGCCGGCCGATCGCGCTGCCCGTGCCAGGGCATCTCGGGCAGCGGCAGCCGCAGCTCGCGCGCGAGCTCTTCGGCGACCTCGATCCCGCGTTCGCCCAGCGAGCCCAGGGTCCCGACCGCGCCCCCGAACTGCAGCACCAGCAGGCGCGGGCGGAGCTCGGCCAGGCGCACCGCGTGCCGCTCCACCGCATCGAGATGCCCGGCGGCCTTGAGCCCGAACACGGTCGGCGCGGCCTGCTGCAGCCAGGTCCGGCCGCTGATCGGCGTGACGCGATTGGTTTCGGCCAGGCGGGCGAGTGCCGACGAGAGCCGCTCGAGATCTTGCTCCAGCACGGTGATGAAGCTGCGGAGCTGCAGGACCAGCCCGGTGTCGATCGCGTCCTGGCTGGTCGCGCCCTTGTGGACGTACCGCACCGCCTCGGAATCCTCCGCTGCCACGCGGCGGGTCAAGGCGGAGACCACGGGAATGGCCAGGTTTCCCGCCTGCGCGGTGGCCTCCGCGAGCGCCGCAGAATCCAGCAGCTCGGCCTTGCAGAAGCGCGCGATCGTCTCGGCGGCTTGCGCCGGGCAGGTGCCGACCCGCGCGTGCGCGCGCGCCAGCGCCGCCTCGAAGTCCAGGATGCCTTGGATCCGGGCGCGGTCGCCGAACAGCCCGGGAGCGGCCGGCCGGAAGAGCGGCGCGAGCAGATCGCTCATCTGCCGCCTCCCTCCGGAATCCCGATGGGCCTGCGCGCCATCCACTGCCTCCCAGGCGCTGCAGCGGGCGCGCCGCGAGGAACCAGCGCGGCCGACGCTAGGCCATCCGCGCTCTTGCAGTCAAGGGCGGTGATCGGCGATAGTGTACTGTAATCGCACGCGTGTAAGGGACATGATGAGCGGCGGAATCGCGATTCGTGTCCCCTGGAGTTGGACCCGGCATGCCCCTCCGTCCCCCAGAGTTCCGGGTGATCGCGCGATCGCCCGGAACCCGGCCCGCGAAGGCCGCCTCCGATCCCAACTACATGACCTCGCTGGCGCGCGGTCTCTCGGTGATCCGGGCCTTCACCGGAGCGGATCCGCAGCTCACCATCGCGGAGGTGGCCCGGATCTCGGGGCTGCCCCGGGCGGCGGCGCGCAGGTGCTTGCACACGCTGGAGCGGCTCGGCTACGTCGGCTCCGACGGCCGGCGCTACTCGCTGCGGCCGAAGATCCTCGCGCTCGGATACGCGTTCATGTCCTCCACGCCGCTCGCCACCACCCTGCAGCCGGTGCTGGAGAGGGTGAGCGAGCGCCTCCACGAGTCCTGCTCCGCGTCCACCCTCGACGAGGACGAGATCGTCTACATCGCGCGCGCGGCCACCCGCCGGATCATGTCGGTGACGCTGAACGTCGGGAGCCGGCTGCCGGCCTACTGCACCTCGATGGGCCGCGTGCTTCTGTCGCAGCTTCCGCGCGAGGAGATCGACGAGTTCCTCGGCCGCGTGCGCATGCGACCGATCACCGAGAAGACGATCACCTCGCGCGACACCCTGCGCCGGGTCCTCGACCAGGTGCTGGAGAAAGGGTACGCCCTGGTCGACCAGGAGCTGGAGATCGGGCTGCGGTCGATCGCGGTCCCGGTGCGGGGCGCCACCGGTGCGGTGATCGCCGCCATGAACGCCAGCGCGCAGGCGTCACGCATCAGCCGCCGCGAGATGGAGGGCCGCTTCCTGCCCGTCCTGCAGCAGGGCGCCGGCGAGGTGGCGCAGCTCTTCGTCCGGACCGGCCTCTCCGGCTCGGCGGCTCACTCCATCGCCAGGCCGACGTAGTTCTCCGCCAGGGCGGCCTGTGCCGCGCGGGAGTTGGTGAGGTACTCCAGCTCGGCGAGCTGGAGCTGCCGGGTGAACGCGTCGTCCCTATCGTCGCGGTGGGTGAGCGCGGTCATCCAGCGAGAGAAGCGCTGGACGAGCCAGGCGCGGCGCAGGCAGGTGGCCGAGTATCGATCGAGCAGCGCGCCGTTGCCCGAGCGGAAGAACGCGGCCAGGGCGCGCGAGAGCACCAGGACGTCGGCGACGGCCAGGTTGAGGCCCTTCGCGCCGGTGGCGGGGACGATGTGGGCCGCGTCGCCGGCGAGGAAGAGCCGGCCGTGTTGCATCGGCTCCACCATGAAGCTGCGCAGGGCCACGATGCCCTTCTGCAAGATGGGGCCCTCGGTCAATTTCCAGCCCTCGACGTTTTCGAGGCGCGCGTGCATCTCCTCCCAGATGCGCGCGTCCGACCAGCTCTCCTCGTCGTCGCGCGGGTCGCACTGGAAGTAGAGCCGCTGGATCTGCGGCGAGCGGGTGCTGACCAGCGCGAAACCGCGCTCGTGGCGCGCGTAGATCAGCTCGTCGCTGGAGGACGGCGCGCGGGTGAGGAAGCCGAACCATCCGAAGGGGTAGACGTGCTGGTATTCCTTGCGGGCCGCGTCCGGGATCGCCGCCCGTGAGACCCCGTGGAACCCATCGCAGCCGGCCACGAAGTCGCAGGCCAGCTCCTGCGCGCGTCCGTCCTCGCGAAAGCGGATCCGCGGGCTCTGGCCGGAGATCCCGTCCACCGCGATCGCCTCGGCCTCGAACCGGAGCTCGCCGCCGGCCTGCAGCCGCGCCTGCACCAGGTCCTTGATCACCTCGTGCTGGGCGTAGAGCATGATCGACTTGCCGCCGGTCAGGGCGCGCAGGTCGATGCGGTGGGTCCGGCCGCCGAAGCGCAGCTTGATGCCGTGGTGCACCGCGCCCTCGCGCCGCATCCGCGCTCCCACCCCGGTGCGCTCGAGCAGGTCGATCGTACCCTGCTCGAGAACGCCCGCGCGGATGGTCGACTCGATCTCCTCGCGGCTGCGCGACTCCAGCACCACCGAAGCGATGCCTTCCAGGTGGAGAAGGTGCGAGAGCATGAGGCCGGCCGGCCCTGCTCCCACGATTCCCACCTGCGTGCGCATCGGCGAGCACCCCCTCCGCGGCGGCCGGACCCGCGGCCATGCTCGCGAAACGGCTGCGCGAGATCAAGGTGCCGCGGGCGGATATCGCCCGCACCGCCGAACACCGCCCCGCCCCGAACGCTCACCCGATACCCGGGCCCGGAACGCGGACCCAAGCCCCGAACCCGAACCCGACCCGCGAAGCGCCGAAGGCGCAAGTCTCGGTCCCGAAGCCCGTCCACCGCTCAGTCGGGCGCCACGATGCGGGAGCCGTCGCGCCGGAAGCACGCAGGCCCCTGCAACAGGACGCCTCCCACCCATCGATCCGGAGCTCGCGCGCGGTAGTCGAGCCGGCCCGCCAGGCATTCCGATCTCGCCGGCTCGTCGAACATCCCCGCCTCGTACAGCTCGGTCACCACGCGCGCGAAGTACAGGTCGGTGATCCAGGGCACCGGCTCGCGCGCCTGGACGCGCGGGAACGAGCCTTCCTCCTCGAGCACGGCGCGCTCGGTGCGCGACAGGCCGCTGCCGATCTCGGGAAGCTCCTCCACAAGGCGCGACAGCGCCGGACCCATCTGCGGCGGCAGCCCCGTCACGTCCAGCGACGCGATCGATCGCGGGTCCGTCGAGGCGACCGCGTCCCAGGCCTTGCGGGCCTGCCGCCGATCGTAGCGCTTGCGGGCGGCGAGCAACTCCTGGAAGCCGCTCTGGTGAGGGATGGGGTCCTGCGTCACCACCGCGCTGGCTTCGATCAGCGCGAGGTGGTGGAGCAGCGCGAGCTGGCAGGTGAGATCGGCCTCGAACCAGAGGACCACCTCGCTGGCGTTCCTGCGCAGCCCGGCATCCCAGGCCTCGAGCTGCGAGCGCACTTCGTCCGGGTTGCCCGCGCCGTTCTCGGAGAGCCAGAGGGCGCGGACCTCGCGGAGCTGCGCGGTGCCTGGCTCCCCCTGGACCGGACCCTGATCGAGGACGTCCGACCAGGCGATCACCTCGCCCGGCAGGCCCGCCTCCCGCAGCACGGACAGCGCGTGATCCCCGTTGGCGACGTGCAGCATGCGCGCAACCTATCGCGAGGCCGCCGCCTCTGCGAAGACGCCCGGCGGACGGTCTGGAGGGGCGGGGATTGCCAATCCCGTTCGTTTGCGGGACAGTTCGGCCCGAAGTCCATCCACAGTTGCTCCCATCAGCCATCCGTAACCGGAGGGCCGGCAATGGCCCGAAAGAACCAGGGACTTCCGGCGAAGGCTTCCGCACGCTCTGCGTCCGACGCGCGTTCCGATCTGGTGGCCCGCGCGGGCCGCAACGCGGACGGCGCCACGCTCTGTCGCTCCGATCCACTCGCCGACGCGCAGGCCGCGCGCGCGGTCGTCCAGGCGGTCGAGGAGCATGCGGCCGAGCTCGCGCGGCGCGGATTGAACGGCGCATATTGCGAGGCGGCCCTGCAGCTCGCGAAGGAGATCGAGGATCACCTGCAGGCGCTGCCGGCCGCGGCGCTCAGCGCGCGGGGCCGATCCCCAGAAGCGGCGGATCTGCTGGCGGACGCGGCGGCGACGGCGCAGGCCGTGCGCACCGCGGTCCTGCGGGTGGCCCGCAGCGCCGAGGGCCGGCGCGTGGCGCGCGATTTCGGTCTGGGCGAGCCGTTCTCGGCCCGCCAGCCGGCACATGTGGCACGGGCGCTCACCCGCATCCTGGCGGCGCTGGAGTTGCATCGCGAGGTGCGCGCCGACATCGGCCTTCTGCCCGAGGACGTGCAAACCATGCAGGACCTCGTGCGGGAGCTCTCGGCCGCCGCGGGCCAGCCCTCCACTGTCTCGGACGAGCAGGCGCAACTCCTGGAGGCGCAGGGAGCTCTGCGGGTCTTCTTCGACCTGTTCGCGGCCAAGGCGTCGCTGGCGCTGGCCGGCGATCCCGACGAGCGGGCGCGCATGCTCTCCTTGCTCCCAAGAGCCGAGGAACGGCGACATCTGCGGCGCGAGCCCACCAGGGCTTCCGGCTGAGTGGGATTTACTCGTCCTTCCCGTCCCGGTTCAAATCCAGGGAACCCCGGGAGGGACACGATGAAGACGTTCCTGAGTGGAATGGTGGCGGTGCTGCTCTGCATTCCCGCGGCGGCCCGCGCCGATCGGGCCGAGCGCATGGAGCGCCGCGCGGAGCACTTGAAGAAGACCGGCGAGCGTCGCGAGCGGCACGGAGAGCGCCGCGAGCAGCGCGGCCAGACCCTGCAGCAGAAGGCTTCGATCAAGCGGGCCAAGGCTGCCGAGCTTCGCTCGGAAGGGCACGGCGCGGCCGCGAACGTGCTGGACCGCGAGGCCAACCGCGAGGATCGGCGCGGCGAGCGGATGGAGCGGCAGGGCGAGCGCATGGAGCGCCAGGGACAGAGGCGCCAGGAGCGCGCCGACCGCGTGCAGGACCGCGAGTAGCTCCTTCGAGCTTCGGGGGACACGGATCGCCGCTCCGCGGCTGATTCGTGTCCCCTGCTTCTACCGCGGGACTTGAAAAGACCGGCGCAGCCGTGCGTACGCTACGGCCATGAACGCGGCTATGCTGCAGCTCCTGATCCCGATCATCGCCATCATCGTGACGTTCGGGTTCCCGGTGGCCCTGGTGTTCACCCTCAAGTGGTTCAAGCTGAAGGACAAGGAGCTCCAGCTCGAGGCGGACATGCGCAAGACCTCCGGGCAGGCCCTGGAGGCCCGCGTCCAGCGGCTGGAGTCGATCATCCTGGCGCTCGACGCCGACCTGCGCGCCAAGCTCGGCGCCGCTCCCGCGCAGCGCAGCGAGCTCTTCGAGGCGCCGGCCTCCGAGCAGGGCGGCCAGCCGGGCGCCTTCCTGGAGGCGCCGAAGAAGGTGCGCTAGGCGGGGTCGTCCGGAGGCGAGTGCCTAACTTTCCGTCATGAGCCTCCTCGCCGCCGCCGCGCTCGTGGCCGCGCTCGCCGCCTCCGATCCTCCCGACAGCTCGCAGCGCGGCTCCGCTCCCACGCCCGCCCAATCGAATCGGGCCGCCGACGATGCCCAACGCGGATCGCGCGGATCCACGGCGGGCGAGGAGCGTACCGGACCGCCGTCCGCCGGAATCGAAAATGGCGAGGCAAACGGTCTGGCGGGCGGGCGGACCGACGAGGGTCCGCGGGGCGGGACCGGGATCCGCGGCGACGACGAGGCGGTGACCCGGGATCGGGCGCGCAACCGCGCCAACGCGCAGGCGCGCCCGCGGAACAAGAAGGGCTCGTTCGACCGGCCCGCGGATACGCCGCCGGACATGAACCGCGACGCGAAGCCGATGGGCTCGGGCGTGCGGCGGAGGACCGCCGACCAACGGCCCCCGCGGACCAAGACCATCCCGGACGGCGCGCAGCAGGGCGCCGCAGGGGGCGTGGCCAGCGATCCCGAGGAATCGCCCGGGGGCTCAGCGCCGAACGGGACCGCCGGCAAGGGCGCCGGGACCCAGCCCGACAAGAAGCAGACGGGCTCGGAGCCCGACACCCCGCGGTGACGTCTCGACGTCGACGTCGACGTTACGGCGACGTGGCCGTGGGCGGATCAGGGCACAACGTCGAACGACAACGTCTGTCGCTTGACTGACCGTATTGCGCCTAGCCCTCCTCGAGCAGTTCGGCCAGCTTCTCCGGCTCGAGCACCACCTTGAACTCGCGCGCGCCGTGCTGGGTGAGCTGTTTCCCCCAGTTGGATAGCCGCGCGCGGTACGCCGTCGGGTTCGCGTTGTCGTGCCCGAGCCGCTTCACGTTCATCGCCAGCACGCGCACGCCCTTCAGCTCGTCGGGGGCCATGTCCCGCTTCACTCCGCGCGGCAGGTCCTCCTCCATGTCGCTGAAGATCACCATGGTGCGGCGTCCCGCGTTCGTCTCCCGCAGGTAGTCGGCCGCCAGCATCATCGCCCCGCGGATGTCGGTGTGCGCGGCCCGCAAGGGCTTGCGGCTGAAGTCGTCCAGCGCGCTCGCCAGCTGCAGCTTCTGGGCGTTCGCCTTCGAGGGGCGCACGTCCAGCGTCATGCTGGCCTCGACGTTGTCCTTCTTGTAGCTCTCGCTGTCGATCCGGATGATGATCAAGGTGTCCCCCGGGGTGAGCCGCGGCAGCAGGCCCTTGCGGATCACGTTGACCACCTCGGGCCGCTGGTCCGCGTAGGTCCCCGAGACGTCCACCAGCGCGACGATCGCCTGCGAGTACTGAGACCCGCTGGAGCAGGAGGCGGCGAGCAGGGCCGCGGCAACGAGGGCGGCGCGCTTCATGGCCGCGCCCCGCGCGCGCTGCCGGTGGCCACTGCGGCGGCCTTGGAGCCGTTGCCGACGAGGCGCTCGATCTGCAGCGGAATCACGATGTAGATGTCGTACACGTGCCGGAGGGCCTGGAAGAGAGAGCGCATGCCGTGCCCGGCCAGCCGGCAGATCATGTTGCCGGCGTGCATCAGGCCGGTCACCGCGCTCAGCACGATGTGGCCGCCGGTGGAGATCATCGTCTCCAGCGGCACCGCCACCATCGCCAGGATCCAGGGGAGGATGAACCCGAGCACCGCCTGGCCCACCACCGGGATGCGCGAGCTGGCGGTCCTCACCACGGCGTGCTCTTTCACGCCGGCGAGCGAGGCCTTGAGGGCGGTGGAGGACTCCACGATCTGCTCGCGGAGGATGGCCAGTGAGGACTCGATGCAGGCGAGCATCAACAGGCCGCCGACCGCCACGACCAGCACGATCCGCCGGCGGGACTTGGGCAGCAGCTCGAGCTTGGGGAAGAAGCTGGTGATGCCCAGCATCTCCATGGCGAAGACGCCGGCGGCGATCTCCATCAGCACGATCACCAGCGCCGCCACCGTGGACACCGGCATGCCGGCGATGCGGTTGCCGGACGGCACCAGCTCGCTCATGGGCAGCGCGATCAGGTTGAAGTTCACGAACGCGCCGCCCAGCGCCACCGCCATCACCAGCAGCGAGACGACGAAGAGCTGCGTCGCGTTCCAGCCCAGGGCGCGAGTGGTCTTCTGGTCTTCGGCCCGCACCTGCTCGTAGGAGGTCATGAAGCCGTCGATGCGCTTGGTGGCTTCCAGGGCGCCGGAGACGGCGCGCGCGACCTCGGTGGCGATCTTCTGCACTTCCTTCCAGGCGGGGGCCATGCCGGAGAGGATCTTGTGCCGCTTGGCGGTGGTCTCCCGGAACTCGTTCAGCGCCTTCTTTTCGCCGGCAGCCGCCGACTTCTGGATCTCCTCCAGGACCTTCTTCACGGTGCCGTCCATGTTGGGCGGCATCTTCGCCACCGCGGCCACGGCCTCGGTCCATCCGGGGGCGGCCGGAGCGGCCGTGGCGCACTCCTGGAAGTCGCCGTCGATCTTGGTCACCACGTCGTCGAGCTTGCGGTGCAGCTCGGGATACCGCGCCAGCTCCTTGGCAAAAGCGCCCTCGATGCGGTGGAACTCGCGGCCGATCTTGGCCTCGGTGTCCCCCCTGCCCATCTCGACGATCATCTCGTGGTCGCGCTTGGAGGCCACCGCGGCGAGGCCGCGGCACCAGCGCGCGCCGACGCGGAACACGCCGCCCAGCATCCGCCCCACCTCGCGCAGCGCGCGGTGCATCGGCACCCGGGCGGCGTAGAGGAAGATCTGGGACAGAACCCACAGCGCGAAGAGCGACGCCGCCGGGTTCTGCGGCCAGAAGTAAAGACGTTCCATCGCGTACTCCCTTTCTCCGTTGAAACCGTCAGCGGGCAAACGCCCAGTCGAGCGCCCCGCGGATCGAAGGCTCGATCCAGAATTGTGCGAACCGCACCCTGCGGCGCAGCGAGCGGACCTTGCCGATCCGGACCAGAAGACCCGCGAGCAGCCGCTTGGCCTCGTCGCGGACGCCGTCGCGCCGGAGCAGGTCGGCGAGATCCAGCGTCGCGTCGACGTGCCCGGGCTCCAGCTCGATCACCTGGCGCAAGAGCATCACGGCCAGCGGCCGCTGCCGCTTCTTGGGCAGCATCGAGCGGCCCTCGAGCAGGGACAGCACGGCGTCCTGCCGCTTGCCGCGCTTGATCTGCTCGTTGGCGATCCGCTCCCAGTACTCGACCTGCTCGGGAAAGGTCTGCGCGGCCACCGTCCAGACCGCGATCGCCTTCGGGGCGAAGCCGACCTTGAGATATCCGTCTGCGGCCTGGTCGAAGTTCTTGCGCGACTCGTCCCAGCGCCCGACCTTCGCCAGCAGCGGGGCGACCTTGGAGCGGACCACGTGGTCGTTGGGATCGTGCTCGAGCACCGTGAGGTAGCCTCGGATCGCCTTCTTCGTCCGGCCGCGGGAGCGGGCTTTCTCGGCGGAGTCGAGCGTCTTCGCGCGGTCATAGGTCTTTCGCCAGAACACGGAGAGAACCCTAGAGTTCTCCGCGTGAAGGTCGAAAGGGGTTGCGCGTGAGGCCGGCTCGGCCCGGGTGGGCGCGCCTCGCCTAGAAGAGCGGGATCTGGCCCGGTGGAGGCGAGGCGGCGATCGCCGGCTCGGGCGCGGGCTCGTACGCGGGGGCCGGGACGTCGAAGACGGCCTGCAAAGGTCCGTGGTCGCTGGTGCCGAATTCGCGGAACCCTGCACAGGATGTGGCCTTTTCCGCGA
The DNA here is from genome assembly GCA_035635635.1 of Myxococcales bacterium. Classification (GTDB taxonomy): domain Bacteria; phylum Myxococcota; class Myxococcia; order Myxococcales; family 40CM-4-68-19; genus 40CM-4-68-19. Next base: position 1,224 of record DASQAS010000148.1, on the reverse strand, counting down.
GCGCCCCGCTGGCGAGCACGTAGTCGATCCGCCAGCCGATGTTGCGCTCCTTCAAGTTCCGCCAGGGAGCCCACCAGGTGAAGAGGCGATCGTCGTCCGGGGCGAACTCGCGACCCAGGTCGACCAGGCCATGCGACAGAATCTTCGCGAACAGCTCGCGCTCCAGCGCAGTGGTCCCGATCTGGTCGAGCTTCCGCAGCTTGGGATGGACGTCGCGCTCCTCGCGCGCGACATTCAGATCGCCGCAGAGGATCAGGTTCGAACCTTGCGCGCGGGCTGCGGCCGCGAAGCGCTCCAGCCCTTCGAGGAAGCGGATCTTCGCCGGCATGTCCTTGCCGCCGTTGGGGACATAGGCCGAGGCGACCAGCACGTCGCCGAGGCGGGCGGTGACGATCCGGGTCTCGCTGTCGAACTCGGGATGCGTGAACCGGGGGCGGCCGGGGAAGGTGCTCTTGCGCAGATGGAGCGAGACGCCGGAGTAGCCCTTGTGGCCGTGCCAGAAGCACCAGTAGCCGGCGAGGTCTCCGAGCGGAACGGGGACGTGCTCGGGGGAGGCCTTGATCTCCTGCAGGCAGAGGACGTCGGGGGACTCGCGCTCGATCCACTGCAGCACTTCGGGGGCGCGGGCGCGGATGCCGTTGACGTTCCAGGTGGTGAGTTTGAGGGTCACGGGTTCGTGGAGTTTAGCGTCTCGAGATGAAGGAGCGTCGGTTTCTCCACGCGCCCCGGGCCCGGTGACCAAAGACCCAAGCCCCGCCCCCGGAACGCGAACCCGACCCCGAACCCGACCCACGAGGCCCGCCCGGGCCGAGCCCCAATGCCAGTCAGTTAAGCGACAGACGTTGACGCTGTCGTCCTACGTTGTCGTTGTCGTCCTACGTCGTCGTTGTCGTCCTACGTTGTCGTGATCGTGGACGGCGACGGCGACGGCGACGTGGCCGTGGACGACTACTCGGCATGTCAGATGCAGCTGCTACCTGAATCCCCATGCTCAGCTTTCAGAAGCTCGACGTGTACGGCTGTGCGATCGAGTTCCTTGATCAGTTGCGCCGCGCAGCAAGTTCGATACCCCTCAACATTGCTGAAGCGGCTGGCCGTACCGGGCAGGCAGATGCCGCACGTACCTACGCCATCGCTCGCGGGTCTGCGATGGAGTGCGCGGCTGTGCTGGACGCGTTGTTCGTGCTGAAGGCTGTCGATGCCACGACAAAGCAGCGCGGCGAC
>DASQAS010000147.1:0-7514 GCA_035635635.1 Myxococcales bacterium | reverse complement strand
TTGCGCCTTGCTGCCCCTGCCTTCTGCTTTCCTGACCTCATGTCTTCTCCTCCCAGCATGCGTGTCTGCTGGATCGGAGAAGGCGGAGTTAAGTGATTTCAGGCTTGCTCAAGTGCCAATGATCTGGCGCGCACAACACGGCCGAGGCAGGCTTGACCACGATGCCCGTCTGGCTGCCGGTGACCGTGGATTTCGCGACGTCGGTGACCGTGACGGACTGGGTCCCGGCCGTCTTGAGCACGACGCCGTTCGTGAAGGTGTGGATGCCCTGGTCGCACCCGGTTGTGCAGTTCGGCGTGGTCGCAGTGGACGATTTGAAGGTGTAGTTCGCCGGCAGGATCGCCTGCCCGTCGGTCGAGGTGAACCGGACCGTTCCCGTATATCCCGTGGCCCGCGCACCGGACGAAGTGCGCACTTCCACCGTCACGCTGCTCACCGCGCCCGCGGACTGTGGCGTCACGATCCCGGTGACCACGAGATTTGCCGCAGGGCAATTGCCGCCATTGCACGCCGCCGCGCGCGCCTCGGAAGCCACCACCAGGACACCGAGGCACGCCAGCAGACGGGTCGCGATTCCCATTAGCCCCCCTTTGATGGGGAAGCACCCTGTACGGAGACGCGGTATTCGTCAACGGCCAGGATTCGAGCCATTGCGGCAAATCTTCTCGCTTTCAATCGATTTGATCGTTATTTCAGCGCGATGCGAGCTTCGGAGATCGCGGACACCAGCGCGTCGATATCTTTCGGGCCGCTGTAAACTTGCACGCTCGCGCGCACGTCCCTCATTTCAAAGCCTCGCGCACGACTTGCAGCGGCAACAAGGCGCAGCCGACCCGAGCTGGTCGCAGCTCGGTCTTCAGCGCGCCCAGGAGCTCCGCGTCCGCCATCGACCGCGCCCGGGAGAGAGGCGCTCCGCTGAGCATCCCGCTCAACATGGAAGCGGCGGCGATGGTCACCATGCACGCCTCCGCCTGGAAGCGCACCGCCTCGATCCGCTCTCCGGCGATCCGCAGCTCGATGCGCACGCGGTCGCCGCAGAGCGGGTTGGCCCCTTCGCGCACCAGGTCCGGCGACTCCAGCGCGCCGCGGTTGCGCGGATTCCGCGCATGGTCCGCGACCACGTCGCCGTAGAGCGGTGCGCTCATTCGAGCTGCCCCCGCGGCACGCCGGCGCGATACGGCGCGAGCCGGTACGAGGTCTCCGGCGCTACGATGCCTCCCGCCGCGAGCGCGGCGATGTCCTCCACCCGCAGCCGCTCGCCGGTCATGATCCGCGGCAGCACCAGGTCGAGCGAGGTCGCGCGGGAGAAGATGCCGCAGGAAGGCGCTCCGAGGACCGGCACGTTCCCGAGATAGGCAATCCAGAGCAGCGTCCCCGGATAGGCGGGAACGCCATGCCGCTCCATCTTCGCCCCCGCGAGCTCCAGCGCGCGCAGCACCGGGTCCTCCGGATCCATCGACCTGCTCCCCGCCAGCACCACCAGCTGCGCTCCGTTGTGCCGCTCCTCGCGCAGCGCGCGGGCCAGGCTCTCCGGATCGCCGGGCACCGCCCGGGCCGTGGCGAGGTTCGATCCGAAGAATTCGAGCTTCGCCTCGAACGCCTGCCGTGCCCGCTGCAGCGCGGCGTCGGCAATGGTCTCGTGGACCAGGAGCGAGCCGCGCAGCGAGGTGAACGGACGGATGCGCACCACGCCCCCCTCCGCCACGCCCTCGGCGTGGCGCACCCGTTCCTCCCGGGTGACGAAGGGAATCACCTTCACCCGCGACACCACGTTCCCCTCCACCGCCACGTACTGCGGCGGGTGCGCGTTCACGGCCACGTCGATGATCTGGTTCAGCGCCGTGAGCCGCGAAACGTCCACCTCCAACAGGCCGCGCTTGCGCGCGATCAGCGGGTAGGATCCTCCTTCCACCGGGCCCGGTTCCACCCCTTCGCCGGCGACGGCCCTGGCCAGCCGCTGTCCCGCGGCGTCCTCGTGCACGTCTCCCGGCTCGAGCTCGACCGCTTCGACTGCGGGCCATCCTGCCGACTCCAGAGCACGAACGTCAGGCTCGGAGAGGATCCGCCCCTTGGGCAGCCCGGCGACGTCCCGGATCAGGACCAGGCCAGCAGCGACCCTCTCACCTTTCGCGATCCGCCGTGGTTTCATGGAAGCAACCTCCGAGAATCTCAGGCCAGCAGATGACGCTCCAGCGCCCGGAGCGCCACCAGATTATGCGCCGGCGCGAACACGCTGACATGGGGCAGCGCGGCCTGCATCCCCTGCGTGAGCGGCTCGTAGTCCGGGCTGCCCAGCAAGGGATTGAGCCAGATCAGCCTGCGGCTGCGGCGCCGGAGCACCTCCATCTCGGCCCCGAGCAGCGCCGGGTCGCCCGTGTCCCAGCCGTCGCTCAGAATCACCAGCACGGTGCGCCGGTCCACCAGGTGCAGCCAGTCCCGGTTGAACGCGGCCAGGCACTCGCCGATCCGGGTCCCGCCCGACCAGTCGTGCACCTCTTCCGACAGCCCCTGCAGCGCCTCTGCGTACTCGGGCTGGCGCAACAGCTCGGTCACGCGCCGCAGCTCGGTGGAGAAGACGAAGCTCTCGACGCGCGCCACCGTGCCCTGCAGCGCGTACAGGAACTGAAGCAGGAAGCGGCTGTACAGGTCCATCGATCCCGACACGTCGCAGATCGCCACGATCCGCGTCTTGCGCGGCTTGCGGCGGCGGAAGCGCAGCTCGAGCGGCTCGGCCGCATTCGACAGCGACCGGCGGATGGTCCGCCGCAGATCCACCCGCGGCCCGCGGCGCCCTGACTTCCAGCGGCGGCTCGGCCGCGCCGCCAGCCGGCGCGCGATGCGCCGTGCCAATCGCTGGATCTCCGCCAGCTCTTCCGCGCCGAACGTGCTGAAGTCCTTCTTTGCCAGCGCCGCACGGTCGCTGGCGGCTGGGACCTCCTCGGGCTCGCCCTCGCCGTCACGCTCTTCTTCGGCGGACGAGCCCCACGAGCTCAGCGCCGGAGTGCTCTCCGCCTGCTGCCGGGGCAGCCGCCGCACGCGCACCGGGCCCCGATGCCCGCTTTCCTCCGGAGGCTTCGCGAAGAAGGCCGTGAACACTTCCTCGAAGATCTCCTCCTCCTCCGGCCTCCCGACCAGCACGCAGCGCAGCGCCAGATACGTGCGCTGGCGCGAATCGATGCTGCCGGAGCGCAGCGCCCGGACCGCGTCCATCGCGTGCGCGGTGGTCACCGTCATCCCGCGGTTGCGGAGCTCGCGGCAGAGCTCCACCGCGCGCTGCACGAGGTCGCTCACGGCCCGCCTGCCGGCAACCGGCCCGCCTCGATCTCGACGCGTAGCTTGCGCAGGTCGGCCTCGTCCTTCACCAGGCAGCCCAATGTCTCGGTCACCACCTCGGGCGAGAGCTGCGAGGCGTGCAGGACGACCAGCGCGGAGGCCCAGTCGAGCGTCTCGGAGACGCCGGGCACCTTGGCGAGCTTCGCGCGGCGCAGCCGCTGGACCAGGCCGACGATCTGCGTCGTCAGGTCCTCGCTCGCGCCGGGGACCTTCCGGCGCACGATCGAGAGCTCCTTCTCGAACGACGGGTAGTCGATCCAGAGGTAGAGGCAGCGCCGCCGGAGCGCGTCGGAGAGCTCGCGCGAGCGATTCGAGGTGAGGATCACGTGCGGCCGCTCGCGGGCGGAGATGGTGCCGATCTCCGGCACCGTGACCTGGAAGTCCGAGAGCACCTCCAGCAGGAAGGCCTCGAACTCCTCGTCGCTCCGGTCGATCTCGTCGACCAGCAGCACCGGGGCTTGCCCCTCGTGCACGATGGCCTGCAGCAAAGGCCGCTTCAGCAAGAACGGCTCGCTGAAGATCTTCGCCTCCGCGTCGCCGCCGGCGTGACCGTCCCTTTCCTGTAGCCGGATATGCAGGAGTTGCCGCGCGTAGTTCCACTCGTACAGCGCGGTGGACGCGTCGAGGCCCTCGTAGCACTGAAGTCGGATGAGATCGGTGCCCAGCAAGCGGGCGAGCACCTTGGCGATTTCGGTCTTTCCGACGCCTGCGTGCCCTTCGACCAGCAGCGGCTTGCGCAGCTCGAGCGCGAGGTGCAGCGAAGTGGCGATGGCCGGGTCGGCCACGTAGGCCTCGCGGTCGAGTTGATCGAGAAGCTGTGCGATGCGATCCAAGGGCAGCCCCGTTGGTAATCGAGGATCGGGGCCGCTACAATGCCCCACCCCGGGGGTTCCGTGAAGCACTGGCTCGAAACCGCGGCGATCCTTGACCGCCTCGTCCTCCTGGCCGAGCGAGGCGGGAGCGCCGCGCTCGCGACCGTGGTCCGGATCTCCGGCTCGGCATATCGCCGGCCTGGCGCCAAGCTGCTCATCGAAGAGAGCGGCCTCACGCACGGCGGCGTCAGCGGCGGATGTCTCGAGGCGGATGTGCGCGCGCAGGGTCTGGAGATCCTGCGTGGCGCGGCGCCGCGGATGCTCCACTACGACACCGGGTCGGACGAGGAGACGCTCTGGGGCCTGGGCCTCGGATGCGAAGGCGCAGTGGATGTCTACCTGCAGCCTGTCGATGCGGCCTGGATGAGCGGACCCGGCAAGCAGATGCGCGAGCAGCTCGCCGCGGGGAATGCGTTCGCAGCCATCACGGGTCTGTCCGGAAACCTGGCGGGGCGCACGCTGATGCTCGCGCGCAGCGGGATCATCGGCACGTCGGGATCGGCGGAAACCGACCGCGAGCTTTCACGGCGCGCGAGCGTCGTGCTGGAAGGCGATCGCGGAGGAGAAGTGATCGAGGCCGGCGCGGACTCCGCGTTCGTCGACGTGCTGCGGCCGCCGCCTCGCCTCTTCATCTTCGGCGCGGGAGACGACGCTCGCCCTTTGGCCGCGCTCGCCGCGCAGAGCGGGTTCGAAGTCACGGTCATCGACCACCGGCCGGCCTACCTGACGCCCGAGCGATTCCCCCCGCCTTTGCGCCTCGCGCTGCGCCGGCCTTCCGACGGCCTGGCGGGCCTTCCGCTGACGCTCTCGCGTGGCAACTTCGCGGTGGTCCAGACCCATGCGCTCACGCACGACCGCGACTGGGTCCGCGCGCTCGCCGGCCAGCCGCTCGCGTACCTGGGCCTGCTCGGCCCGCGCGTCCGCAGGGAACAGATACTGCGGGACGTCCCGGTGGATACCGGCAGGCTCTTCGCTCCGGTCGGCATCGACCTCGGCGCTGATGGTCCAGAGCAGGTGGCGGTGAGCATCGTCGCCGAGCTGCTCGCGGTGAACGCGCGGCGCAACGGCGGACATCTGCGCGATCGAAGCGGGGGCATCCATGACCCCTGAGCGCGTCGCCGGCGTGGTGCTCGCGGCCGGGCAGTCCACCCGGATGGGCCGGAACAAGATGCTGCTCGAGATCGGCGGGCGGACGCTGGTCCGCCGTGCGGTGACCACGGCGTTCGCGGCGGGGCTCGACCCGGTGCTGGTCGTGGTGGGCCACGAGAGCGACAAGGTGCGGGGCGAGCTGTCGGGCCTGCCCTGCACGCCAGTCCTGAACGGCGAGTACGCCAGCGGCATGAACACGTCGTTGCGCGCTGGAATCGTCGCGCTGCCGGACGACGTGGCGGCCGCGGTGGTGCTGCTCGGCGACATGCCGCTGGTGGACGCGGCGATGGTGCGGTCGCTGGTGGAGGCCCTCCGCCGCGGGAACCGTCCGCTGGCCGTCTCGATCTATGGAGACGTCGTGGCGCCCCCCATCGCCTACGGACGCGCGCTGTTCCCCGAGCTGCGGGCGCTCACCGCCGAGGCCTGCGGCAAGAGCGTGATCAAGCGGCACCGCGCGGAAGCGACCGAGCTCCGCTGGCCTTCCGAGACGCTCACCGATCTGGACGAGCCGGCGGACGTGCAGCGCATCCGGTCGCGGCTGGAGGCGGCCTGATGCGCGCGGAACTGCTCCAGCTTGCCGCCGACCTGGCGAAGAGGCGCGAGCCGTTCGTGCTCGCCATGGTGGTGCGCCGCGAGCCGTACAGCTCGGCGCATGTCGGCGACATGGCCATCCTCACTGCCGACGGCGCGTATCACGGCTGGTTGGGCGGCAACTGCACGCGACCCACGGTCCGGCGCGAGGCGAAGCTGGCGCTTGCCGAGGGAAAGCCGCGGCTGGTGTCGCTCTCGCCGGACCCGAAGGCGCAGGAGCGCCCGGGCGTGACCGCGCTGCCGATGACCTGCCACAGCGGAGGCAGCGTGGACATCTACCTGGAGCCGATGCTGCCGCCGCCGCAGCTCCTCATCTTCGGCGAGTCGCCTTGTGCGCGCGCGCTGGGCCGGCTCGGCGAGGTGATGGGGTATGGCATCGTGGCCTTGCCCGAACCGCCCGCCCTGCCCGCCTCGCGCACCGACGACGCGTACGCCGTGGTGGCGACCATGGGCGAGAACGACGAAGACTGCATCGCCGCCGCCCTCGCCGCCCGCTGCGGCTACGTCGCCGTGGTCGCGAGCCGCACGCGCTTCGCCGAAATCCGCGAGTCCTTGCTCGCACGCGGCATCGCCGCCGCGGCCATCGACCAGGTGCACAGCCCCGCCGGGCTCGATCTGGGCGCGCGCGTCCCTGAGGAAGTCGCGCTCAGCATCCTCGCCGAGATCGTCCAGATCCGCCGTGCCACCGAGCGCGCCCGGCCCGCGCCGGTCGAGACCGAGCCCACCGGGATCGACCCGGTCTGCGGCATGACCGTGGTGATGGCCACCGCGCGCCACAAGACCACCCACGCCGGCCACGAATACTTCTTCTGCAACCCGCGCTGCCGCGAGAAGTTCCTCGCCGACCCCGTCCGTTTCCTCGCCGCCTGAGGCTTCCCCATGGGATTCGACATCGTGAAGACGTTCGTGGTCCACTCCAGTCCCGAGAACGTCTGGAGCCTGCTGACCGACCCCGAGCGCGTGGCGCGCTGCCTGCCGGGAGCGGCCATCACCGGAAAGCTCGACGATCACACCTGGCAGGGCACGATGACCGTCAAGGTCGGGCCCGTCTCCTCCAGCTACAAGGGCAAGGTCTCGTTCGAGAAGCTCGATCCCGCCGCGCATACCGCGCAGATCGTCGCTACCGGCCAGGACGTGCGCGGGCGCGGCGGTGCGGATCTGCGTCTCACGAGCACGGTACTGCCCAAGGGGCCCGGGGAGACGGAGATCACCACCAGCTCGCACGTGAACGTCAGCGGGATCCTGGCGCAGATGGGCCGCGGCATGGTCCAGGACGTGGGCGACCAGATGTTCCAGATCTTCTCGCAGCGGGTGCGCGCGGAGCTCGAGAGCGCTCCGCCCGCGCAGCCGCAGCCTGCCGCCGCTCCGGCCGCCGCCGGCCCAACTCCAGGGGACACGAACCACGGTTCCGCCGCTCCAACTCCAGGGGACACGAATCGCGGCTCCGCCGCTCATCATGTCCCCTACTCTAGGCCAGCGAAGCCCGAGGCGCTGGACGTCGGCGCGATGGGCGCGCGCGCGGCGCTCCGCTCGCCCGTGGTCTGGGTCGCTGCTGCTGGAGTCGCGCTC
>DASQAS010000146.1:0-10423 GCA_035635635.1 Myxococcales bacterium | reverse complement strand
GCGGCGATTCTTCACCAGTGCTCGATAGAGGAGTGTGCCCCCCGCCGCGCACAGCTCCTGGGCGCCGGTTTCTGGCTGGGGCCTTGAATCCGGGCAATGATGCAGCAATGAAAAGGATCTTCGTCATTGCTCTCCTGCTGGCTGCTTGCCGGAAGCCGGTGGAGGATCCGCCCGCTGCGGAGGGCCAGCAGGCGGCGGCGGCCGTCGTCGAAGAGGCTCCGCCGCCGGAGGTGGCGGACCTCGTCTGGTCGAGCGTGTCGGAGAGCGGCGTCGGAGCGCTTGCCGAAGTGCGCCAGAGCGCGACGGCGCGGGGCCGCTGCCGGGTCACGGCTGCGCTGGGAGCGCAGAAGCTCTGGTCGGTCGACGCGTGCATCGCGACGCGCAAGGAGATGCGCTTCGTCTCGCCAGACGGGATTGCCGTGGTGGTGATCGATCCCTTGCCGGACTCGGACGAGACGAAGCTGGGCGCGCTCTGGCGCGAGGGGCGTCACGTGGTGGATTTGACGCCGGCCTCCATGAGGCTGCCGCAGAGCGCGACGCGCACCGAGGGGGGAAAGCTCCACTGGCTGGGCCCGGCCGACCCGAAGGCGATTCCGGAGGGAGTCCAGGTCCAGCTGGTCAATGGATCGACGCATTTGATCCGCTTCGACGGGCGGGGCATCGAGGCCCCGCCGCCGCCGCAGTCCGTCCAGGCCGTCGCCGGGCCCGCAGCGTCGGAGACCTGCGCGCCGTGCTCGTATACCGATTCCGCCGGCGTGTACCACGTGGTGGAGAGCGCGACGGAGATCCCGCCCGAGTACCGCAAGCAGGCGGGCCGGATCCGGGGCACGGTCCAGCGAGCCGACGCGTCGCCCACGCAGCCACCCGCCCAGGCGGCCTCGCCTGCAAGCGGGAGAGCCGCGTCGAGTGAGCCGGTGATGACCGAACAGCAGGCGATCAAGGCCTTGCGCGAGGAGGCGCGACAGGCGCCGGTGCAGCGCCCGCCGGACCCCAACCGGAACTCAGTGGGCGAGAACTTCATCGAGTACAACAACCGGATCACCGGCACGCTGCCTCAGACGAGTGCGCCCAAGGCGACCTGCATCGACAACTCGGGGGCGAGCGTTCCCTGTTCGCAGATCGGCATGCAGGTGCACTACTAGCACAGCAGGCGTGCATCACTCAGGGTTGAGGTGCTCCCAGACGGATCGTACCGCGATGGCGCCGTCGGCGACGGCCGCAGCGACTCCTCTCGTCGCCCGGTGCCGGACGTCGCCGGCCGCGAACACGCCAGGCAGGCTGGTCTCCAGAGCGGAGGGAGCGCGTGCCAGCGGCCACGCAGGCTCGCCCGGAGTGTCGCGGACGAAGTCCCGCCCGGTGAGGATGTAACCCTGTGGATCGCGCTGGACCGTCTCCGGTAGCCACGCCGTGTGCGGTCCAGCGCCGATCATCACGAAGAGGGCGCCCGCGCGCATGCGGTCGCTGGTCCCTTTCTCGGTGTCGCGCACTTCGACGGCCTCCAGTCGGACCCTTCCGTGCGCACGCGCCACCTCGGTGCCGTAACGGATCCGGATGTTCCCGGTGCGCCCGATCTGCTTGATCAGATAGTCGGACATGCTCGCGCTCAGGGACCTGCCGCGCACGAGCAACGTCACCGTGGCCGCGTAGCGCGCCAGATGCACTGCGGCCTGGCCCGCGGAATTGCCCGCGCCGACGAGGAAGATGTCCTGACCCGCGAGCGCTGGCGCCTCCGCGGTGGCCGCCCCGTAGAACACGCCTTTCCCCACCAGGGCGTCGAGGCCGTCGACCTCGAGGCGGTGGTAGGCGACGCCGGTCGCGACGAGGACCGCGCGGGTCCGGATCGCGGTGTCTCCCTCCAGGGCGACGGTCCATTCGTTGCCGCTCGGGGCGAGACCCGTGACCTCGCGCATGATCAGGAACTCGGCGCCGAGCGAGATCGCCTGATCCTGTGCCCGCAACGCCAGGTCCGCCCCGCTGATCCCGCGTGGGAACCCGAGATAGTTCCGGATCATCGAGCTGGTGCCGGCCTGACCGCCTGGCGCCTTCGACTCGATCACCAGCGTGCGCAAGCCGTCAGACGCGCCGTAAACGGCTGCCGCGAGACCGGCCGGGCCCGCGCCGACGATGACGAGATCGTAGAGCCCGCCCTCGGGCTCGATGTGACCGCCGAGCATCCCGGCGATCTCCGCGTTCGTTGGATCGCCGAGAACCTGGTCCCGGAAGATGACCGCCGGCAGGCGGCCCACATGCTTCATCTCGTGCAGCAGCTGCCGTCCCTCGTCGGAATCGTCGGCCAGGTATTCGCAGCCGACGGAGTTGCGGGCGGCCAGATCGATCAGCTCGTGGCAGCGCGACGACCAGCGCTCGCCCACGATCCGGACGAGCGCCGGCTGCGGCAACGCCGTCCGCGCCCAATTCCCGAGGATTTCGCTGACGGCAGGGTAGAGGCGCTCCTCCGGACTGCTGAAGGGGCCCATGAGGTATGTGTCGGCCTGACCCAGAGCGAGCGCCCGCCGGACGATCGGGTTGGCCGCCCCGTCGCCGAAGTGAACGAGCACGCAGCGGCCGGCTCGCGGGCACAGCTCCCGGACGCGGACCAGCCACTCCGGCCCGCCGGCCCCGGACGACCACACGCCCGCCACCACCAGCGCCACCTTCTCGCCGCGTTCGCACTCCTCCTGGATGCGGGCGAGAGCGGACGCCGGTGAACCGTCGATGAGGATCCGATAATCCGCGCCGTATCGCCGCTCGAGCGTGCCCGCGATTGACTCCAGCAGGGCGGCGTCGCCGTCGACCAGGAACAGGATCGGCTTTGCCATGGGATCCTCCGCTCGATCGGCGTCGGGCGCACTCTACTTCATCTGCGCCAGTGGACCGGGTAGGCTCGAAACGTCTTCAGCGCAATGAGACCAGGAAGTCGACGAACGCGCGCAGCCTGGCGGGGGGCAGATGCCGCGAAGCGTAGAGCAGGTACACCGGGAAACGTTCCTCCGCCCAATCCGGGAAGAGGTCGACCAGAACCTTCGATCGAAGCAGATCGTCGACGACCCTGTCGATGGACTGCGAGATCCCGAATCCGTCGGCGCACACCGCGAGCGCCGATGGCCCGTCGTTCACGGTGAAGCGCCCCGAGACCGGGACGCGAACGACCCGTCCTCGACGGTGAAATTCCCACGGGAAGGGCCGGCCCGTGGTCGGATCGCGAAAGAGGATGCACTCGTGTTTCTCGAGGTCCTTCGGATGCCTGGGACGCCCACGCCGGGCGAGGTAGGCCGGGGTGGCGCAGGTGCGGATTCGGGTCTCGAGCAACTTTCGCGCGACCACTGCCGCCTGCTCCGGCTCGCCGAAGCGGACCGCGAGATCGAAACCTTCTCCGACGAGGTCCGGGAGTTGATCCCGCACCACCAGCTCGACTGAGACCTCGGGATTCGCGCTCAGGAACGCTCCGAGCCGCGGCGCGAGAAGGAGCCGGGCGGTGGACGCGTCGGTGTTGACGCGCAACCGGCCACGCGGCGCAGAGGATGCGCCGGCCGCTGTGTTCACGGCCTCCTCGATGGCGCCGTAGAGCGGCATCACCTGCTCGTAGAAGCGGCGCCCCTCGTCGGTCAGCTCGACGGCCCGGGCGGTTCGATCGAGCAATCGCACGCCGATGCGCTCTTCGAGCCGGGCGATGGCGCGGCTCACTCCTGACTGGGTGAGCCCGAGCACCTCGCCGGCCCGCACGAAGCTGCGCGCGGTCACCACCGCTGCCATGACCTCCAGGCCACTCAATGACCGTGCTTCCATGTGCATGACATACCAGCATTCACAGAATGACGAGAATGCCTTGGCGGCAACCTCGAACGGCACCCATGATCGCCACCACAGGAGGAACTGACATGCGGATCTTCGTCACGGGTGCAACAGGGTTCATCGGCTCTGCCATCGTCCAGGAGCTCATCGGCGCGGGCTACGAGGTGTCGGGCCTCGTCCGCTCGGAGGCGGGGGCAAGGGCGCTCACCGCCGCGGGCGCACAGGTGCATCGAGGGGACATCGAGGACCTGGAAAGCCTGCGCAGCGGAGCTGCGGCGTCCGACGGCGTCATCCACGCCGCCTTCCTGCATGACTTCTCGAGGTGGGCCGCCGTCTGCGAGATGGATCGGCGCGCCATCGAGGCCCTCGGCACGGCGCTCGCCGGCTCCGACCGCCGCCTGATCGTGACTTCGGGCACCGCGCTCACGGCGCCCGGTCGCGTCGCGACCGAGGAAAGCGCTCCTGCGTTCACCTTCGCAGAAGTGCCTCGCGTCGCTTCCGAGGAAGCGGCGACGTCCATGGCGGCGCGCGACGTGCGCATCGTGGTGGTACGCCTTGCGCCTTCGGTCCACGGCGACGGCGATCACGGCTTCGTTCCGCTGCTCATCGACCTCGCGCGGCAAAAGGGAGTCTCGGCCTACGTCGGCGACGGCCGCAATCGATGGCCCGCGGTGCACCGACTCGATGCCGCTCACCTCTTTCGGCTCGCCGTCGAAAAGGCGCCCGCCGGAGTCAGGCTGCACGGAGTCGCCGAGGAGGGCGTGCCGTTCCGCGAGATCGCCAGCGTCATCGGACGGCGGCTGAACCTGCCGGTCGTCGGCAAAACCGGCAAGGAGGCGGCCGACCACTTCGGCTGGTTCGAGCATTTCGCGGCCATCGACAACCCGGCCTCGAGCAAACGGACGCGGGAGCTGCTGGGGTGGCAGCCCAGACAGCCGGGGCTGATCGCCGACATCGATCGCCCGAGCTACTTCGAAACCAGGAGATCCTGATCGGGCAGCGGGGCGAGGACCGGCGTCTTCTTCGATATGGCGGCGCGAATTCGACGAGGTTAGACGGCTCGCGTGAGACTCGCTGCCCTCATCGCCGCAGCTCGCTCGGCGCAAGCCAGCGATCTCCATCTCGAACCCGGCTTGCCGGCGTGCCTGCGGCTGCGCGGCCAGCTCAAGAACGTGGGCGACCCGATCCCCGGCGAGGAGCTGCTGGCCATGGCGCGCGAAGTGGTCGGCGAAGAGCGCTGGCCGGAGTTTCTCCAGAGGCGCTCTTGCGATCTCTCCCGCACCCTCGGGGGCGCGCGCCTGCGGATCAATGTTCTTTGCACTTCGCGCGGCGTAGGTCTCGCCATCCGCTTCCTGGCCCCGTTCACGGCGTCGCTGGCAAAGCTCAACCTGCACCCCGACCTGTTGCGCCTTGCGCAAGCCCAGAACGGCCTGGTCATCGTCAGCGGTCCGACCGGGTCGGGGAAATCGAGCACGCTTGCGGCACTGATCCAGGAGATCAACGCGCGTGAGCGGCGCCACATCATCACGCTGGAGGCGCCCATCGAGTACGCGCTGGTGCCGCGCCTGGCATTCATTCGCCAAAGGGCGGTGGGCCGCGACACTCCGAGCTTCGAGCAGGGGCTCTACGATGCGCTGCGCGAGGACCCGGATGTGCTCATGGTGGGCGAGCTCCGGGATCCGGAGACGATGCGCCTCACGCTCAATGCTGCCGAGACCGGTCACCTGGTCCTCACCACCCTGCATTCCGCCACCTGTGCCGAGGCGCTGCAGCGCATCGTCAGCGCTTTTCCCGCCGAGATCCAAGCGGGCATCTGCGCCCAGCTCGCCGACTGCCTGGTCGGCGTGGTGTGCCAGCGCATGCGATTCATCGAGCCACCGTCCGGCTGGACGAGAGGCAGCGGGCTGGCACCGTTCTGGGAAACCTTCGCGTCCCAGGGAATACGCGCGCCCGAATGCGAGGTGCTGCTGGGCACGCAGCCGGTCAAGGCCGTCGTTCGCCAGGGGCAGTTCTTCAAGTTGCAGACGGCCCTGGAGACCGGAGGCCACGACGGCCTCTTCACGTTCGCGCGCTACCGCGAATGGATGGAGAAACGCACCGACTGGCAGGCTCCCACGCCGGAAGCGGCGTCAGACGACGTGGCTCTTGCCGCGCCCCATCTTCCGCCTTCGCGAAAGGAGACCGCCAAGGCAGATGCGGCGGCCCAGGGTCAGGGCGAGGTGGAGATTGGCCCCGGCGACGAGGATCTCGCTCGCATCCTGTCCGAGCTGGAAGACAAGTAGAAGTTCATTTCGACTGGCCGTCGGTCGCGGATTGCGCCGCCCAGGTCCCGTTCGAGCGCGTGTGGTAGAGCTTGCCGTCGGTCGCGCAGGCGAATACCTCCAGGCGGAACTTGCCCCAGGCGCAGGCGATGGGCCCCGCCGAGAATTCGATCTGCCCGGAGGATTCCGAGACCGGCATTCCGAGGCCTTCGAGGGGACTCCAGCGCTCCCCGTTCCAGAAGGCGTGGAGCAGGTGGCCGTGGGGTCCGCGCGCAAACACGTCCGCCCGCGTGCTGCCGGCCCCGCAGGCGGCCGGAAAGCTGGTGAGCGGCGTCATCCATTCCAGCGCGGGATCGAGCGGATCGATCTCGTCGGGGGACCGCAGCGGCGCGAACACCGACCAGCCGTCTTGCGCGGTCCAGATCTTCAGCCACACGTCGCCCGCGGGCCCGCGGGCGGCGAGGCCCATCCGGCGCAGCCCCGCGTCGAAGGCGGAGATGGGGCCGAAGACGGCGGTGAGCCGGCCGTGAGGGCCCGCGAACCCGCCGATCGATTCGCACTCGCTGAATCCGGATCCCTCGTGGACGGTATGGAGCACGTCCCCCTCTCCGGCAACGGCGAACGCCTCCAACTTTCCCGGCTGGCGGCAGCACGCGGTCGGAGCGCCGACGAGCCCCATCGGCATTGCCGGCCCCGTGCCCCGCGCCATCGGGACTCCGATGGACTCGAAGCCCGACCAGTCCTTGCCGCGCAGGCGCCCGTGCGCCAGATCCCCTTCGGCCCCGCGCGCCACCAGATGGATGACCCCGTCGCGCGTGCTGCACGCCGCGATTGGCCACTCGACCGGGATGGAGATCCGCGAGTTCTCCACCCGCGCGGTGGGGACGCCCAGCGATCGGACCGCGCCGAAGCTCTCCTCCTCCCGCTCCAGGACCAACAGCTCGCCGCCCGTCCCGCGCATGAACACCGAGATGCCCCGTTCGCCCCAGGTCGCGGCGGCCGGACTGTAGACGTCCTCGGCGATGGGGGACCAGAATGATTTCTGCGCGGGCTTCTTGCGGTCGGTCGTCGCCTGGGTTTCCATCGCCGGCGAGCTTAGGGCAGTCGAGGTCGCCCGAGAAGCCGCCCGCGGCGGTGACTCACAGCGCCCGACAACGGCCCGGTTCTGGACTGACGCCTTGGCGACTCGGCACTGAACGTCTCCCCGGCCGGTGTGCAGCGATTCGACAGCGGTCTCGTCCAGCCGTCGCGGAATCCATCAGCTGCGAGCGTGAAGCGACGGGTGTCTCCGTCGGAACGCAAGTGGCACACGGCCTGCATGGCCAGACCCACCGGAGGACATCATGACGATCCGTTCCACGCTGGTCGTGCCGGCGGCGACCTTGCTTGCGCTCACCGCCTGCGCGTCCGTCGACGTGCGCACTGTCACCAGCCCGGACGCGAACCTGGGCTCGCGGCACACGTTCGCGGTCATGCCGCTGCCGGATCGCCGGCTTCCAGGAGCGCAGCGGGCGGACGATCCGATGCTCGTGAACTCGATCAGCAACCGCGCGCTGCGCGACGACCTGATCAAAGCGTTCGAGAACCGCGGGTACGTGGTCTCGGACACTCCCGACTTCGCGGTCGCGTACTATGCATCGGCGAGCGAAAAGCTGCAGGTCACGGATTGGGATTACGGCTATCCGTACTATCCCCGTTGGTGGGGAGGGCCGATCCGCGATCCGGCGTACGGTCCGCTGGTCACCGAATACACCCAGGGCACCGTGATCATCGACGTGATCGATCCCGACACCAAGGAGCTCCTCTGGCGGGGACAGGGTGTGGCGAAGGTCTCGGACAACGAGGCCGAGTACGAGCAGGACCTCTGGAAGACGGTGACGGCGGTCCTGGACAAGTTCCCGCGTGCGCCGGCGCGCTCCTGAGAACCGCTACCGGTTTTCGGCCGGCGCGGACCGGTCTTCGTTCGGCGCGGACCGCTCTTCGGCCGGCGCGGCGTCTCCTTGCGGAGCGGCGGGGAGCGTAAACCGCATCGTCGCGCCGGGACCGTCGTTCGGGGTCGCCCAGATCCGCCCTCCGTGCAGCTCGACGATCGAGCGGCTCACGGACAATCCCATGCCCAGCCCGGTGGGCTTCGTCGAGAAGAATGCCTCGAAGATCCGGTCCGCCTGCGCCCGGTCAATTCCGCGGCCGCGATCCCGGACCTCCACCAGGACCTCACCAGAGGATTCGCGGCGCGAAGCCACCGTGAGCTCGGCCGTCCCTCCCGGCAGGTCGGCCATCGCATCGCGGGCGTTGAGGATCAGGTTGACGAGCACCTGCTGCAGCTGGACCCGGTCGCCCAGGACGGCGGGGAGATCGCCGTCCAGCTCGGTGCGGATCTCCACTCTCTGCCGCTCCAGCTCCGCGCGGGCGAACCCGAGCGCTTCGGAGATGACCTCGTTGACCGCCAGCGCGCTCCGCTCGGTCGTGCCCCGCTTCACCAGGGCGCGAATGCGCGCAATGATCTGGCCGGCGCGCTCTCCGTCCTTCACCACCCGATGTGCCGCCTGCCGGGCTTCGTCGAGGTTCGGGGGATCGGCGGCGAGCCAGCGCCGGCATGCATTGCCGTTCAGCACCACCCCTGCCAGCGGCTGGTTGACCTCGTGCGCGATCGAGGCGGTGATCTCTCCCAGCATGGTCACGCGCGTGACCCGCGCGAGCTCGGCCTGTGCCTCGCGCAACGCTTCCCAGGCCTGCATGTGATCGGTGAGGTCGCGCGCGACGGCGAGCGCGGCCTCAGCGCGATCCGACGTCGGACGCAGGGGCGAATAGCTGACTGCGATGTAACGCTGGCCGAAGCCCTTGGTGCCGATCCAGTCAGCGTAACTGACGACTTCTCCCTTGAAGCACCGGTCCAAGGCCGGCTTGAGCCTTCGCTCGAAGGCGCCCGGCACCGCCAGGTCGGCCATGTGCATTCCCACCGCCCTCTCGGCGGAGGTCGCGAAGATCTGCGCGGCCACCGCGTTGATGCGCTGGCACCGGTAATCCCGTCCGACGATGCACATGGCGTCCGGTGAAGCCTCGAACACCTGCGCGGTCAGGTATTCGGCCCGCTTCTGCTCGGTGATGTCCGTGAGCGTCACCAGCACGCTGTCGAGACGGGTGGGCGGCGGCGGGAACGTCGTGGTGATCAGCACCGTGAGCTTCTCGCCCTTGAGCGTCCTGATCTCGCTCTCCGCCGCGAAGGACGACCGACCCTCGGCGATGGCCATGAGCACGCCCGCGAGGACCTTCCGGGTCTCGGGCACGAAGACCTTGCTCAGCGACCCCAGGAGCTCGTCCTTGCTGGCGGCCCCGAGCAGCTCGAGCGACCGATCGTTGACGTCGACGATCTTCACCATCCAGAAGGCCTTGCGCGCGAATTCCGGGTGGGCAGCGAGATACTGGCGAAAGTCCCGCACGCCTTGTGCCTTCAGGTCGTCGATGGCCGCCTTGAGATCGGCGAAATCTCCGTGCCAGATGGATACGCCCACCGACTGGAAGATGTGGCGGTACCTCCTCTCGCTCTCGCGCAGCTCCTCCTCGGCTCGCTTGCGCTCGGTCACGTCCATGTCCGTGCCGACGATCTCCACGAGCTCGCCCGACCCGCTGAGCACAGGATGGGTCACCGAATAGATGGATCGGACGGTCCCGTCCGGTAGGACGGCCCGGAAGATCCATTCGGCTCCCGTCTTTTCCCGCGCCGATCTCTCGAGGACTTCGACCGCCGTGGTCCGATCGTCGGGATGGATGCGCTCGAAAAATCGCTCCAGCGGCGGAATGCCCAGGCCGGGATCGAAGCCAAACAGGCGCAGCAGCTCCTCGGAGGCATGGACCATCTCCCGGCTAGCGAGATTCAACGCCCAGCTGCCCGTATGCGTCAGCTTCTGCGATTCGCCCAGGTAGGCCTCGCTCCGCCGCAGGGTCTCCTCGGCGCGCTTGCGCCCGGTGACGTCGTTGTTGGTCTCCAGCACCCCGCAGGGCCGCCCCTGCTCGTCGCGCTGCAACGACCAACGGCTCGCCACCACCACGCGCGTTCCGTCGCGGGTGGTGTGGACGAGCTCTCCCTCCCATTGCCCGGTCCGATAGAGCGCGGATTCGATCTCCTGGAGCGGCGCGGGAAACACCGTCTCCATGAGCTGGTGGGAGACTCGTCCGATCGCCTCCGCACGCGACCACCCGTACCGCTGCTCGGCGCCCCGGTTCCAGTAGGTGATGACGTCGTTCAGGTCGCGAACGAAGACGGAGTCGTGCGTCAGATCGAGGAGGCTCGCCTGCTTGCGCGCCTCGGCCTCCACCCGGCGGCGCTCGGCGACCTCGGCCTCCAACCTCTGGTTTGCGCGGGCGAGGTC
>DASQAS010000145.1:0-12603 GCA_035635635.1 Myxococcales bacterium | reverse complement strand
CTGAAACATCGCCTATTCGGGCAGCTCGTGCTCCAGCAGCCCCTCCGGCTGCGAGCGCTCGGTCCCGAACGGGGCGCCGGCCGGCGTCGAGGGCCGGAAGCGCGTCGCCACGTCGGCCACCGTGAAGAACAGCAGCAGCGCGACGAACACCAGCGAGGTGCCGAACACGAGCCGGGTGGACCCGGAAGAGTCCTTCAGGTGCATGAAGATCACCGCCACCAGCGCGCTCTTGGTGCAGGCGATGGCGAGGGCAATGGGCAGCGCCCAGGTGCCGAGATGCTGCTTCCCGGTCAGGTACGTGAGCACGGTGAAGAACAGCAGCAGGATCCACACCACCAGATACGGGATCGCCGAGTGCCCATTCTCCTCGTGGTGATCTTCGGGGTGGAGCTCCCGGGTGGGGTGACCGCTTTCGCTCACGTGCGGCTCCTCAGATCAGGTACAGCAGCGGGTAGAGGAAGATCCAGACCATGTCCACGAGGTGCCAGTACATGCCGCCCAGCTCGAGGCCCGTGTAGTACCGGGACGAATAGCGGCCGTGCAGCGTGTGCCAGCAGTTGAAGCCAAGGACGATCATCCCGGCGATGACGTGGAGCGCGTGCAAGCCCGTCATCAAGAAGTAGAGCGAGAAGAACATCGCCGCGCCCGGGATCTTCACCTCTTCGAACGCGTAGTACTTCCCGGGCAGCGACTTCTCGTGGAAGTGCGCCGTGTACTCCACCGCCTTGATCCCGAGGAAGGCCAGGGCAAACAGGATGGTGATCACCAGGCAGGCGGCGGCCGCGCGGGGGCGGTTGGTGCGCGCGAAGTGGATGGCCAGCGCGACCGTCAGGCTGGAGGTGATCAGCACCACCGTGTTGACGGTGCCGAGCGTGAGCTCGAGGTGCCGGCTGCACTCGGCGAACGCCTCGGGGAACTGGAACCGGTAGACGGCGTAGCCGGTGAAGAGCCCGGCGAAGAGCAGGATCTCGGTGGCGAGGAAGAGCCACATCCCCAGGCGCGCCGCCTCGTTCTGGCGGGCGAGCGACGAGAAGTGATGGCCGAGGATCCCCGGAGGGAGCCCGGCCTCCGCCTCATGCGACACGGATGACCCCCGAAGGCTCGTGCGTGCGGTAGTCGTGCGGCATCTGCGTGATGGTGGGGATCTCGTCGAAGTTGTGCGTCGGCGGCGGCGAGGCGGTCAGCCACTCGAAGCCCTTGCTGCCCCAGGGGTTCGACTCGGTGGACCGGCTGCCCCATTTCAGCGCGATGCCCAGGTAGATGACGATCAGGAGGAAGCCGAATCCGAGCAGCGTGGCGCCGGCGGTGGAGGCGACGTTGAGCGCCTGGAAGTGCTCCGGGTACTGGTAGTAGCGGCGCGGCATCCCGAAGTTGCCCAGCAGGAACTGCGGGATGAAGGTCGCGTTGAAGCCGAGGATGATCAGCGACGCGGCCACCAGGCCCCAGCCCTCGTGGTACACCTTGCCGAACATCTTCGGGAACCAGTAGTGGAGGGCGGCGAGGAAGGCCATCACCGACGCGCCCACCATGATGAAGTGGAAGTGCGCCACCACGAAGTACGTGTCGTGCCAGTGGATGTCGAGCGAGGTCGTGGCCAGCGCGACGCCGGTCATTCCGCCGAAGACGATGAAATAGAGGAAGCCGCAGATGTACGCGAACGGCGTCTTGAAGCTGATCGCGCCGCGGTACATGGTGCCCACCCAGTTGAAGACCTTGATGGCGGTGAAGATGCCCACGAACATCGAGAGCAGGCCGAAGGCGCCGCCCACGAACACGCTCTGGCCGGCGACGAAGAGGTGGTGCCCCCAGGTGAAGAAGCCGACGAAGGCGATTCCCAGCGAGCTGAAGGCGATGGCCTTGTAGCCGAAGGGATTCTTGCGCGAGAACGCGCAGACGCACTCCGAGATCACCCCCATCGCCGGCAGGATCATGATGTAGACGGCGGGGTGCGAGTAGAACCAGAACATGTGCTGGAAGAGGACGGGGTCGCCGCCGCGCGCCGGGTCGAAGAGGCCGAAGCCGCCGATCCGCTCCACGGTGACGATCAGCAGCGTGATGGCGAGGACCGGGGTGGCGAGGATCTGGATGACGCTGGTGGCGTAGGCGGACCAGACGAAAAGCGGCATCTTCATCCAGCCCAGGCCCGGGGCGCGCAGCGTGTGCACGGTCACGATGAAGTTCAGGCCGGTGAGGATCGAGCTGAACCCGAGGATGAAGGCGCCGAGCAGGATGGGAGCCACCTGCGTGGGCGTGGTGCTGGAGTACGGGGTGTAGAAGGTCCAGCCCGTGTCGGCGCCGCCGTGGATCATTCCCCAGAGCGCGACCGCGGCGCCGGTCAAGTACAGGTAGTACGAGAACAGGTTGAGGCGGGGGAACGCCACGTCGCGCGCGCCGAGCATCAGCGGCAGCACGAAGTTCCCGAACGCGGAGGGGATGGCGGGGATGAGGAAGAGGAAGATCATCACCACGCCGTGCAGCGTGAACATCCGGTTGTAACTGAGCGCGTCCATGAAGAACGGGCCCGGCTGGAGCAGCTTGAAGCGGATCAGCAGCGCGAACAGCCCGCCGACGAAGAAGAAGACGATCACCGAGACGAGGAACATCACGCCCACGCGCTTGTGGTCGCGCGTGTTCAGCCACGACATCACGGTGGTGCCGTCGTGCAGGTAGTCCGGCACGGGCGAGGCGCCGGACAGCGCGTGGCTATCGGCCTCGGATAGGCGCATACGCAGGTCCTTCCGACGGTCCGGTGCGGACCGCGTCGCTCTGCAGCGACTTGATGAATTCGACCACCGCCGCCGTCTCCGGAGCGGTCATCTTTCCCTGGAAGCTCGGCATCACCGGCTGGAAGCCCTCCACGATCTTGGCGGCGGGCTCCATCATCGACTCGGTCATGTAGGCCTCGTCGACCACCACCACGCTGCCGTCGGAGAGCTTCTCCCGACGGCCGTACAGGTCCAGCCAGGTCGGTCCGATGTGGCGCGTCCCGTCGGTGGTGTGGCACTTCAGGCAACCCTGGTCGGCGGCGACGCGCTTGCCCTGGTCCACCAGGTTGCCCAGGGGTGGCGCGAAGTCGAGCGCGGTGGGCTGACCGTCCTGGCGGTCGGCGAGCCCGCGCTTCTGCGAGGAGTACCAGTCCTCGTACTCCTGCGGCTTGAGCACGATCACCTCGCCACGCATGATCGAGTGGCCCGCCCCGCAGTACTCGGCGCAGAAGATCTGGTAGCGCCCCGGCGTGGTGGCGTTGAACCAGAGCTGCGTGTACCGGCCCGGCAGCACGTCCATCTTCACCCGGAACTCCGGGACGTAGAAGGAGTGGATCACGTCCCGCGAGGTCATCAAGAGGCGCACGTTCTGTCCCGCCGGCACCCGGAGGACGTTGATCGAGTTCGGCCCGTCCGGATAGGCGAACTTCCACATCCACTTCTTGCCCATCACGTACACGTCCATCGAGTCGATGGGCGGGGTGTACTGGCGGACGAACTCCCGGTACCCGAGGAAGAACCAGGCGGTGAAGATGATCAGCGGGACGCCGACGAAGAGCGCCTCCATCCAGGCCTTGGGCTCGATGTGCGGCGTGGTCTGGGTCTCCGATCGCCTCCGGTAGCGGATGAAGAAGAAGATGGCGGTGAGGCCCACCGCGGTGGACATCACGAAGGTGGTGAGGATGACGAAGTAGTGGAGGTTGTCGACGTCCCGGGCGAACGTCGAGGCCTGTTCGGGCAGGAACAGCAGCCGGCGGAGGAGCTCGTTCATGCCGCCTTGCCTCCCCGGGTCGGGGCGCGGGCCCTCTGCGCCTTGCGGATCTCGCGCCACCAGAGCGCCCCGAGCAGCGTCATGAGCGCGAGGCCGAAGAAGCCGGCGCCGTACTGGAGGACTCCCATCACGTAGACGTGGTACTTGCGCGAGGCGGGGTCGTACTTGAAGCAGCGCAGGATCACGCGGTCGAGCGTGGTGCCCACCTTGCCCTGCGACGCCTCGACCACCGCGAGCCGGAAGTCGCGCGCCGGGAACGACACGCCGTAGAAGTAGCGGGAGATGGTGCCGTCGGGCCCCAGCACCATGCTGACCGCGGGATGCTCGTACTGCTGGGTCTCCTTGTCGTAGCGGTAGCGGAACCCGAGCGAGTCGGCGACGGTGCGGATGGCGGTGTCGCCTCCGACCAGGAACGGCCAGTGCGCGGGCCAGGCCCGGCCGGCGTTCTTCAGCGTCTGCAGATAGCCGCCCTGGCGCAGCCGCGCCTCGGGAATGGTGTCCCTGGGCGAGAAGCTGATGGTGAGGCCGTAATAGTCCTCGCCTAGCCGCAGGCCGGTCTCGTTCAGCGCGCTGATCACGCCCTTCTGCACCAGGCTGCAGAGCATCGGGCAGTCGAAGTAGATGAGCGTGAGGACGACCGGCTTGCCCCGGGCGGTGAGATCCTGCAATCGCACGCGGTGCGATTCGCTGTCCATGAACTGCGCGCTCGCGACGCGCTCGCCGAGGCGCTCCACCACGTCCACCGGCGCGTCCTGGGCGGGCGCGGGCTGCGACTCGCCGGCGAGGGCGGTCGCAATCGAGAGGGCCAGCAGGGCGGCGGTCACTTCTTCTGCTCCTGTTGTTCCTGCACCACGAGGTCCATGGCCCGGTCGATGGGCATGTGGATGATGCCTCTCTGCCGGTCGACCCATCCCCACCCGGAGAGGCGCTCGAGGCTGCCGCGCTTGTAGGCCTGGAAGCTGCGGGTCACGTCGAAGGGGACCTGGTCGACGATGCCGATCTCCGGCTGCCCGAGCAGCGCCGGGACCGGATCCGGTCCCACGGGCTGCAGCGCTTTCTCTCTCAGATTCAGGTAGCGCGAGACCACGAAGGTGGCGATGGCGAAGACCAGGAGCGCCGCGACGCCGGTCCCGATCACGGCGAACCAGTCGATGCCTTCCTCCGCCTGGGCGGGCGGGGGCGGCAAATGTTCGGGGGCCTGGGGTTCGTACGTCATGGCTGCGCGTACCTCAGCGACTCTTCCAGGAAGGGATCGCGGATCGGCACCGGCGCCGCGCCGCGGAACAGCGCGAGCGCGGCCGCGACCGAGGCTCCGCCCACCCCGACGAAGGCGGTGAGATGCGTCCAGTGGAGCCCGAGCCGCGACTCGGAGAGTGCGGGCATCACCACCCAGTAGACGTCGACGTAGTGGATCACCAGCACCCAGGCCGCCACGGCGGCCAGCGCCGGCGGGTTGCGCTTCAGGTCGCGCGAGAGGAGCGCGAAGAAGGGCAGCAGGAAATGTCCGACCAGGATGAGGATGCCGACCGGCCGCCAGATGCCGTGGCTGCGCCGCACGATCCACTGCACCTCTTCCGGCAGGTTCCCCGCCCAGATCAGCATGTATTGCGAGAACGCCATGTACGCCCAGAAGCAGACGAAGGCGAGCATCAGCTTGCCGACGTTGTGCTGGTGGTCCTCGGTGATCACCGCCGCGAGCGGCGAGCCGCTGGAGCGCACTCCGGTGACCACCAGGGCGAGCGCGGCGAGCGAGCCCACGAACGCGCCGGCGTAGATGTAGAGCCCGAAGATGGTCGAGTACCAGGTCGGCTGCAGCGACATCAGCCAGTCGAAGGAGGCGAACGTGAAGGTGAGGAAGAAGATCACGAGCCCGATGGGCGAGACCGCGCGCATGCGCGCCGTCAGCGCGGGATCTCCCGTCCGGTCCTGGCGCAGCGACCAGGCCCGCAGGAGCCAGGCGTAGATCGACCAGCAGAGGAAGTAGATGGCCGCCCGGACGAGGAAGAAGCCCATGTTCAGGTACGGGCGCTTGTGCTCGAGCAGCTCGCGCATTTCCTTCGGGAGCGGCTCGGCGGGCTGGACCCAGAACCAGATGTGCTTCGCCCCGAGCAGGAGCGGGATGAGGAGCAGGATGAAGATTGGGATGACCATGCCCGCGGTCTCGTTGAAGCGCCGCAGCGTGGTGTTCCACCTGGCCCAGGCGCTGTGGTTCGCGAGGACCAGCGTGAACGCGCCGATGGCCAGGCCCAGCCAATAGACGAAGGCGATCAGGTACGCGGCCAACGCCGCCCTGGGCGACATGGCCATCCCGAGGAACGTGAGCAGGAGTCCCACGCCGCCGGCGATGGCAGAGCCCGTCAGGAGCCGGACCGGGACCGGAAGGCGGTCCGGGACCGGGGGCAAGGGCTTTGTGTCTGCCTGGCTCATTGCCCCGCCTCCGCGCGCAGCTTCTGCTGGATGTCCGGCGGCGCATCGGCGAGCGTCGCCTTCTGGCTGCGCCGCAGCGCGTGCACGTACGCCACCACTGCCCACCGATCCTGCGGCGTGAGCTCGGCCGCGTACGAGGCCATCAGACCGTAGCCCTCGGTGACCACCTGGAAGAGGTGCCCCGGGGCCACGTTGTGGAGCTGGAGCAGGTTCGGCGGTTGCCGCAGCGACATCTGGGTAGCCACCGGCGATTCGCCGTCCCCGAGCAGGCCGTGGCAGACCGCGCAGTGGATCTCGAACCTCGACCGGCCGCGCAGCACCAGCTGCTTGGTGACTGCCACCGGGAACGCGGTCACCAGCTGGCCGTTGCGGTCCTTGCCGGTGGTGATCTCGGGCTGCATCGTCTGCCGCTCGCGTGGCACGGTGCCCTCGGGCGGGTTGCGCATCGCGCGGCCGTCCGCGTACAGCGGGTTGGCGGCGAACGGCTTGTACTTGGGTTGCCGCTCCATCGGGTCGAAGATGGTGGTGTCGCCGCAGGCGCAGGCCAGCGCGCAGATCCCGCAGAGGAGGATGAGGCGCCTCATTTGCTCTCCTCCACGGTGTGGACCTTGTGCGCTCCCACCTCACGGAACCTCTGCTCGAGGCTGGGCACGGCGCCCTCGTCGGCGGTCTCCGCGCTGATCCAGCACTTGTCGAGGGTCGCGGTGCGGAACCGCTCCGACTCGAACACCGGGTGGTACGTGCGGGGAAGCTCGAAGAACCCGAAGATCGCGCTGAAGAAGATCGAGAGCACCGCGAGCAGGATGCCGCACTCGAACGTGATCGGGATGTTGGTCCAGAAGCCGTGCGGCGGGCGGTTGCCCACGTTGATGGGGTAGAGGATTCCGTTCAGCCAGGCCTGCAGCGCGTAGCCGCCGACGGCGCCCAGCACCCCTCCGGTGATCGCGACCAAAGGGACCTTGCTGCGCGGCAGGCCCAACGCGTCGTCGATCTTGGGGAGGGGATGCGGCGAGTATGCGTCCAGGCCCTCGACGCCCTTGTCCCGCAGCCGGCGGGCGGCCTCCACGCAGGCGGCTGGCTCGTCGAACTCGCCGAGAACGAAGCGCCTCATGCGTGCGGCCCTCCCGAGTACGGGCGGTCTCCGTGCAGCTCGTGGTTCAGCTCCTTCACCTCGGCGACCGCGACGGCGGGCAGATACTTGAGGAAGAGCAGGAAGAGGGTGCCGAAGAAGCAGATGGTCCCGAACAGGAGGGAGAAGTCGACCCAGGTCGGGTAGTACATCGCCCAGTTCGAAGGGATGAAGTCCTGGTGGAGCGAGGTGACGATGATGTTGAAGCGCTCGAACCACATTCCGACGTTCACCAGCACCGCCCCGACCCACAGCGTCCAGATGTTCCTGCGCGCCCAGCGGAGCCAGAAGATCTGCGGGACCACGACGTTGCAGAACATCTGGGTGAAGTAGGCCCAGGCGTAGGGACCGCGCGGGCGGGTGGAGAAGAAGACGTGCTCTTCGTAGAGGTTGCCGCTGTACCAGGCGGCGAAGTGCTCCATCACGTACCCGTACGCGACGATCAGCCCGGTGCAGAGCATCACCTTCGCCATGTTGTCGAGATGGCGCTCGGTGACCACGTGCTTGAGTCCCATGTAGCGCCGCGCCGGGATGATCAGCGTGAGCACCATCGCGAAACCCGAGAAGACGGCGCCGGCCACGAAGTAGGGCGGGAAGATGGTGGTGTGCCAGCCCGGGAGGATGGAGAGCGCGAAGTCCCAGGACACGATGGTGTGGACCGAGAGCACCAGCGGGGTGGCGAGCCCGGCGAGGAGCAGGTAGGCGATCTTGTAGTGGTGCCAGTGACGCGCGCTGCCGCGCCAGCCCAGGGCGAAGATCCCATAGATGCGGCGGGCCCGCCGGCTGTAGGTGGCGTCCCGGAGCGAGGCGAGGTCCGGGATCAGGCCGATGTACCAGAACAGGAGCGAAGTGGTGAAGTAGGTGGAGACCGCGAACACGTCCCACATCAGCGGGCTCTTGAACTGCGGCCAGACGGACTGCACGGTCGGGTACGGGATCATCCAGTACGCGAACCAGGGACGGCCGGTGTGGAGGACCGGGAACAGGCCGGCCTGCATGACCGCGAAGATCGTCATCGCCTCGGCGAACCGGTTGATGCTGGTGCGCCACTTCTGCTGGAAGAGGAGGAGGATGGCGCTGATCAGCGTCCCGGCGTGCCCGATTCCGATCCACCAGACGAAGTTGATGATCCCGAAGGCCCAGCCCACCGGGATGTTGTTGCCCCACATCCCGATGCCGTAGGCGAGCGTGACGGAGATGGCGAAGAAGAGCACGCCGGTGCCGGCCATTCCGATCAAGAGCAGCGTGAACCAGCCCGGGGGAGGCGCGCGCCAGACGAAGTCGTTGAGGGTCTTGTTGAGCGTTCCGTCGTCGTGCTCACCCTGGATCAGCCGAGGTGGCTCGAGCCGGGCGCGCGCGTCGAGGGCCGATTCCGTCATGACGCGAGCTCCGGGTTCGGGTTCATCACGCGGGCGAGGTAGGCGGTCCTCGGCCGCGTCCCCAGCTCGTGCAGGAGGTCGTAGCTGCGCTCCTCCCGGTGCAGCTTGCGGACCTTGGACGAGGGGTCGTTGAGGTCGCCGAAGACGATGGCCTCGGCGGGACACGCCTGCTGGCAGGCGGTGCGCAATTCGCCGTCGCGGATCCTGCGCTCCTCGAGGCGGGTGCGGATCCGGGCGCGCTCGATGCGCTGCACGCAGTACGTGCACTTCTCCATGACGCCGCGGGCGCGCACGGTCACGTCGGGGTTGAAGACCATCTTCTCGATGTCGCCGTAGTTCGACGTGTACGAGAAGAAGTTGAAGCGCCGGACCTTGTACGGGCAGTTGTTCGAGCAGTACCGCGTGCCGATGCAGCGGTTGTAGACCATCTCGTTCAGGCCCTCGTCGCTGTGCACGGTGGCGTTGACCGGGCAGACGTACTCGCAGGGCGCGAACTCGCAGTGCACGCACGCCAGGGGCTGGAAGACGACGCCCGGGTTTCCGAGATCGTCTCCGACGAAGTACCGGTCGACCCGCAGCCAGTGCATCTCGCGGCTCTTGATCACCTGTTCCCGGCCGACCACCGGGATGTTGTTCTCCGAGACGCAGGCGACCATGCATGAGCTGCAGCCGGTGCAGCGGGAGAGGTCGATGGCCATGCCCCACTTGTAGCCGGGGTACTCGTGCGGCCTGTGGGCCGTGAGCGTCGGGCCGCGGTGCTCGGCCAGCTCCTCGCTGGTTTCTTTCAGTTTTGGCAGGGTGGTGAGCGCGGCGATCAGCCGGCCCTCCATCGAATGGTGCTCCTGCGTCTGCGCCACCGGCGCCTTGCGACCCATGCGGGTGACGCTCAGGCCAGGGCCGAACCACGGCGCCTCGCTGCTGCGCAGGGCGCTGACGTCGAAGCCCAGGCCGCGGCAGAGCGCCTCGCCGTCGCCGCGGCGCCCGTATCCCATGGACACGGTCACGCAGTCGTCCGCGTGGCCGGGCTCGATCACCACCGAGGCGTGCACCGGAGTCCCGCGCAGACCCAGATCGACGCCGTCGTTCTGCGCGACCCCCAGCTTCCGCGCGGTCTCCGGCGAGATCTGCGCGGCGTTGCCCCAGGTGAGCTTGTTCACCGGGTCGGGGAATTCCTGCAGCCAGGCGACGTTCCCGAATCGGCCGTCCCAGATGCGGTAGTCGGGGACCACGTTCACTTGCAGCCCCGGAGTCGCGGGGTCCGAAGGGGGCACCTGCACGGCCGCGGCGAGGATCTGGTCGTGGCGGACCGCCGGCGTCTCCGCCTTGGTGGCGGTGCCCTCGATGAAGCCGTCGCCCAGCCACTTCTCCCAGCGCATCGCGAAGCCGTCCGGCTGCCGCGATTGCCAGAGCTCGCGAAGCTGCACGTACGCGCTCCGGTCGCCTTCGCCCAGGAACGCGGCGAGCACCTCGGCCTCGGTGGCGCCTCCGTAGAGGGGGGAGATCAGCGGCTGCTGGAAGGTGACGGTGCCGTCGTGGGCGCGGGCGTCGCCCCAGCTCTCCAGCGGATGCAAGGACGGGATCACCCACTCGGCGCGATCGGCGGTCTCGTCGTAGTGCAGGGTGCGGTAGACCGAGTGCGGCACCAGCGAGAGCGCCTTGGAGAAGTTCAGGTCGGCCGGCGCTCCGTACACGGGATTCCAGGCGGTGATCACCAGGGTGTCCACCGCCCCGCTGCGCATCTCCTCGGTGAGCTGGCGCAGCGTGCGCGGTCCGGCGTCCATGTCGTGGAGGACCGGCTGCGCCAGCTTCGCGCAGGCGCTGCCCAGCGCGGTGTTGATGGCGTGCGCCGCCGCATGCAGCGCCGGCGGCTGCCGGGGCCCGACGGAGACCAGCGCTCCGCGGCCGGCCTTGACCAGGTCCCGCGCGAGCGCGTCGGCGAACTTCGCCGCCGGGGGAGCGAGCGCGAACCGCTGGGTGAGAATGGCGTACGGCGACAGCGCGGGCACCAGGGCGCCGAGGCGGCCGAGCAGAGCCAGGCCGAAGCGTTGCAGCTCGGTGGGCTTCAGCCGCAGCCGGTGGTCGGCGTTCATGCCGGTGACGGTGAGGTTCGTCTCGACCGCATAGAGCCGGCCCATCGGACCCCGGGAGGGATCGCGCTTCTCCGCCCAGGCGGCCATCGCCGGCAGCGTGCCGGGCAGGGCGGCCAGCAGATCGGAGTCGAGCGAGAGGACGACGCTGGCCTGGGACAGGTCGAGGCGCGTCTCGTAGGCGGCGCCGAAGGCGAGCTGCGCGCCGTCGTGGATGTGCTGCAGGGGCACGGCGCTCCAGGTGGAGAACCTCGCCCGCGGGAAGGTGTCGCGCAACCGCTGGCGAAGCTGTCCGATCAAGGGCGACGAATTGGGCTCGAGGAGGAAGCGCAATCCCTCGCCCTGCCGCAGGCGCAGCCCCCGCGCTTGATAGACGGCGGCCTGCAGGAAGTCCCGCCACGAGCGCGCCACCGCGCGGTTCTGCACCACCTTCAGCCGCTGTGGGTCGTAAAGGCGCAGGACTTCCGCCTGCTCGAGGTGCCCGACGGCCCCGCGGCTCGAGGGGTGCTCGGGGTTGCCCTCCACCTTCGTCGGCCGGCCCTCGTTGGCCGTGACCAGAAGCCCCGTGGCCCGCCCGTCGATCAGCGAGGCGGTCGCGTAGTGGAGCGGATTGCCGGGGGTGATCTCCGGCGGCTGCTTCGTGTACGGAAGGATCTTCTCGTCGGGCTGCTTGAGGCAGCCGCCCAGCGTGGCCAGCGCCGCCGAAGCGCCCAGAAGTTGCAGAACGTTGCGCCGCGAGGTCGCGTCGTCCGGCGGCGTCGAAGGACCGAGCTCGCGCGCGGGCGCGGGTGGTGTGGCGTGCTCGTCCACGCTGCGCCAGAGCTTCTGCTGCCCCGCGATCGGGAGTGACTTTAGCGATGGCATGTCGTGCAGCTCGTCCGGGTGTCGACGTGGTACTGCTCTTTCAGCTCGCGGCCGATGGCGAGCTGATCGCCCTTCGGCTTGTAGGTCATGCTGGTGACCTGCTCCCGCGGCCGCAGGTACTTCTCCGGCTGCCGGTGGCAGTCCAGGCACCACCCCATGTAGAGCGACTGCGCCTTCTCCACCTGCGGCATCTCGTCGATGCGGCCGTGGCAAGTGACGCAGCCGACGCCCTGCCGGACGTGGATGGAGTGGTTGAAGTAGACGAAGTGCGGCAGCTTGTTCACCTTGTTCCAGACGATCGGCCGGTCCGCGAAGTAGCTCTCGCGCACCGGCGCGAGCTTCGGGCTCTTGTTCCAGATCTGCTCGTGGCAGTTGAGGCAAACCGAAGTCGGAGGCACGCCGGCGAACGGGGACTTCTCCACCAGGTAGTGGCAGTAGCGGCAGTCGATCCCCTCGTCGCCGACGTGGTGCCGGTGATCGAACTGCACCGGCTGATCGACGGGGTCTTCCTGCTGCGTGAAGAACGGGCTGCGTACGTAGATCATCGGACCTGCGACCAGCCCGCCGCCGAGCACCACCGCGATCGCGACCAGCGCGACGCGAAAGGCGGTGTTCGACGACGGCTTGAACAGCGCACTCATTCCGTTCCCACGTGGTGCCACACTGCGGAGCCGTGCTACGTCCCGATACCGGATCAGGCGGGGGGTTGCTAGGTGTCGCAGCGACGGAGCGTCGCAGCCCTCTTTCGCCTGCGAGCGCGCGAAGGTGGCGGAATGCTGCACAAAGTCAGAGCGAGTTGGCAAGCCCCCCCTTGGTCCATGTCGACTCCCCCTCACGTAGCTAGGTTGGCGCGAGGGCTTGCACAGGGCGAAGACGGTGGGAGACTTCCTGGTCGAGCGGTTGCGCGCGTGGGGGGTCCAACGCGTCTTCGGCTATCCCGGCGAGGGCATCAACGGGGCGG
>DASQAS010000144.1:0-3073 GCA_035635635.1 Myxococcales bacterium | reverse complement strand
CGCGACCTGCGGCTGGCCCACCACCACCTCGCAGCCGTACTCGCGCTTGATGCGCTCCATGTAGATCTCGAGGTGCAGCTCGCCCATCCCCGAGGCGATGGTCTGCGCCGACTCCTCGTCGCGGTGGACGCGGAAGGTCGGGTCCTCGCGGGTGAACCGGTTCAACGCCTTGGAGAAGTTCGCCGCGGTCGCCTTCTCCTTGGGCGCGATGGCCAGCGAGATCACGGCGTCGGGCACGTGCATCGAGGTCATCGTGTACTTCACGGTGCCGTCGGTGAACGTGTCGCCCGAGGCGCAGTCCACGCCGAACATGGCGATGATGTCGCCGGCCTGCGCGAGATCGATGTCGTGCATCTCGTCCGCGTGCATGCGGACCAGGCGCGGCACCTTCACCCTCTTGCCGTCGCGCGAGTTGACGATGAAGTCGCCCTTCGCGACCTTGCCCTGGTACATGCGCAGGTACGTGAGCTGCCCGTACCGGCCGTCCTCGAGCTTGAACGCCAGCCCGACGAAGGGCTTCGACGGGTCGGAAGCGAGGACCAGCTTCTCCTCGTTCTTCGCCTGGTCGTGCGCCTCGTTGGTCACTTCCTTCGGGTTGGGCAGGTAGTAGACGATCCCGTCGAGCAGGTGCTGCACGCCCTTGTTCTTGTAGGCGGACCCGCAGAACACCGGGGTCAGCTTGAGCTGCAGGGTCCCGGCGCGGACCGCCCGGCGGATGTCCTCGACGGCGGGCTCCTTGTCCTCGAGGAAGAGCTCGGTGAGCTTCTCGTCGAAGTCCGCGGCGGCGGCGATCAGGTCGTGCCGCATGGTCTTCGCCTGCTCCAAGAGGTCCGCCGGGATCTCCTCGGTGCGGATCTTCTCGCCGTTCTCCCCGTCGTAGTAGTGCGCCTTCATGGTGACGAGGTCCACCACGCCCTGGAACTTGTCCTCGGAGCCGATGGGCAGCTCCATCATCACCGCGTTGTGGTTCAGCTTCTCCCGCAGCTGCTGGGTGACGCGGAACGCGTTGGCGCCGGCGCGGTCCATCTTGTTGATGAACGCCAGCCGGGGCACCTTGTAGCGGCGCATCTGCCGGTCCACGGTGATCGACTGGGACTGGACGCCGGAGACGGAGCAGAGCACCAGGATGGCGCCGTCCAGCACGCGCAAGGCGCGCTCGACCTCGATGGTGAAGTCGACGTGTCCCGGCGTGTCGATGATGTTGATGTTGTGGGTGGGGCGCGACGCGTCGGTGGCGTCCCACTCGCAGTAGGTGGCCGCAGACTGGATGGTGATGCCCTTCTCGCGCTCCAGGTCCATCGAGTCCATCTTGGCGCCGACGTTGTCCTTGCCCTTCACCTCGTGGATCTGGTGAATGCGCCCCGTGTAATAGAGGATGCGCTCGGACAGCGTCGTCTTGCCCGAATCGATGTGGGCCGAGATGCCGATGTTCCGGATGAAGTCGATGGTCTCTTTCGCCACGTCCGTCTGCCTTCCTGAAAAGCCCCGGAAAAAGGGGCGCTGCAACTACCAAGAATCGGTGCCAAAAATCAAGCGTACGGAGGCTCGTTCGAACGCCGTCCGCCACGCCGTCCCGGGGTTCTCGGGCCCTCCTAAGATGCCCGGAAGAGGCTTTCGTTGCCAGAAAACGGCCTCGGAACGCCGTTCGACCCGGGCCTTGCGGGGGGCGGGCGCACGCCCGGCTGCCCGTCTTGACCTAGCCGGGCGAGCATCCAGCGGGGTCGCGCCCCATTGTTGCAGGAATGACGCAAATCGAGTTCTTGCAGGAGCACGGAATCCATCGCGTGGGAACCCCGCGAAATGGATTCCGCTTCCCCGGAGCGCCGCCAAGCCAGCTGGACCGGATCCGCTCCCTGCGGCTTCCCCCGGCGTGGAAGGACGTAGCCATCTCGCCCAACCCGCGCGCCAGGCTGCGGGCGGTCGGGCGCGACAAGAAGGGCCGCTGGCAGTACGTCTACAGCGACGCCGCGGTCCGCGAGCGCGAGCAGAAGAAGTTCGACAGGCTCCTCGCCTTCGGGCGCGCCCTGCCGAAGATGCGGCGGACCATCGACCAGGGGATGCGCCTGCGCGGGCTCCCGTACGAGCGCGTGATGGCCTGCATCCTGCGCATCCTCTCCACCTGCTTCATGCGGCCCGGTAGCTACGCCTACGCCAAGGAGAACGGCTCCTTCGGCATCGCCACCCTGCGGCGCCGCCACGCCAGCGTGCAGGGCGACACGGTGCGCTTCGAGTACCGCGGCAAGGCGGGCAAGATGCAGGAGCGCGAGCTGCGGGACCGCCGGGTGGCGCGCATCGTGCGCGAGCTGAAGAAGCTGCCCGGCAAGGCGGACCTCTTCCAGTGGGTGGAGGAGGACGGGACCATCAAGGACGTCCGCCGCCGGCACATCAACGCCTGCATCAAGCAGGTGATGGGCCAGAGCTTCTCCGCCAAGGACTTCCGCACCTGGGCGGGGACGCTGATCGCCGCCTGCGTGCTGGCGCGGCTGCGCGAGGAGTCGATCGAGCGGCGCACCGACCAGCGCAAGCTGATCGTCGCCGCGATCAAGGAGACCGCTGCCCAGCTCGGCAACACGCCCGCGGTGTGCAAGGCGAGCTACATCTGGCCTTCGGTGCTGCGGGACTTCGAGCGGGGGCGCGTGCTCCGGCCCTACTACAGGACGCTGGACGAGCTGGTCCAGGCGCGCAGCCACGCGGCGGAGAGGGCGCTGGTCGAGCTGCTCAAGACGGGGCGCTCGGCGATCGCAACTCCCGGGGCGGCGCCATCGAAGAAGGCGCGGCCGCGCGAGACGAAGCTGAGGCGGCAGATGCGGCGCAGCGGCCGGGCGCGGGGGCTCGCGAGGGTGTTCGCCATCCACTAGCCCGGCGCGGGGTCGCGCCGGCTGTCCCGCAGCGCCGCGGGAGTCCGCGCGCTGCCGTGGGGCTAGTCCCAATACTGCTCAGTCAAGCGCACCGAGACGAACAGGTCTGCGTCGACGTCGACGTGGTCGTGAGCGTGGACGGCGACGGCGACGGCGACGTGGCCGTGGGCGGATCAGATCACCGACACAATCGCGTGAGCATCCCGACGATACGT